>PKWK01000328.1 GCA_003133205.1 Granulicella sp. | reverse complement strand
GGTTTGCTGAGCCAGCACGTCGAGCCTGTCGATCCCCTGGGCGTAGGTCACGTTGCCACGAACGCCCAAATGGTCGCTGATGCCCTTGAACGGGCCTGTCAGAAAGAATGGAGGAACCATCCCGCTTCCGCCACCGGTTGCGTATCCGGGGTCGGCATTCGGTCCTATCACGGCGATCCGCTTGAACCTGACCGGATCGAGCGGAAGCAGGCCGCCCTCGTTCTTCAGCAGCGTCGCACTCTCAAGTGCTCCCTGCAATGCGACCTCGCGGCCCTGCTGGTTGTAGCGCGGAATGTCGATGTCCAGAGGATCGTGGCTGACCCATCCCACACCTTCCGCTGCCGGGGTGATCCACCCGAACCGCGCTGCAATGCGGAGCAACCGCCTCACCTTGTCGTCTATCTCCGACTCCTTCACGGTGCCACTCTTCACAGCAGGAATCAGGGTCTCCAGATTGAAATACAGGGGCGCGGGCATCTCCAGATCGAGGCCTCCATTCGCTGCAGCGGCGCCCTCATGGGTGGCAATCCAGTCCGACATGATAAGGCCATCGAAGTGCCACTGCCGCTTCGCGACCTCGTCATTCAGATGCTTATTCTCTGTCATCCACGTTCCGTTCAAACGGTTGTACGAGTCCATGATGGCCGCAGCGCGGCCCTGTCTGACCGCAGCCTCGAACGCCGGCAAATAGATCTCGCGCAACGCTCGCTCGCTGACCACGGTGTCCGACGTAAAGCGCGCAAACTCGGAGTCGTTGCCGACGAAGTGCTTGATGGTGGCGGCCACGTTCTGCGACTGCACTCCCTCGACGTAGTGGACAGCCAACTGGCCGGCTAAAAATGGGTCTTCGCCGAGATATTCGTGGTTGCGTCCGTTCATAGGCGCGCGATAGATGTTCATTCCCGGTCCCAGCAGAAATGCCGCTCCTCGTGAACGCGAATCTCGCCCAATCTGGGTACCGATACGGTCCGCAAGGTCGCGATCCCATGTGGCTGCGAGCGCGATTCCCGCTGCGAACGCAGTCGAGGGCGAAGGGTCATGCGCCCCAATCGGTCCGTCGCCCATCCGAAATGCCGGAATGCCAAGGCGAGGAAGTGCCGTCGATCCAAGGATGCTACCGCCGGAGATCAGCGATATCTTCTCCTCCAAAGTCATGCCGGCGATGGAGCGGTCGATCCTTACTTCGATCGAAGCTGCGGATTCCCTCCTGTTCTGCCCAGGAGCCGTCAGGTTTGCCGCGACGCTCAATAAAAGTAAGGCCCCGACAGGCATCCTCCATGTGCGCAGGGCTTTCAGCGGCCTGTTGGGTGAGAGGTATATAGCGAAGGTTTGTGAGTAGCGGAACATGGGTCCCTCCGGGGAGGCCGATTGTGCCAATTCATATGATGATTGGCCCAAACCTTGGTTTCGTTGCATCGAATTGACTCTTCTACTGAGGTGGTAACGTCGTGGATGGATCCAATGCGGCGTCAATGCTCGCCGTTGCCTGGTCCCCCTGTACTTCGCTTCCTCTATCGTTGAAATGGACATCGTCCAGATGCAGATCTCCGTGGCCTTCCATGAGGGCATGTTGGTCGTCGATGGGAATGCCGGCGTGCTTCATCACGACGAGTGCTAAGGCATTTCGAGCTTCGATGCGGGCATTCGTCGCTCCTAAGCTATTGTCCTTCCTCACCGGGGTGATCGTGCCCCATATGAGCCGGCTCCCCGGCCTCTCTTTCCTCAGTTCGTGGACCATGATCGGAAGCGCTGCCGCGAAAGCTTTATCGCTGTAGTCCCACCCGTGCATCCCATTGTTGAAGTGGATCACGCGGAAAGAAGGCGCTGTCTCGAAGTACAGATGCAGCTGGGCGGAAAGCCTTGGGTCCCCAGATGAGCAAGAAGTGGCAAACAAGTAGACATTGGCCCTCCCGGCAAGACGCTTTGCAACCTCTGGGAAGTATGCCCGCGTGATCGAATCCCCTATCAGGAGAACATTAGGTAGCTTTGGGTCGACCGTGTCGCTATGGTCACTCCATGTCCACTCAATCTTCTCTTTGGGGATGGCAACGCCGGGTTCAGTCTCGTTCTGGAAAGCCCCGGCAGGGAGACACCCTACAACAAGAAGCGCGAGCACGACGCAGGTATAGGCCCACGCCCCTTTGCGTGCATAGGCCCACGCGCATAAAGGGTGCGCCAACCGTTGCTCGCGTCGATTGCGATCAATCTCATTCACCGCATACTTTCCCTTCTTCTTGGAGAGTTTGACACGCAGTCTGCATTGTTAGGTATGATGATTGCGCCATCCAAGTGAGTGTATGTCGCTGCCCTGACGCTTGGCAACCATCAACTCGGTGGCCGATATTTTCGACAATAGGGGCTGGCTGTTCAGACGCATTGAGCTGACGCTGCGGTCGAGCGATCAGGGCCGCTCGGATCGTGCACAAGTGGCACGATCAAATTGTGTCGTAGGGAGTTACTGTGATGATCCGATCGTTTGTTCCTGTCCGCATCTTGCGCATTCTTTCTCGGCTCATTGCCATTCAGCTGGCGGTAACAATTCAGTTGGCCGGCTCCGCGCGGGCGCAGGGCCAGGAGTTGGCCTATTCCAAGACCGTCACGACGGTGATGGTTCATGTGGACAGTGACACCATCGAGATTTCCCCTTTGGAGGACGGCGCGATTCGGGTGAGGGTTTATAAAGCCGGTTTGCCACAGGACCCGGTCGGTCCGGGTGAGGTCGTTCTCCTGCAGAATCTTCCTGCGCCGCGCTTCCAAGTGAAGCAGACTCCTGAGGCCGTTGTTGTGGATTCGGGCAGCCTCCAGGCGAGGGTCGACCGTCGCACCGGAAAGCTTGTCTTTACCGACGCGCAAGGCAAGCTGCTGCTAAGCGAGCAGGACGGCGGCCGCAACCTGCCAGACCCGCTTCCGGGACAGGAAGTCCCCACGTTGCAGGAGACCTTCGCCTCACCGAGAGACGAGTATCTCTTTGGCAGCGGCCAGTTTCAGGACGGCCTTCTCAATGTGCGCGACCTTCCGCGCAGACTCACACAGGTCAACACCCAGATCTCCATCCCCTTCCTGCTCTCCAGCAAGGGATACGGTCTGCTCTGGCACAACTACGGACGCACCGATCTGAATCCAGCGGACACCGCGATCACGCTCACCCGCGCCGGCACCTCGACCTACTCAATCGAACAGTCGCTTGCAGGCAACAGTACTGGAGCGGATGTCCGGCAGTCAGCGTCTTTCACTGGCGAGTTTGAAGTACCCGTCGCTGGTCCGCAGGCTATGATGTTGGACTCCGGTTGGAAGATGGAGCGGCGGTATAAGGTGGAGATTGACGGTCAGACAGTCGTCGACTTCGCGAACTATTGGCTGCCTCCTACAACCAGTTGGTTTAGCACCCTCTCCGCCGGCAAGCACTCCATCCGGTTCGAAGGTGACGTCGACGATAAGCCGACCATATTCTTCCGTCCTGCCGCTGACCGTACGACCTGGCGCTCCTTCTCCGGTCATACGATCGACTACATCGTATTCGCGGGCCCAGCCGCCGATGATGTCATACGTCGCTATCGCGATGTCACGGGTGCTGCTCCCTTGATGCCGAAGTGGGCTTACGGCTTCATCCAATCCCGCGCCCGCTATTATTCTCAGAAAGAGCTTCTGCAAAACCTCCAAACCTTCAGGGACAAGCAGCTCCCGCTCGACCTCATCGTGCAGGACTGGATGTACTGGGGGAAGTACGGTTGGAACGCGATGAAGTTCGACGAGAACGACTATCCAGATCCCGCCGGAATGGTCAAGTCCGCGCATGATCTTCATGCCCGCATCATGATCTCCGTCTGGTCGAGGATCGCTGCCGATACGGACATCGGCAAGGAGTTCCAGACCCGTAACCTCTACGTCCCGGGCACGGACTGGGTGGACTTCTTCAATCCAGCGGCCCGAGCGCTCTACTGGACAGACTTCAGCAAACGCATGGTGCCGCTCGGCTTCGATGCGTGGTGGCTCGACGCCACCGAGCCCGAGAACGACGATCTCCACGGAAGAAACGTCTTTACAGGTCTTGGGGACGACGTGCGCCTTCTCTATCCGCTGATGGTCAACCGGACCGTGTACGAAGGACTGCGCAAAGACGTTCCCGGCAAGAGGGTGATGCTCCTCACCCGCAACGCCTTTCTGGGCCAACAACGCTATGCATCAGCCGTTTGGTCGGGCGATGTGGGCAATGACTGGGAGACCCTCCGCCGTGAGATCGTTGCGGGCCTCGATTATTCCGCCTCGGGGTTGCCGTACTGGACAACGGATACCGGAGGCTTCTTCCGTCCGGGCACGACCCAGTTCACTGATCCGGCGTATCACGAGCGGCTCCTCCGTTGGCTCGAGTTCTCCACCTTTACACCCTTGATGCGCGTCCATGGCTGGCTCACCCCCACCGAGTTATGGCTCTACGGCCCCAAGGTCGAGACGGTCGCACGCAAGTATCTCGACCTCCGTTACCGCATGATGCCCTATATCTACTCCGAGGCGGCGCAGGTCAATCTGCGTGGTTCGACGCTCCTGCGCCCGCTTGTCATGGACTTCCCCTCGGACCAAGAGGCTCTACAGCAGAAGTACGAGTTCATGTTTGGCAAAGACCTTCTCGTTGCCCCGGTCACCGCTGCCTCGGTGACGACCGCAAACGTCTATTTGCCCGCGGCAAGCGGCGGTTGGTACGACTTCTGGACAGAGACGCGCCTGCTCGGCGCGCGGACAGTGGAGTCTTCGGCACCTCTTGATACCATCCCACTCTTCGTGCGGGCCGGCTCCATCCTCCCTCTTGGGCCTGCCATGCAGTATTCCGATCAAGAAAAGGATGGCCCGATAGAACTGAATATTTATCCCGGCCGCGATGGGACCTTCACGCTCTACGACGATGAAGGCACCAACTATGACTACGAGAGCGGTCAGTCCAGCACGATCGTTTTGAATTGGAAGGACCGCACCCACGAACTGCTGATCGGGAAGCGGGTAGGCAGCTTCTCTGGGATGCTGCGCGACCGTAGCTTCGTCGTGCATATGGCCGGCGCCACCCATGCCTCGCAGACGATTCGCTATCGCGGCGACGCCATTCGGCTGCACCTGAACTGATTTCCCGATCAAATCTGTCCAATCGATAGCGAACCCGGACCATTTCAGGAGCTCTGCTCAAGCCGCGTGTAGCCTAGCGTGAGGCGATGGCTTGAGGGCAGGAGTGAGCGTGCGGCCGCCCTGAAGTTTGGGATATCGCGGGAGACGGTTCGGAAGATGCTTCGCTACGCGGTGCCTCCCGGCTACCAGCGTCAGCGGCCGGTGAAGCGTCCGAAGCTGGGGCCGTGGCTGGGCGCGATCGACGCGATTCTGGAAGAAGATAAGCGGCGGCCAGCGAAGCAACGACTCACGGCGAAGCGGATCTTTGAGCGCCTGCGAGCTGAGTACGCGTTCTCAAGTGGCTACCATATATCGAACGCATCGACGAAGTGATCAGGGTGCCGGAGATTAAACGGTTGTCACGGCGAACTTGCCAGCGCATCTCAGGAACCGTCGGCAGCATGAAAGACCCGAGCACGACGACAATAGGATCACCTCCCAGCACTCAGAAAAAAGCCGGCTTTGCTAGAACTGCGAAAGGCTAGCTCAGAATTCCTGCTAATTCAGCCGAGCACACGCTCTCCATGATCCTTCCAATAACATCTTACGTTTCCGCAGAAATACCGTCTGCCACCGTGCAAGGCCCACTGTTCCTATCTGTAATAGAGTGGCCCATAGCTTTCACAAGCACGATAGTCTTGTCCCTCGATATCCATCCCGTATGCCGCCCAGGAGCTAGGACGGTAGATGCCGGTTTCCTCTACATTGTGCATGCATACGGGGATCCGCAGCATGGATGCCAAGGTGAGCAGATCTTTTCCGACATGGCCAACTGTCAATACGCCGTGATTTGCTCCCCAGTTTGCCATCACGGAGTACACATCTCGGAAAGGCCCTTGCATCGTAAGACGAGGAACAAACCATGTTGTCGGCCAGCTTGGGTCTGTGCGCTTGTTGAGTGTTTCGTGAACCTTCTGCGGCAGATCGACACTCCAACCTTCCGCGAACTGCAGCACGGGGCCTAGTCCCTTTACGAGGTTCAGCCGAGAGAGCGTAAAAGGGACGCCTCCCTTGGTAAGAAAGCAGCTCGACAACCCGCCTCCACGGAAATATTCCGCAATAGCCGGACACCACTCCGTCGCTGCCAGGCATGCCTCGGCGTCCGCCGGCGTAACTTCCCAGTGCGGCTTCATCGTAGGCTGGCCATCCTTGTCAATCTGTTGGCAGCTCCCGTCGAGTGCAGCTGCGCCCGAATTGATGAGGTGCAGAAAGCCTCCAGCGGCCACACCGGTCAATTCACTACCGGTAATCCGCTTTATCGCATCTGCCGACCAGTAGGTTCTTACATCGGCAAATATCTGCGCTGTTCCCGTTAAACAGTGGCCAAACAGCATGCAAACCGCGTTCAAGCTATCGTTCTCGGTAGCAAGAAGCACCGGCTCGCGAACTCCGTTCCAATCGAACGAACTATTCAGCACTGCTTCGGCGACATCTCCATTGGCATATTGATCTGTCCAATGCCGCTGTCCTTGGAATCCTCCCGCAATTGCGTTATAGCCATTAGCCTCTTCGGCAAATCCTTTTTCTGCCAGCAGATGATTTCCTTGCATCATGTCGCGGATACAAATTGCCATCAGCAGGCTCTCACGTAGAACTGGCTGGCGGTCTGCTGCGTCACCAGCAGTGCGGTTATAGTCCGCACCTTGTATGAAATACTTGTTTGCCCACTCTACCGCTAACTCCAACTCCGCCTCGTCATAGATTTTCTGAGCCATCCGGCGTCGAAGTTCCGACATATCCACGGCCTGCACCTTCATGCCAAGCCAAGATTCAAAGAATTCATGGTTCACAATCGATCCCGCAATGCCCATCGATACTCCACCGAGAGACATGTAGGTCTTACCCCGCAGCGTAGCCACTACAAGCCCCGCCCTCGCGAACCGAAGAAGCTTCTCCTGCACATCTGAGGGAATGGAAGCGTCCTTGGATTCCTGCACCTCATGCCCGTAAATAGAGAAGGCAGGGATTCCCTTTTGCGTATGGGCCGCAAGTGCGGCCGCCAGATACACGGCACCCGGACGCTCCGTCCCATTGAATCCCCAGATTGCCTTTGGTTTGAAGGGGTCCATGTCGATCGTCTCCGAGCCGTAACACCAGCATGGAGTGACACTCAACGTAAGCCCCACACCCTCCTTGCCAAACTTCTCCTCGCATTCGGCTGCTTCAGCCAGACCTCCGATGCACGAGTCTGCCAGGACACACTCTACAAATTCTCCGCTCGCGTGGCGGATATTCTTCGATAGAAACTCGGCAGTAAGTTTCGCCATCGTCATGGTCTGATCTTCAAGCGACTCGCGAACACCCTTGCGACGGCCATCAATGATGGGCCTTATGCCAATTTTTGGCCTGTTGTTATTCACTTTGTTTATCGCTCCTTGCCTTTGTATGATGGCCGCCGTAGAGGAAGCCGAGTTGTGCTTCCTTTGGGAAATCCAACTAGGGAAATTTGATGCGGGGATTCTCCACGCCATTGCATTGGAAGCAGACCAGAACGCGCATCCGGGCGACTGGCTGTGCGTTCTGGTCGACGAATTGCATCACGTTCATGCTCCGACAGGCACAGCAACATCGCAGCACAGCAGATGGTTGAGGATGAGCATTTCCAATTCCTCGTAGTCCCGCTTTGCTATCAATGCGGCGACATCTTCGTCACGGAGGCTGCGAGAGAGTTCTAAGAGGCGCTTGAAAATGCTGAGACTGTTGCTCAGATGCTTGGATGCGTGACCCTCGCGCTGCGTGCGCATTGCCTTGACATCAAGGCCGACAAACTCTCCCTGCTGACCATAGTTGTAGCGATCAAGCAGTCGAACCTGATTGAATGCCCGGCGTAGATCAACTGCCCCAAAGCTCTTGTCCTGGTCGAACTTGAGTCCGTTCTGATCATTTAGATGAACCGTATAGAGCTTTCCAAACGACAATGCGAATCCCATCTCGTCAGAGGGGTCGAGACCTGCGAGAATCGCATGCGCACTTTCGATGACAACCCCTACCCTCGCTGCGTCTCTTGTCCGGAAGGCCGCTGCGATTGCATGGCCCGTCGTCGGGAGATATGCGTGGTCCACTGGCTCATTTGGTTTCGGCTCAATAGCGACGCGAATAGATGGATGGTAATCCAGCATGTCATCAATGGCTGCGACAATCCGGTCGATCGCGATCTTGCTGTCCTTCGATTCACGAATATAGGTTCCCTCGCGCGCAAGCCACAGGACAAGCAGTGGAGTGCCAAGCGCATCTGCAATGTCGATGGCGCGCCGACTGCGCAGCCTAGCGTATTCCCGGGACTTCGAATCGTTAGAGGTATACCCACCGTCGATGGTGCGGGGATCTTCCCAAAGACGTGGTGCCACAAACTCTGCTATCAGGCCCTCACCGTCAAGCACCTCCTTCAGCTCTTTGGCCCTTTTATTGACTTCTTGGTCACTCAGTTGGTCGAGACCGGGAACCGCATCATCATCATGAAGTTGGATTCCGTCAAATCCAAGCGCTTTGTATTGTTTCAGTTTTTTCGCAAAAGGGATTGTCTCCCTTACGATCGGGCCAAATGGATCTGAACCCTCGTGAATGTTCCACGGGCCAAACGAAAAACGATAGCTGCCAGGCATACATACTCCTTTTCAATTCAAAACGTTAGGTCTTGTCTTGTCCTGCACATCTGTGGGGCCAATTCGCATCTCGAATCCTGGGAAGGCGCCGATTTCCCAATCTCGTTGCTGCTGCTCATTGCTCTTTCTGCAAAGGGATAAAATCTGGGATAAGTTGAACAATCTGAAACATTGAATGTTTCGAGATCACTTTATACCGTATTATGTCATAAAGCAATCTTTTATGTTTCTTTTTGATCGATATTTGCCAAACAGGCACTTCTATGAGAACTCTCAATAGGCTTAGCGCCTTCGGCGCTAAGTGACCCGTTATGTTGTTCACTACTTAACGCAGAGCTTTTTGGCGCACAGCGAGGATCACCAACACCGGAAAGCGCGATGGCGAGATTCCTATTCAGCTTTACCCTAGTGCCGCCCGCGCTTGAAGGCGCAACCAGCCGCGCGTTACGGGGTGTGCATCTTGCGGTCTGCGCGAGCGCGACGGTCTTCTTCGATCTCCAACCGAGCGATCTTAGCCTTGTCGACTCAAGTGCTAGTGTGCGAAGGAAAGTACCAGGAGTCCGTCGGCGATGGGCAACCCACCACACCCGCCGCCGGCAGCACGACTGATCTTCCTATCTCCGGGAGCTTGAAGCTTGATCAGTAAACGTCATTCCGTTGTCGCAACCGTGGGTGCATTGAGCCTGCTGGTGATTTATGCCGGCCTTCCCGGAGGGGTAGGTACTGCTCTCGCGCAGGAAGCCAGGCCGCTGCCGGAGCATGCAGTGGAATTGCCCCTTTGGCCGGGCACTCCACCCGCCGGTGGAGAGGGCGTGGCCGGCCTGGAGCGAGACATCACGACGCCGCGTGATGAACGTATCGGCGGACGAGCGATCATCCGCCTCACCGGGGTCAGTGTGCCGCTTCTAACGTATTTCCCACCAAAGCAGAATCCCCTCGGGGCGGACAGCGTGACGAGACTCCATCCGGTGCTGGTCGTCTTTCCAGGCGGAGGCTACACCGTTCTGGCCTACGATCTTGAAGGCAGAGAGATATGCGAATGGGCGACCGGGCTCGGAATGGCTTGTGTTCTGGTAAAGTACCGCGTGCCTTCTTCCGGACCCTATCCGAAGGTGGCTGCGGCGCTCGAGGATGCCCAGCGTGCGCTCGCCGTCGTCCATGCGCATGCTTCGCAATGGAACCTGGACTCAACACGCATCGGAGTTGCTGGCTTCTCCGCAGGAGCCCATCTGGCGGTTACGTTGGCCGGTACCTCAGATCTCGTTTATCCGCAGGTTGATGGGAAGACGGCAACAGTCTTCAAGCCAGCCTTCGTCATGCTCCTCTACCCTGCTTACCTAACGCTGGAGTCGGATGACTTCAAGTTGAAGGCGAACTTGACGCCAGGCCCTGGATCGCCGCCGACCTTCCTCGTTCAAGCCGAGGACGACCCTGTCCATGTGGGCAATGCGTTGGCTTACGCAGCCGCGCTGGCTGTTCAGGGAGTGCCCGCAGAGCTGCATATTTTCGCGCACGGTGGTCATGGCTACGGACTAAGAGAGACTCTTGATCCGGTGACTCACTGGACCGGTCTTGCAGAGACGTGGTTGCACACAGTTGGTGTCTTGCCAGCCGGGAAATGAACAGATCTACAGTGATCACATTCTCGTCTAGATCAGCGCTGCTCGATTGTGATCCACCCTGCCCCTACCCCCGGTCGTCGACTCGGGGCAGCCCTCGTTTACGGCCCCACCGGATCGCCTGCGCTGTGATTTTTGCCAGCGTCACCTTCGGAAAATAAAGATGTCGCGAATCCCGGGTTTTGCCGATTGTCACGGTATTAGGCTAGAGACCCAGATCTCGACGGCCGACGTTCAAGTGGCCACGCTCCCCCAAACCATGCTGGCCTGCGTGGGCAATACGATCGACGTGATCGGCTTCCACAAGAAGGCCGAGCTGGCCAAGAACACCATGGACGTCGACTTCATCGGCCTCGGCCGCCGCCTACACGCCGCCGGGGTCCGGCCCACTCCGCTCAAGCAAGATGAGGTGGTTGATGGTATCCCGCTGGCTGAGATGGCGTTCTGTATGACTGAGCGAAGCACGAGAGGCTGTCCAAACATAGTACGATAGCATCGTTTGTTTTATGAGGAGGGGACGCGATGGCTTGGTGTGGAAGCAGGGTCGTGGGACGCGGTGGGTTGTACTGTGGGTTAGTCTGGCTGGGCTTGGCGGCTGCCGCGCCGGCGGGGTATGGACAGACGAAGACGCCTGCCACGGATTTGGCGAGGGGCCGGTTTGCCAAGAACTGCGGCAATGCGACGGCGGCGCCGATCTTTGAATCGGGCAAGATGAACACGGGTTTGTATGGGGTGACGAACACGATGGTGGTGAGCGACCCGGATATCGTCCTGATTGGGAAGCAGTGGTGGATGATCTTTGCGACCGGGCCAGCGGCGAATCCGAAGCGTGCGCTGGAGCCGTTTGCGGCGTATTTGCCACCGGGAGCCTCGCTGGGGACGACAACGACGTATCCTTCGGACCCGAATGGGTGGCACCTGGTGGGAGCGCAGGCGGATGGCAAGGGGATTGCCGTTGCTGTTTCGCCGAACCCGAGCCCCGGCGGATGGGACCGGATTGCGGCCGAGACTCCGTCGGTAGAGGCTGGTCCCGATGGCAAGGTGAACATCTACTATGCGGCGCACAACGATGGGCAGACGGCGTTTGTGGTTGGGCTGATGAAGGACTTCAACCCGAAGACCGGGACCGCGACGGCGGTTGCCGACCCGGTGATGGTGGCGGAGCAGCCGTGGGAGTACAGCACGAAGCTGGGAGCGATTCTGGAGCAGTCGGTGCGCTGGATGCCGCAATTGCACAAATACATCATGTATTACACGGCCGGGGGGTGGTGGACGAACCCACCCGAAAACAAGCTGGGGTATGCCGAAAGCACCGATGGCATCCACTGGACGAACCGGCAGAAGCTGGATTTTCCGGCGGCCTATTACAACCAGGACTTTCTGTATAACAAGTCGCGCAACCGGTATGAGATGGTGATCGCCAAGGACCCGACGGGGGTTGGAGGTGGACGGCCGCGGAGTCTGGTGTGGCTGGACGCAGCGACCCCGGCGGTGAAGATGTCTGACTGGACGAACGAGGTGACGCTGCTGCAGTACGACGCGGCGAATAACGCGCCGTGGTACAACAGCGGCATCCTCTCGCCAGCGATTCGGTATGGGAATCTGCCCGGCGAGGAGAACCGGATCTATGTGTTCTTCCACTCCTATACGCCGCAGGGCTCGATGTATATTGGGAGATTTTACTGTGATGCAGTAAGGCCGTAGCAAGCGCGGCAAGGCTGTGCGGTGCGGTTGGGTGCGGGATTCTTGACAACCGTTGCGAGGGTTCTATACTCCTGCTTCACTCGCTCGGTGAATCAGATGATAGTCCGAATAAAAGCAGGTTGGAGATAGCGACATCAACTGGCCTACTTTGCTCCGCCACGGTGGCCTAGTTTTGCTCCGCCCTTGACACTTTCGACTGCGGCTCTAACATAGCCGCTTGCCAACTGTTCGACAACCTGTTTCAACTCTGGATCGCGCTGGAGAGTCGAGGTATCCATGCCGGCCTCAGCAAGCTTGTGCGCCGCGCGAGATGTCGGCGCAAATCCTCTAACTCTGTAGCCCTGCGCTTCGGCACCCTCGCGGACAACGGCGAGCATCGTTTCTTTTCCGCACCGGCGACGCCTTTCAGGACGGCGCTCACGCGACGCACGGTGGCCTAGCTTTCCACCGGCGCATATACCCTAGCACGCATTTGCCCGCGGTCAACGGCTGCGTGTATCGTAAGCGCTAAAGCAGAGCGCAAGTAATCTTGCTCGAGGATGTTCGTGCTCTATCGTCCGCTGGGCATCACAAGGATCGAGGTTTCCAACGTCGGTTTCGGCGCGGCGACGCTGGGCGGGGTCTTCGGCGAGATGACGGCGGCTCAGGCACGTCTCACCACCCTGCACGCCATCGAACGCGGGGTCAATTTCTTCGATGTCTCTCCCTACTATGGTGTAACCCTGGCGGAAGAACGGCTCGGCGACGCGCTTGCCGGACGGCGCGATGAGGTGGTGCTGGCTACCAAGTGCGGTCGCTACGGAGTCAGCCACTTCGACTTCTCCGCCAGTACAATTACACGTGAGTTAGAGGCCTCGCTGCGAAGACTGAAGACAGAGTTCGTAGACCTGCTGCAGGCGCATGACGTTGAATTCGCTCCGATGGAGCAGATCCTGCACGAGACCCTGCCGGCGATGCGGCGGCTACAGGAACAGGGGAAGGTCCGCTTTATTGGAGTTACCGGCTATTGGCCCGATCTGCTGGCGCGCATCCTAGAGGCGGCGACCGTCGATACCGTCCTCAATTACTGCCATAGCAATCTTCTCGCGGATGACATGGACCGCCATCTTACGCCCATTGCGACGCGGCTCGGAGTCGGACTGGTGAACGCCTCTCCGCTGCATATGGGGCTGCTGTCCGGCGGACGCATCGCAGAGTGGCACCCTGCCCCGCGCGCCGTGCAGGACGCCGCCGCTCGAATTGTAGAGCTATGCCGTGCGAACGAAGTCCGGCCAGCGGTGGTGGCTCTGAACTATTGTTTTACTCATCCCTTCGTAGCGACAACGCTGGTCGGCTTTCGCAGCGTAGCAGAGGTCGATGATGCGCTCTTCGCCCTTGATAACGAGACGCCGCCTGAACTGCTGCGCCAGATACTCGAAATTGCCGGGCCCGTTCGCAATATCTCGTGGAGTTCTGGGCTGCCGGAAAACCAGCCCGCGAACCAGAAGTTTGCAAGCTGACGAGCACAGCCGCATGAAGCACCGAAGTATAACCGCTGAGGAGATGTACATAAACATGGAAAGGCCCCTGAACTACCGGTTTACCTTGGGCTGCGCGGCCACCTTCGATTGACGCTTTCGAGGGATTGTTCCTGCCGCATGAGTCGACTTCGAAACCTGGCTCGACTCGCGGATCACTAACTTCGGCGAGACAAGCATCCTCCTGGTTCGCGTAGGTTTCTTGTTGCTTGTCATCTGGAGGGCGATCTCTCCGGCATACTCGCCTAGAGTCTTGCAAGGAATATCCACGGAAGACAGAGGCACGCGAAAGGACTCCGCATAGCGTATGTTGCCGCAGCCGATGATCGCGATGTCCTCGGGGATACGCAGCCCCGCAGCGAGAATCGCGTTCATGGCGCCGATCGCGGCTGGATCGTTGTAGCAGAAGACCGCATCCGGACGCGGGTTTACCAGAAGCAGTTTCTCCATCGCCTTCCTGCCCGTGTTATCGGCCGCCTTGTCTCCGAGCGTGCGTCTGACGATGTACTTCTCCGAGAGCGTAATCTTATGGTGCGCCAGCGCTTTCATGTAGCCAGATAATCGATCGTTTGAGGTGCTTACGGTCTGGCCGCCGATGTGTCCGATTATTCGCCTTCCAAGGCCGATGAGGTGTTCGGTGGCCATCTCTCCGACATGGACGTCGTCGGTGCCGACAAAATTCGCCTCGAAGCCCTTGAAGTTGCGGTCGATGAGGATGAGCGGAACTTTCTGCTCCATGACTTTCCTAAGACTGTCGGGATTGCCCTGGCAAGACGCGACCATCAGCACATCGACGCGGCGGCGGATCATCTGTTCGATCTCGCTTCTCTCAAGCTCGGGCTCCTCATCCGATGAGGCGATGAGTAGGCCGTATCCCTTCTTGCGCAGCACGTCGGAGAGGCTTTGGGCCACCTCTGAAAAGAACGCATGTACAAGATCGGGAACGATAAGGCCTACCATCATTGTCCGGCCAGACGCCAGGCCCTGCGCGTGAAGGCTTGGCTGATAGTTCAATTCCTTCATACGGCGCAGGACCCGCGCACGGGTGGCCACACCGATATCGAGATGATTGTTAAATACCTTGGAGACCGTGACGACGGACAATCCGAGGTCCTCCGCGATGTCCTTCATTCGAACAGCCATCTATGCCCCACTATCTTCGACGCAACACCTTACCGGGTTAGCCATCCACTGATTGCTGCGGCTTTGGCGTTAGCTGGGCAAAGTAGGAGTAGCACGCGATCAGCACATAGCTGAAAAGAGGGATGCCATAGGCTAAGGCAACGCTCGAGGTCTTGTCCGCAAGGACTCCCATGAAGGGTGTCAGGACCGCACCTCCGGCGATCGCCATCACCAGAAGAGAACCGCCAAGTTTGCTGTCCAGACCCAGCCCCTGCAGGCCAAGCGCGAAGATCGTTGGATACATCAGCGACATGAAGAAACTGGTGAGAAAGATCATCCACACGCCAACCCATCCCCGATGCAACACCGCGATGGCGAGAAGCACGATATTGATCAGACAATAGCTGCCCATCAACCTTGCGGGCGCGAGAAACTTCATCAGATACGCCGATGCAAACCGGCCTATGCCAAACATGACAAGTGTCCCGGTGAGAAAATAGCCGGCTACTTTTTCCGTGGCCCCGGTGTAGTCCTGGACATACTGAATAAAGTAGCTCCAGGTTCCCACCTGAGCCCCCACATAGAAGAACTGCGCTCCGATACTGAACAGAAGATGGCGATTGTTCAGCAGCCTTCCCAGGGCGCCGGCGTGAGAATTGTCGCCGGCAGCATCATCCTTCAGCACTGGGAAGCTGGTGCGCCAAATGAGGAAGGCGAATAACAACGCGACGGCGCCAAGGATCATGTAGGGCCGCACGACACGCAGGGTCTCGAAGCGGAGGTAGGCGTCGTACCTATGCAAGACTTGCAGCTCGGCGACTTTCTTAGGGCTCNNCTCCAGAGAGAATTGCGAGCGTACCGATAAGAGCTCCCACGATAGAGCCGATCGGATTGAAGGCCTGCGAAGAGTTGAGGCGGCGTTCTGAGCTCTCCGCGGGCCCGCCGAGCGCGATGAATGTGTTCGAGGCCGTCTCCAGGAAGGCAAGACCGCTGGCCATGACGAAGAGTGCCAAAAGAAAGAATGAGTAGCGTCCCGCAAGGGCTGCCGGCCAGAAGAGAAACGTCCCCAGCCCGAACAGC
Organism: Granulicella sp.; assembly: GCA_003133205.1. The sequence continues at coordinate 24,654 of PKWK01000328.1, read as the reverse complement.
AGCAGACCCAGGATGAACCCAGCCTTGTAACCCGCCTTCCGCATGTACAGCGCGGATGGTAGCGCCAGAAAGACGTAGCCCATGTAAAACGCCGACTGCACAAGACCCGCCTGAAGGCGCGTGATGGCAAACGACTTCATGAACTGTCGGATCAGGATGTCGTTAAGATTGTTGGGAATGCCCCAGAGAAAGAAGAGAGCAGTGACCAACGCAAACGGCACCAAACTTCCGTGAGCAAACATGGAGGTCCGGACAGTTTGGCCGTCCCCGCTGCGCTGCGTCGGTGTTACGGCTAGCATCGATCAGCGCCCTTCGTCATGATTCCCAATCCTTGCATTCAATCCTGGCGTTCAATGGTTCACTCCGCTTGCAAGAAAGCCGCCGTCACTGGCGAGAGTCTCGCCGGTGATAAACGGTTCGTCTCGATGATGATGTCCCACGTGTACTCGGGAAAGTCCAGCGTCGGTGCGCGCTTCGTCATGCCCGCACAGTTGATCAGTATGTCCACCTTGCACAGCTCCCCCAAGGTGCTGTCGCGCAATTGCTGCAGCGATGCACGGTCGCAGACGTGCGAAGCAATGCGCAGCGTCTTCACACCCTTCGCTTCGATCTCGCTCGCAACCTCATCCATCTGCTCCTTCCGCCGCGACGACGCAACGACGGACGCTCAGGCGTCCGCCAGGCCGAGCACCATCGCCCGGCCGATACCAGTGGTACCGCCTATGACCACGGCAACATGGCCCGCCAAATCGAATAGCGAAGTCTTCAATGTCTTTTCTTCTCCACGGGCTTGAAACTCAGGCACGGCAACCCGCTTCCAACTGCGGAGTGTCTTGGTGCTTGTACATCACAAAGTATTCACGATGGCCAAGAGCTTCCGGCTTGCTCAGTTCTCCGGAAGCGACGTCGCCTGCGAGATTCATAAGGTCCAGCGCGGCCTCGTCCAAGGTCTGTTCGCCGCTGAGCATGGTTCCTGCATTGAAGTCCATGTCGCCATTCATGCGCTCGAAGGTGCGCGAGTTGCCGGTCACCTTGATCAGCGGCGCGACTGGACTGCCGATGACGCTGCCCCTTCCGGTCACGAACATCACAAGGTGCGCTCCGGTGGAGATGAGGTCCATGATGCCTTCAGTGTCGTTGGGGTTGGTGTAGCCGAACTGCATGAAGTGCTCGTCGGGCACCGAATCTAGCAGCCAAAGACCGGGGTGCGGCACCTGCTGCGATACCTCGATCACGCCCTGAATCGGCCTGCTTCCCGACTTCGCGAAGGCGCCCATGCTCTTCTCTTCGATGGTGGTAAGGCCGCCGGCGAAGTTGCCGGGCGACACGGAGTACTGCCGGACCGACTTGCAGTACCGCTCCGCTTTTTCGTAGGAACGTTCAAGTTGAAGCGCTACCTCCGGAGTTGCCGCACGCGAGCGCAGCACGTCGCGCAGACCTATCATTTCGACGATCTCTTCGAAGACGGCGCTGCCTCCGCGGTCAACCAGAAAATCATAGAAGCGGCCTACGACGGGATTGCCGGCGAGTCCGGAGGTGCCGTCCGAGCCACCGCACTCAGCACCGACGATCAGGTCCGGCCAACTCATGGGGACACGCACCGTCTTCGCATCAAGCTTCACCCGCAGCGACCTCAGCGAATCCTTTCCTTTAGCGATACCGCCGCGCGTTCCCCCGTGCTCCTGGATGAAGAACCAGTCGCTTGGCCTGCCCGACCGCTCTGCGACCTCGGCCAGGCGGGAGGGTTGCGTGTACTCGCAGCCAAGACCGATGGCGAGGCAGGCACCCACGTTGGGATGGGTCGCCAACGCCAGCATCAAGCGGATCGCATAGGCGTTGTCGTAGCAGCCGGGAAACCCAACGACATGCACATCGGCTTCGCCCTCGGCCACGGCGTGTGCCACAAAGCTCGCGCATTCCACGGTGTACAGTACGAGGATGAGGTTGCGGATGCCCTTGCGCCCATCGCCACGGAGATAGCCGTTCCAGCTTCGCTCAGACATAGGCCGTATCCTTTGCAACACCCGTCTTGATATCGAGGTGATTGGAACGCTCGTCCACGCGGCTCGAACAATTGTGGAGATGAACCCATGCTCCCATCGCGATGTCCTCGGTTGCGACGCCTATGGGAACACCGTATTTCACGATCAGATCGCCCTTCGATACGGAGCGCGTGCAGACCTTGTGGCCCAGAGCAACCTCCTCGAGGAGATTGATCTTTGTGTTCCGCGACGGGCCTAAGATGGTTGCCGGTTCCAGTCCCGCGTCCTGCAACAGCGTGGCGACGTTATCTTCGGGATTTACCTGGAAACAGCGCTTCATGGCGGCATCCTCTGCAGACATCATAAAATCCCGAACTTGCGGAAAGCTTCCGTGCTCGACATGCCAGCTTCGATGGCCTTGCGCACGACCTTCTCGCCGGTGGCCTTCTCGACCGCGAGCGTGATGACCTCGTCCTCGACCTTGCGCGGCACGACGATGACTCCGTCCAGGTCGCCAACGATCAGGTCTCCGGGCTGGATTGAGACGCCGCCAATTTCTATGGGACAGCCGAAGTCCGCCACTTTAGCGCGAACGCCCGCATCCTGCGCGTAACGTCCGCGGCTAAAGACCGGCCAATCTTGTTCGAGAACACGCGGAGTATCACGGTGAAATCCGTCGATGATCGCGCCCGCGCCTCCCCTCACCTTGGCTGTGGCGGTCATGATCTCGCCCCAGGCGGCACAGTTCATGCAACCACCGGTCGCAATGTAAATGTCGAATGGCTTTATCGAATCGAGCGCCTCAGTCATCCTGCCGAACGGCGCCTCCTGTTTTCCCCAGGCGTCGGCGATCTGCACCGGCAGCGCCCTACCAACGATACGCATCTCCGGCAGCAAAGGCTGCACCGCCTGAGGGAGGAACTGATGATAAAAACCGAGCGTGTCCAGAATATCGCCGATCACCGGCGTGTAGAGAGTGGACCGAATGAGATCGAAGCGCCGCTCATTGCACGCATCTTCCGTAAATTTCCCTGACAAAACGCCTCCTGGGAGATCTTCGGGGATCTTGCCCCCGCCGTATTATCAGCAGCGTTAGACGGGAACTATAGATCGCAATCATCTCAAATGTCAATTACTTTAGCGCTTTCGTAGGGCTCTTGTCGCGCCGCGAGCCTTGTGGCACTGCGTCCCAGTTGGACTGACCACTTGCCGCCAGCCGGCCGGGTTCCCCTGCCCCGCTGTCCCTCCAATTGTCTTCGACTCGCGCCTCCTATTACCCGGATTGTTTGCGGGCCGCAGCTGGGACGGGCAAACGGCTCCTGAGTCAGGGTAGAGGCAATTTGGGTATCCACCCGTTTACTTAGGCCTTGAGGTGCTCACTCTTGTCGAGGATCGCAACCCGTTCTCCCACTACAAGTGAGTCGAGCGGGGAGTATTCGGTATCCTGTCCCCCGATAGCCCCTCCTGAGCCTCTCCTGGATAGCCTCTCCTGGATAGCCCCTCCTGTTTATCCCCTGGTCTCTAGAACAAGTACCGTCGCCACTGGATCGAGCGGCTTCGCAGGCAGCGCCACATCGATTCCGTCCGCGCTCGGCGTAATCTTCAGCGCCTTGTGTGTCTTATCCGCCAGCAGGTAAGCCCTGGTGATCGTTCGCGACGTCTTCGGAAGGTGGAAGCTACCCGCCGGCCACCTCAGGAGTTCGACATAGATCTTGTCCTTCCCGGTCGTCGACCGCCAATCCCAAGCCGGAATGAACTTTGGATTGCCCTGGTCGTTCTTCTCGGTCGTGCTGTAGCTTCCCGCCTCCGCGCCGAAGAGCGTCGCCTTGGTATCGTAAATAGCCTCGCCGTTCCCCTTCAGCCACGCGCCAACCTGGCGCAACCGTTCCACCTCAGGCACCGGCACGTTCCCCTGTCCATCCGGCCCGATATTCAGCAGGTAGTTACCGCCCTTGCTGGCGATATCGATCAGATTCCGCAGCAGCACGCCGGTCGACTTAAAATTGTTGTCGTCGGACTTATAGCCCCACGTATCGTTCATCGTCATGCAAGCCTCCCAGTCGCGTCCCGGGTAACCCTGCGCCGGAATGAACTGCTCTGGAGTCTCCGTGTCGCCCACGTAGCCACCACCGAGCCGGTTATTCCAGATCAGTTTCGGGTGCTGGTTGAGCAGAGCAACGATCTCGCCCGCGAGCGCCGGCGTCATGTCCCCGGTCGGCGTGTCGAACCAGATCACCGAGGGAAACTCCCCGTAGTTCGTGAGAAGTTCCTTCAGTTGCGGAATTGCCTTGGTATGCAGATAGGTGGCGAAATCCCCGTTCTGAGCCGGATCCCAGTGATGATGCGGCCCGTCGTGATGCATTCCCACTACCGCCGGATCGAGCGCCGCGCCTCCCGGTGCCGTCCAGTCCTGGTCCTGAGAGTAATAAAACCCCAGTTTCATTCCTTGCTTCCGGCACTCGGCCGCCAACTCCGCCAGCGGATCCCGGTGGAATGGGGTCGCTGCGACGATGTTGAACGGATCGGCCTTCGAATCGAACATTGCGAACCCGTCGTGATGTTTCGGCATCGCGATGATGTACTTCATGCCAGCGGCCTTAGCCAGCGCCACAATGTCGTGCGCGCTGTATCCGTTCGGATTGAACTTCGGGGCCAGCGCCTTGTAATCCGCCACCGGGATCGACGCATCGTTCATGATCCACTCGCCAATCGACGGAACTGGCTTCCCATCCCAATACCCCGCTGGAAACGAATACAACCCCCACGTGATTAGCATGCCAAATCTCGCCTCGCGCCACCACTTCATCCGCGCGTCCCGCTGGGCCAGCGTCTCCTTGTCCTGCACCGCCGAAACCGAATGCGCCTTGCTCACCGGAATCGTGTCGCCCTCCACCTGTGCGAGACAAGGTCGCAACATGCCTGCGGCCAGAACGACCAGCGCAACAGCTCCCTGGCACCGCGCCTCTTTGCGAAACACTCTCCCATCCAACACTCGCTTTTCTCCTCAATCCCGCCGATTCGTCGCTTTGAGTTTCGTTGAAACCAACCCAGCCCGCGTCCCACCCTTGGTCGTCAGCACAAGCAACTGGACCGATTGTCATCAGTCGGTCTAGGTGCCGTTCTGGTCCTACTCGGCGATAGGCTGGCCGTTGAACACAGGATGGAGCTGCGGCTGCATGAGGCGATGGTAATCGATTGGGGCGGTATTAGGTATGCGACAAAGAACATCAACGGCGTCCCCTTCGATATATCTGCCAACTCGGCATTGTAGTATTCACGGTGAACAAGGCTCCCTCAATCGGCGCGGCGGCGATAATTTGCCAATCGGAACGAAGGGGCTGCCACTCAGCATCACCAACGTGGATACAAGAGGAACCGAATGAACAGAACTGCATTTGCCGTAAGGATGACAGCAGCTTACCTCGTGGTCTTCGGAATCACCTTCATCGGTTTGGCGCAGCAGAAGACAACCATCTCCGACGAATCTGCTGCATCGCGCATTGCCTGGTGGCGCGATGCCAAGTTCGGCCTCTTTATGCACTGGGGCGTTTATTCCATCCCCGGCAGAGGCGAGTGGGTGCAATGGAACGAGCAGATTCCCGTCGACGAATATGCCAAGTTGGCCGACCAGTTCAATCCCGACAAATTCGACCCGGATGCATGGGCCGCCACAGCCAAAGCAGCAGGGATGAAGTACACCGTGTTGACCGCACGCCATCACGATGGATTCGCGCTGTTCGACGACCCCGGCAGCAACTTTACCGCGATGAAGTCTGCGGCTCACCGGGATTTTGTGGCCGACTATGTTGTCGCTATCCGCAAAGCCGGCCTGCACGTCGGGCTTTACTATTCGCCACTCGATTGGCGATTCCCTGGGTTCTTCTTCCCCGACCTCTATCAACCGAACGCCAGGGAGTTGCGCGAGCAGTATCATCGCCAACTTAACGAATTGGCCACGCATTACGGCAAGCTCGATATCCTCTGGTTTGACGGCGGTGGCGAGGATTGGCTTGGGTTCAACGGCGTGACCTTCAAAGGAGGATGGCACGGACGTCCAAGGGATCAACACTATGCAGGCTCCTTCTCGTGGCAGGATGCTGAAGCAGTCGGCAACTTACGCAAGGCTCAGCCATCGATCATCGTCAACGACCGCACCGACGCCCCTGCGGATTTTCTCTCCCGCGAAGGCGACAAGGCCATGGGCAACTTCGACAACCAGCATCCGTGGGAGCTGTGCACAACGCTAACTACCGGGGCCTGGGGCTATCAGCCGAACGCGAAGATTAAGTCGCGGGACGATGTGATTCGCCTGCTGGTAGGCGCCGTGGGACGTGATGGGAATCTGCTACTCAACGTCGGGCCGCGTCCGGATGGTCAGATTGAGCCAGCTCAGGCCGAGCGTCTCCGCGAAGTTGGCGATTGGCTGAATCAGTATGGCCAAAGCATCTATGCTACCCGTGGCGGCCCGTATCTTCCCGGCGACTTCGGCGTTTCAACCTATCGCGACCGAACGATCTATCTCCATATCCTCAACCCCACAGGCAAGACGCTCCTACTTCCTGCTCTCCCTGCAAGGATGTTGGATTGTTCAGTTCTTACGGGTGGAAAGGCTACGTGCACACAAACTGACACGGGCGTTGAGGTAGTGCTGGACGGGAACCCAAGTACTGTGGATACCATCGTGGCACTGAACCTTATCTCGCCAGCCGCAGGAATCAAGCCGATCACGACACCGGTCGCAGGAACAACTCTCGGAGGCAACTGAGTTACACCGTTTCGAGCAACACTGGATGGGTTTGAGTAGAGGCGATTCTGCAGCAATGGAAGGCGGGCTGACGCCCACAAGGTCAGCCCCGTGGCCCGCTGCTAAAAAGTTTGACCATTCTTGTTGCAATTATCGCCGATTGTGCCGGTTTTGCCGACTCAGCCGACTAAGGTTCCCAGTCCAGCAGCGCCATGGCATTCACCAGGCTACTCTTGTCGAGGTGGCTATACCGGGCGGTCATGGCGATCGTGCGGTGGCCGGCAGCCACCTGGACGATCTTCAGGTTGACACCCTTCTGGACTAGCCGGCTGATGAACGTATGCCTCAGCACATGCCAGTGGACCCCATTCAGCTTGGCTCGCGTGACTGCACTCACAAACCAGGTCCGGTTCTCATGGATGGCGAAGACACAACCCAGCGGAACCTTGCTGGGCCGCCCCTTCTTCCATTCGCGCGGGGTGAGCTTCAGCTTCTTCAGTCCCTTCAGGGCACGCTCGACGGCTGGGATCATGTGAACCGTGCGCGCTGGACCGAACTTGGTTTTCGGGATGACGATCTCCTTGCGATTGAAATTGACTGCGGACCAGGTGATCCGGTACTGCTCACCGCGGCGGACGCCAGTCCCGAGCGCGATGTCCAATTCATAGATGCGATGCTGCCGTTGCTGCTTCAGCACAGGCTGGTCCTCTGGGGTGGACTCCACATCCTCCAACAGTACCTTACGCAGGGCTACTTCCTCTTCCGGGTCGAGCCAGCGAATGACACCATCCGGCTCCTTGCGGCGGTGAAACTCATGGATGGGATTGACGGTGACCTTCTCTTGCTGTTTGCCCCAGGTGTAGATCGAGGAGAACATCGTCCTGTACCGGTTCCAAGTGCCATCGCTGATGCGCTCACCCTTCGGGGTCTTGAGGGTCGACAGCCAGTTGCTGATCTCGAAGGGACGGATACTCGCCGCCGCTCGATCTCCGAATGCTTCCTTGATGCGCGCAATCCGCCGCGGCGGGTTGTACTGGTCGCGGTAGTGCTCTGGATCAACGGCAATCGCAGTCGTCAACCCTTCGCATAGTTCCCCCAGCGTGATCTGACCTGGTGCATCGGGTGCGTCAGCTGCCTCCTTGGCGGTCCGGACCACCTGCTTGGCGGTCAGGGGGACGATACCGTCCCCTGATGCACGCACGTAGTTGAGTTTGTCGAGGTAGGACTTCGCCTGGGCCTGCGTGCCGATTTTCTTGCGCACCAGCTTGCCATCAACCCGATACCGGACGTACCAGATGCCGCTCCCCTTGACGTGTTCGTAGATACCTGTCATCTTCTTCGCTTCCCGCGCCATGGCCCAAATCCTCAGGGATGAGGATAGCAGCAGGGTCTACACCCCGCGGGAACGGATGGATACTTTATGGATACTTCTGCACGTCTATTCCTGCTACTCACTGCAACTCTTGATCTGTAACTGACGCGGCTACTATTTCATAACCTCCAATATTCATAATGCTTTTGGCTGCATCTAGTCGCAATGTGTAGAAGTCGGCTGCACGACATTTGGACGTGAAATCGCGCCCTCTCAAGGCGAAGAGTCCTGGTTCGAGCCCCGGTAACGCAGCTATCATTCCCATTGTGGCAAAACGTCAGTGACCTGCTCATAGAAACCAGACTTTCGACGAAGTGATATTCACGCCATTCCATATTGCTGGGGATCTAGCCAGCGTGCTGAGAGCACATCAGTTCAAATCCCGCGCTGAATCGCAAGAGCTAAAGGCCAAAGGAGAGAGCAGCCAGGCCGAGCTGAGAGCGTTCTTTTGGGGAGAACTTGAGGTGCTTTCTCTAAAATGCGCCGAGATAACGGAAAGATTACGAACGCATCCGTCGGAACAAAGTACCCGCAGATGCCAGCAGTCCCGTACCAAGCATTAGAAGCGTGCTGGGTTCCGGAACGGACGTAACACTGCCGGTAAAGTCGAAGCCGAAGTCGCCCCGATTGCCCTGCGTGACCTGGAAGGTGAGGACGTTGTTCAAGCCGTTGGCGTTGAAGTCGACACCATTCAGCGTGACCACGGTTGGAACCATGCAGTTCGGCAAGCCATTGGAGCAGTGGTTGAACGTGCCTGGATCAGTGGGAATGTTTTGCTGCACATTGTTCAGAAACACCGTGGCGGTGTCATCCGCCAGAAGGCTTAGGTAGCCGCTGTAGAAAGGACCCGTTGGAATGCTGAACGTGGTTTGGAAGTAGTAGTTTCCGTTGGAGGCAAAGAAATCCCCAGGCTGATCGAAGCTTGGCGTGTCGGGTCCGGTAGGGCCGAACGAAACCCACTGCGAGTTCGCCTGAGCAGCGGTCCAGGCGGGAGTAACGTTGTTGAGCTGCCACGAGGATCCCGTAGAGAGGCCGGTCTGCGTCGTAAACCCGGCGAAGACACCGCCCGTGTAGGGGGTAATTCCCGGCGGCGGGACAGCAGGCGAGGTTCCATAATTCGGGTTGTAGTAGGTTATGGAGGAGTTGATGTTGCCCATGGCAGGGCGGTTCGTGGCATAGCTACCGACTTGAAAGGTATCAGCAGACGCGATCGCAGTCGAAGCTGCCAGCACTGCCACGAATGAGAACTTCAGAATGTTTTTCATAGCTTCTCCTTGAGTTATCCGACTTGAAACGCGGCCCCAAAAAGCCGACTGCGCCTAGCTGGAGCTCGCGGCTAAACCTTGAAACGGTATTGCCGCCTCTATGACCCTTACTACCGTTGGTAAGTTCTCCAAATCGCGGCGAGAGTAAGTTCATACGCTCAGGATCAGAATCTTCTCTGGAAGGTGTAAATCTTGAACGCAATTCCTCTGAGTCAGCTTTCGCATTGTTGGCGGTGGAAACGGCTGAGATACTCTGTTAGCTAACAGGGAGGTCAATCACCCTGAGGCTTGACGAAAATGTAATGTTGTCCGTTTTCTAAAGCAGTGATCGGGATCACATCTGATAGCAAATCTTCGCGGTGGCTAGGCCAGTCGGCGAAGTCCCGAATGTGAGTACCAATCCATTCGAGAGGCTTTGCCCATGCCAGTTCAAATGTGGGTTTACGCATAAGGCTGAAGTTGGCCGCTCGAGCTTTCAATGACTTACGCCATCTCGTACCCCATAACGCTGAAGTTTAATACCCCATAAGACTGAAGTTCCACCGGGTATTTACGCATAAAGCTGAAGTTCCACCAAAGGTGCCGAACATCGCCGAGTTAATTATCCCGTAAATGATTGAAAACAGAATTGATGCAACTTCTGTCGGTCGGACTCGCCTCTATCCAGACGACGGAGCGGTATCTTGGCTCAGAGCAGGACATTGCTGTCGCGGTGAACGATGGACTGGGCTTCTAAGTGTGATGTCGTTCGGTGAGGCGAGACGTAGATACGGCACTTGCATTTATATATCTATTTATATAATCTTTGGTCATGGCGAATGTGCCGAAGAGGGCCGCGGTAAAGGAACTCAAGTTCAGGGGAAGCTCCCTGAATGACCTCCGCGACTTTCCAATGGAGGCGCGGGGAGATGCCGGATACCAGCTTGATCGCGTGCAGAATGGGCTGGAGCCGGAAGATTTCAAGCCGATGTCTGATGTGGGATCCGGAGTGCAGGAGATTCGGATCAAGGATGAAGCGGGTATCTTCCGCGTCTTGTATGTCGCGAAGTTTGAAGATGCCGTCTATGTGTTGCACTGCTTTCAGAAGAAGACACAGCGGACCGCGAAGAGCGATCTCGACCTGGCCAGCAAACGGTATGCGGAACTTGTAAAGGAGCAAAAGCGATGAGCGATAAGGCATTCAAGAGCGTGTGGGATGCGATCGAAGACGATCCCGCCCAGGCTGCGAACATGAAGCATCGGTCCGCGCTGATGATGGCGATCAGTGAGCACGTCAAGGCCAAGGGTCTCAACCAGACCGAAGCGGCGAAGCTCTTTGCCGTCTCGCAGCCGCGCATCTCCGACCTGATGCGGGGCAAGATCGGGATGTTCTCGATCGATACTTTGGTTGCGATGCTGGCGGCGGCCGGGATCTGGGTTGATATAAGGGTGCGGCCGACGCGGGTGCGAACCTTGAATCTCCCTGCGCGTCAGGCCGCTCCGAAGGCACAGCACGAGGCAGTCCATGTCGGTGCGAAGACTGCGCGTCGACGTGCGGCGGCCTAGAGCCGCGCGAATGGTAGTCCGGTTTTCCAATGGTGGTGGGCCGACGGGCACAGTTCCAAGCAGAGAGTTTACGCTGCCGCTTTCGACAGAACCGGACCAACACCACCCTGGCTTGCGCCGACGCATTCGCCGGAACTGTCTTTAACCGTTAAGACACTCTTGGCAGTTGTGCCTCGCCAAATTCGGTGTACCTTCATCTGACTGATTTCAAGCCAGATTGCTATTTTGGCGAGGGACAACTCACAGCGCCACTGGGGAGGTGGGCTCCAGCGCCGGTCGACGTTGATTGGCCAGCAAACTGCACGAGAAGGCAAACACGGGGAGACAGCTCAAGCCGATAAAGACTGGGCCGTAGGAGTAGCGATCGATCACCTGTCCAGCCAGAAACGTAGTCAGGATGCCACCGGCTCCAGCGAGTGTCCCACACGTTCCCGTGACTGTCGCGACCATATTCGAAGGAAAGATATCGCTGGGCAGCGTCAGTACATTCGCAGCCCACGCGCTGTATGCGAACGCTATGACGCTGATGAGCTCAATGGCAAGCGTTGCGCTGTGGCAGTACGGAATTCCCACGCCAAGAGCCATCACGAGTGCGCTCGCTCCCATTACCGTGAGCCGCGATGGAACGACACCTATACCCCGGCGAATCAGATGACCCGACATTCCACCGCCCGCGAAGTTGCCGATGCCGGCCGCGAGAAATGGGATCCAGGCAATCGCACCCATGGATTGGAGCGATAGCATCCGCACCCGTGTGAGGTAGTCAGGCAGCCAGAAGACATAGAAGAACCAGATCGAGTCGGCGAAGAAGCGCGCAAGAATCAGCCCCCAAGCCCGCCGGCCCTTGAGAAAGACAAAGCCGCCGCCGGATCTACGAACCTCCGACCGGAACGGCGGTTCGTGGTAGAGAAGTCTCCACGGCCCGACCCACAGTAGCGCCAGCACTCCGCAGGTGAGGAACGCTGCCCGCCACGAATAGTGCAGGGTCAGCCTGGAGACAATGAACGGTGCAATCAGTGCGCCGGCAGATGAGCCCGCGTTGAAGAAGCCAACCGCGACGGCACGTTTCGACGGGGGAAACCACTCCTGGATCGCCTTCACCGCCGTCGGCCAGTTTGCAGCCTCGCCTATGCCCATCAAAAAAAGGCACACAGCGAGCTGCCGGGGACCGTGAGTTGCGGCGGCTGCTGTCCCCGCGGCAGACCACCATAGCATCGCGAACATCAACCCACGTCTTGCTCCGAGTCGGTCGACGACCCATCCGGTGAGGACCTGCATCGACGTGTAACCGAGCAAAAAGGAGTTCAGCAGAAGAGAGTACTGCTTCGCGCTGAGGCCGAACTCAACGCGCAGAACCGGGCTGACGAGCGACAGGATCTGGCGATCGAAGTAGTTAAGCAGCGTGGACAGGAAGAGCAGTGCCGCGATCCACCAACTCCGCCTCGTCATATTTCTTTCCTGGTCAGAAGCCGATGCTCGCGCCGCCGTCGACCGGCAACACCACACCGTTGATGAAAGAAGCTGCTGGCGAGCTGAGATAGACTGCGGCCCAGCCGATGTCTACTGGCACACCGAAGCGATGTTGCGGAGTCCTCGAGAGGATTTTATTTTTCCGCTCGGGATCGCCCGAAAGCGCCTTTTCGAGCATGGGCGTCTCAATCCATCCCGGCGCAATGGCGTTGACGCGAATGTTGTCGCCGCCAAGCTCACTAGCCAGGGAGCGCATCATGCCCAGGTAGGCTGCCTTGGCCGCAGAGTAGCCGACAATATTGGGCATGCCGATCAGCGAGCTCATCGATGCGATGAAGATAATGGAACCCACACCGGCACGTTTCATCAGCGGAACCGTAGAGCGCGTCATCGCGAATGCGCCTTCCACGTGGGTCGCAAGGATGTTGTGGAAGTCGGCCAGGGTGTGGTCCTCCACGGTCTTCTTCACATGCGTGCCCGCGTTGTTCACCAGGATAGTGGGAAGCCCGTAGCGGCTTTCAATTCGCTCCAGCAGCGCTGCTGAACTTTCGAGATCGGTGACGTCGTGCTGCTCGGCAAATGCGTTGGAGCCGAGTTCTGCGACGGCGGCCTGCAGCACATCGGTGCGCCTGCCGGTAATGACGACGCGAGCGCCGCAGACGGCCATGCAGGAGGCCATGGCGAAGCCCAGGCCAGTGCCTCCGCCGGTAACGATGGCGAGCCGATCCTTGAGGGAGAAGACGTCTGCTGGTGAATTATGCACGGCAGCCCTGCTCGAGCGTTGGTGTGTCCTGATGTTTGTACACGATGAAATACTCTCGGTGTCCTAGTCCTTCTGGCTTTGTGGGTGTACCTGCAGCAGCGTGTGCCACCAGGTCCGCGAGGTCCGCCGCGGCCTGGTCCAGTGTGGCAGCACCGTCGAGCACGCATCCCGCGTTGAAGTCGATGTCGCCCTTCATGTTCTCGAAGGTGCGCGAGTTGCCGGTGATCTTGATGAGCGGCGCAATCGGCGAGCCGATGACGCTTCCACGTCCCGTGACGAAGAGAACGATCTGCGAACCGGCGGAGATCAGATCCATGATCCCTTCCGTATCGTTGGGATTGGTGTAGCCGAACTGCATGAAGGTCTCGTCGGGCACAGAGTCCAGCAGCCACAGGCCGGGATGCGACGGCTGCTCGGCAACGCGGATGACTCCCTGAATGTCGCGGGTGCCACTCTTTGCAACCGCGCCCAGGCTCTTCTCCTCAATCGTCGTCAGGCCGCCGGCAAAGTTTCCCGGCGAGATCGAATACTGGCGCACGGAGCGGCAGTAGCGTTCCGCCTTGTCGTAAGTCTGCTCGATCCGGCTGCGGACCTCTGATGTCACAGCACGGTTCGCAAGAACTTCGCGCAGGCCGATCATCTCCACCGTCTCTTCGAAGATTGCGGTGCCGCCATGGTCCACCAGCCAGTCGTAGAAACGCCCGACTACAGGGTTGCCGGCAAGCCCCGAGGTTCCGTCAGAGCCTCCGCACTCGCAGCCGATCATCATGTCGGCCCACCTCATCGGGACTCGCTGTGCGGCGGCAGCACGCTGTCGCACACTGGCCAGCAGCTCCTTGCCGTAACCGATGCTCTCCGCTGTTCCGCCATGTTCCTGGATGAAGAACGCCTCGGCTGGCCGGCCTGACTGTCGCACCACGTCTGCGATGCGTGCCGGCTGCGTGTACTCGCAGCCAAGACCGACGGCGATTACTCCGCCAACATTTGGATGACGCGCGAGCGCCAGCATCAGCCGGATCGCGTATTCGTTGTCATAGCAGCCGGGGAATCCGATGACATGCGCGTCCGGCTCGCCCTGCGCAATCTGGTACGCCACAAATTGCGCGCACTGCACGGTATAGACAACCAGCACCAGGTTGCGAATGCCCTTGCGGCCATCGGGACGCAGATAGCCTTCCCACGTCATCTCAGGCATAGCGCGTCTCCTTCCTCGAACCGGATTCGATATCGAGCGAGGAAGAGGCGGAGTCGTAGAGGCTGCGACAGTTATGCAGGTGCACCCACTCGCCTTGCGCGATGGACTGCGTGGCTTCGCCGATGGGGTAGCCATACTTCAAAATGCGTTCTCCCTGCGCGATCGGCACGACGGCAACTTTGTGACCAGCCCGTATCGACTGCGCCGCATGGAACGAGGTGCTGTGCGACGAATCCCCTCGTACGTTGATCTCCGAAGCGTCAGCAGCATCCTGCAACAACATCGCGACATTGTCGGCTTTGTGAATCTGAAAGCATTCCACCGGCATAGGACTCAAAGGATTCCATAGCGATCGAAGACGGCAGTGCTGGTTGAGCCAGCTTCGATCTCCTTCCGTACGATCTTCTCCCCCGCGACCTTTTCGAGCGCCATCTCGATGATATGCCCTTCAATTGCGCGCGGAATCACAAGCACTCTGTCGATGTCTCCAAAGATCAGATCGCCCGGTTCTACCAGGACGCCACCAATCTCGACCGTGCAGCGGAAGTCCATCACGCTGGAGCGGACGCCTGCATCCTGCGCGAAACTGCCGCGGCTAAACACTGGCCAGTTCTGCTCGAGTACGCGCGGCGTATCGCGATGGAAACCATCGATCACCGCGCCCACGCCTCCGCGCGTGCGTGCCGTCGCGGTCAGGATCTCACCCCAGGCCGCGCAGTTCATGGCGCCTCCTGTTGCCAGATACACTTCCCCTGGTTGGACCGCGTCCAACGCCTCCGTAAGGCGTCCAAACGGCTTGCTTTGCAAGCCGGCTACGTCGGCGATCTGCACCGGCAGCGCGCGCCCAACCAGGCGATGCGTCGCCGCGATCGGTTTGATGGGCTGCGGAAGAAACTGGTGCCAGCGGCCCTCGCGATCGAGGATGTCGCCGAGCACCGGCGTAAAGAGGCGGTCTCGCACGAGACTGAAGAGTTCTGGGTCAGACAGCGTTTTCATACCGCTTCGAACTCTATCACTCGCGCAATCAATCAGTACAATTCATAAAGCGGGTTTAGTTGATCGGATGTGTCAATGAATCTTCAGCAGCTCAGAGTCTTTCGCGAAGCAGCGAAATCCGGCGGTTTTACTCGTGCGAGCCAGGAACTTCGGCTCTCGCAGTCCACCATCAGCCTCCACATCAAACGGCTGGAAGAGGAGCTGGAAACTCCGCTGTTTCTCCGCACTAAGAAGCGCGTTTACTTGAACGAAGCTGGGCAGTTGTTGCTCCAGTATGTCGATCGCATCTTCCAGGAGATCAAGAACGCGGAGATGGCGGTCCGCGAGCTGAACCAGCTTGAGCGCGGAACCATCCGCCTTGGGTCGGGTGCCACCACTGTCACCTACCTGCTGCCGAAGATTCTGGGGGCTTATCAGAAGCGCTATCCGCAGATCGAGCTGATCGTGGTGACCGGGTCTACCGAGCAGCTCGCTATGGCCGTCCATCAACAGACGCTCGACCTCGCAGTCGTGATGGAGCCGGTGCTTCCCTCTCTTTCGATCGAGATCTTGCCAATTCTGCGGGAGGAACTGGTCTTCGTCGTCAGCAGCGCGCACCCCCTCGCGACGAAGGAAGCCATCACGCTCGAGGACATCGCTGGGATCGCGTTTATCTCGTTCCTGCAAGGCTCGGCGATGCAGGCCCAGCTCGACCGCGACTTCGGCCGGATCGGTCTGAAGACTCGAACTGTCATGGAGATGGAGAACATCGAGTCCATCAAGGCGCTGGTGCGGGCCGGACTCGGAGCAGCCGTGCTGCCCGCATGCTCGATCGCAGGTTCGCAGGGAGCCATGCTCCGTCCGCTGCGCCTGCCCAACTTCCGCATGGAGCGCAATCTTGCGTTGGCGCTCCCGAAGTCGAATGCGCTGCCGCGTGCAATACAAAAATTCGCGACCCGCATCACCCGTGGGCTGGCCGGCAAAACGGTTACGGAGATCCGTGCGGAGCTGGCTCAGCACTAAATCCGGCAGATCAGATGATTGTCCAGTAGATCGAAATCGATCTCCGCTCCCAGTCCAATCCCATCCGGAACATGAACATAGCCCTCCGCGTCGATCCGAATAGGATTTTTCACTCCAAAGCAGAAGGGCTCCTGCGGGATAAGAATCTCGAAGTACTCGCAGTTACGGATCGCGCAGCTCACGTGCAGATTCGCAATGTCTAGTAAGGCGTTGGTAGTGGTATGAATCTCGCAGTTGACTCCGAACGCCTCGCACAGCGCCGCCGTCTTCATCAGCCCGGTCACTCCACCCTTCCACGAAACATCACTGCGAACAATATCCACGGCACGTTGCGTTAGGTACTGCGTTGTGCCGAAGAGCCCGCCAGGCGTTGACTCGACACCGGCGATAGGAATCTCCAGCGCGCGGCACAACTCCTGGTAGCCGTAGATGTCGTAGTCGGAGAGAGGCTCTTCCAGCCAGTAATAATCGAGCTTCTCCAGCTCGCGACCGATCCTGAGCGCCTGCTGCTGGTTGTACCCCGCGACAGGATCTGACATCAGCACATAGCCGTCGCCTAGCTCCGAACGCAGTGCCCGGCACGCTTCGATATCGCGCTTCGGATCGCCCCACGGATGAATCTTGTAGGCAGTGTAGCCCATCTCTCGATACTGCATGGCCTGCTGGACAAAGGCCTCGACCGTAGGCAGGATCAGCGAGCTCGCATACGCAGGCAGCTTGGTACGGTACGCACCCAGCAAGCGATACAGCGGCAGGCCTGCAGCCTTGGCGCCCAGATCCCACAGTGCGACATCGATCGGGCCATGGGCGTAGATGGGAAGAAATCCCCACCAGCGATCCATGCGCCGGACCTGCTGCCAAAGCAGCTCGCGGTCGAGCGGGTCCTGCCCGATCAGCAGCGGCCGGATGATGCTCGCAATCAGGTGCGCGGTAGCCTGCCCGCTACGCCCTCCCCACGCGAAGGAATGACCCTCCAGGCCTTCATCCGTCTTGATCTGCAGGAAGACGACGTCGTGCGCCGCTTTGCCACCCTTCACTCCGGCCGTAACCATCTCCGAGTGAGGATTCGAGATAACGCTGATCGCTACGTCCGTGATTCGCATGCTTTCACCAGGTCTACTGCTTCAATTCGGCTGGATACCCGCGACTGGCGTAGGTGTCGATGATCTTCGAGTAAACGTGTTTCCAGCCGCCGTCGAACTCCTCTGCAGGAATCCCTTCCGGCCACACGCTCATGTACAGGTAATGCAGCTCGCGATCCTCCGAGAGGTTCGTGACCCAGTGTTCCGTGCGCGGCGGAATGAAGGCAACTGCTGGCGCCGTGACCCGCCTGGACTCTGATCCGATAAAAATCTCCGCCGCACCGCTCCAGATCAAGTAGACCTGCATGAATGACTCGTGGCTGTTCGAGGGCGTGGTCGCTCCCGGACGGACCATCTGAAGCACCATTTCACACGCGCGTGTCTCATCGCGCGGTAACAGCATGACGAACTCGTTGCCCGCGCAACGAAACGGGTCACCCTCACTGAACTGCTTTACGTACATATCGGTTGCTCCTGCGGATTGTTCTCGATGGGCAATGTAACAGCTTCCGAGCCATAAATCTCCATTCGTTTTATCGAAGAAGTTGATTGAGAACTCGCGAGCCGTGTTTGAATGTCTGATTCCATCAGGCCACGCGCAGTTCATCGACTACATCGATGGATGTGGTTGACATAACCTATTGGATTAATCTTGCTTCGTCTGTTTAGAGTCTTATCCCGTCGAGACTAAGCCTTGGCAGCAGCTTTCACCGCCTCTACGAGTCCGGCAAGAACCACAACAGTATGGAGTTATCGGCAATGAATATCTATAGCCTCTCCGCTAGAAAATCAGGATTTACAGCTCTCCTTGCCTTCGCGGCCGTCCTGATTGCCTTTCTCGCATCGACCAGCACAGCCCATGCTCAGGGATATGGCAGTATCGTCGGAACCGTCACCGACCCCTCCGGCGCCGCTGTATCCTCGGCAACAGTCGTAGCGAAAGCGACTCAAACCGGAACAGAGACTACGGTCAACACCAACGGCGAGGGTGCGTTCACCTTCCCCACGCTGCTGCCCACCGACTACTCGATCACCGTGACCGCCACAGGCTTCCAGAAGTACACGCAGTCGAACCTGGTCCTGCAAGCCAATCAGTCTGCCACCGTCAACGTCCATTTGCAGGTGGGCGCGGCCAGCGAGACTGTTGTCGTCACCTCCGATATCCCACAGGTGGATACGACATCCGGCACACTTTCGCAGGTCGTGGATCAGCAGAGAGTCGTAGACCTGCCCCTGAATGGCAGAAACGCCGCGGCTCTCATGACTCTGGTCGCCGGCGTGGTTGCAGGACCCAGTAACGGCATGGATGAGGGCTCCACCAAGACCTTCCCGGCAGCCGTAAGCGTGACTGCAAATGGTGCGCAGGTCAACCAGTCCAACTACCTGCTGAACGGCGGGAATAACGTGGACGAGATGACGAACGTGAATGCGCCGTTCCCATTCCCCGACGCACTGCAGGAGTTCAGCGTCCAGACCAGCAACTACAACGCGCAGTACGGACAGAGCGCAGGCGCCGTGGTAAATATCGTCACCCGTTCCGGATCACTGAAGTTCCACGGCTCGGCGCTCGAGTTTGTCCGCAACGGATTCTTCAACGCTCGCAGCTACTTCGGCACTACGCCGGACAATCTCCACCGACATCAGTTTGGCGGCACCATTGGCGGCCCGCTCATCATTCCTCATCTATCCAGGGGACACAGCACACAGTTTTTCTTCGGCTATCAGAAGACAATTGCGCATCAACTGGCGCAGGGATCAAGCGCCACAGTTCCAACGCTGGCGGAGGAGGCCCTCGACCCCACACTGCCCGGCTACAAGAGTTACGGCGATTTCGGCTCGGTCTGCACATCGGGTTTCAACTCCGCCGGTATCTGCAATACCGCTTCGCAACAGATCCTCGATCCGATCAACGGAAGAACACCTTTTCCGTACAATCACATTCCTGTCAGCCGGATGGATCCGGCATCGCTCGCGGTGGAATCACACATCCCGGTTCCGTCTCAGGGCACCACAACCACTGGCGGATTTGTAACCTTTACCAAACCGACGATCCAGTCTTACAACGAGTACTTCGGGCGCGTCGATCATAACTTCGGCGACCGCGATCATCTGTTCGGACACTACTACCAAAATGGATTCAGCCAGGCTGGCACCTACAATCCGAGTAATCTGCTGACCTATGCCTCCTTCTCCAACATCCGCTACCAGAACGCGCTGATATCTGAAACACACACCTTCTCGAACAGCCTGCTGAACAACCTCATCGTGAACTACCAGCGTGAGGTGTCGCTTCGGGGTGGCCCTCCGGGCTCGCCGGACGTGACGGCGTACGGAGTGCAGATTTGGCAACCGCCGCAGAACAACCTGCTCAACCAGATCTCCGTCCCCGGCTTTTTCAGTGTCGCCGGCTCTCCCTTTGCGGACTTTGCGCGCAATAACTACACGTTCAATGACGACGTGCACTGGGTGAAGGGCAACCATAACTTCGGCTTTGGCGGTCACATTGAGTTGAGCAAGTACGACCTGACCAATGTTGGCAATACCAACGGCCGCTTCAGCTTCAACCCCACCGATACCAATCATGCGCTGGCTAGCTACCAGATTGGTTACATGAATTCGTTCACCCAGGGCACCGCGGAGTTTCTAGCGGATCGCAATCACTTTCCTGGCCTCTACGCAGAAGACACCTGGAAGATCACGCGGCGCCTGACCCTCGATTACGGCCTGCGCTGGGAGATGTTCTCGCCCTGGAGCAACAAATTCAATCAGACCGTGGTGTTCAGCCCCGACAACTACGCGGCTGGAATCATCTCGAAAGCCGCAAGCACTCTTCCCGCGGGAATGCTGATCTACGGCGATTCCGGAATCGCTCCGCAAGGCGTCTATAACCAGTACAAGCAGTTCATGCCGCGCATCGGCTTCGCCTTCGACATCTTCGGCGACGGCAAGACGGTGCTCCGAGGCGGCGGCGGCATCTTCTATCAGGACCGCCTTCCCGGTTTCTTCAATCAGAGCCAGGGCTCGCAGCCTCCCTTCACTGTGACCGTTAATCTGACTAGCCCGCGAGGCCCGTTCAGTAATCCCTATTGCACAGGCTGCGCCACTGGCAGCGTTCCCAATCCCTTCCCATACTCGCTTCCGCTGCCAGCCAATTACGTCTTCCCGCGGCCGCTGCAACTGAATGAGTACGACCCCTCAGGCAACTTCCGCATCCCGGTCACCGACTCATACAACCTCACACTGGAGCAGCAACTGACTTCGCAAATGGCAATGCGGTTGGCGTACGTGGGCTCCATCTCGCGCCATCAGTTCGTCAGCCTCGAGATCAACCCTTCTGTCAACAATGGCAGCGGCCTTAGTCCCGACCAGCGGCGGCCTTACAACACGGCTCCACGCGTAGGGCCCTGCACGACGGCCGCCGGATGCCAGGCTAACTACACCCAGATCGTCGAAGCAAGCATGAGTGGAAGCGGAAACTATAACTCACTCCAGGCAACGCTGGAGAAGCGCTTCTCTAACGGCTTCTCTCTGCTGGTGAACTACACCTGGTCCAAGGCGCTGGACGATCTGCCCTATCAACTAGGTGTCTCCAACACTGAGGATCTCAATCCAGGTGAATCGTATGTGTATCCCACCTATCCCGCAGGCGCCTCTTCCTGGTATCCGAGCGACTATAAGGCGCTGGATCGCGGCCCTTCGGACTTCGACCACCCCAACGCTCTCAGCCTCTCGTATGTGTACCAACTGCCCCGGCTGGGCCACGGCGAATCAGTCCTCCGTTCCATCGTGAACGGATGGCGCACCACCGGTATCATTCAACACCGCTCTGGAGATTCCCTGACTGCCACGGCAGGCAAGGATGTATCGCTCACCGGGCTCAACCAGGACCGCGCACAGCTCTCCGGCACGGCACCGATCTACTCCAACGCGAGCGGTAAAGGAAACTGCCCGGCGGGCAAGCCATGCGTCAACTGGCTCACGCCGGCAGACTTCAGCTTGCCCGTGAATGCAGGGCCCAACACCGGCACCGGCTTTGGCAATGTGACCAAGGGCTTCATCCGCGGGCCGGGCTACACAGACTGGGACGCCGCGGTCATCCGCAGCTTTCCGCTCTATCGCGAGATGAACCTGGACTTCCGGGCAGAGTACTTCGATCTGCTCAATCACACCATTCTTAGCGATCCAGCCACCTCCGTATCTTCGGCCACCTTCGGTGAGATTACGGGAGAGAACACATCCGGACCGCGCATTGCACAATTTTCCTTGAAGCTATCCTTCTAGGCATTACCTGGCGGGGTCCATGCGGGCTTCTTTCCCATGGACCCTGTCTGAAAGGGAAACGGCATTGGATCGTCGCGGCGGCATGCTGGTCCGACTGAGCCTCAACTGGATGTTTGTCGGCGCGGCATGCTTCGCTGCACCGCATCAAGCCAAGGGGGAACGCGTCTTTCACGTGGGCGTTTACGGTGCCGTTGGAGACGGCAAGACCATCACCACCGTCTCCATACAGAAGGCCTTCGATGCCGCTGCTTCGGCTGGCGGCGGCATAGTCGACTTCGAACCCGGCGTTTACGTCACAGGTGCGTTGTTCCTCAAGTCCCATACCCACGTCGTGTTGGGCGCAGGCGTTATCCTGCGCGGCACCAATGCCCCAGAGGCTTATCCACTTATCCTTACCCGCGCAGCCGGAGTCGAGATGAAGTGGCCGGCAGCGCTGCTCAACGTCGACACGCAGAAGGATGTCTCTATCGAGGGCAAAGGAACAATCGACGGCGATGGCAAGCCGTGGTGGGATGCGTTTTGGACTCGCGTGCCCGCTTACGAAGCCCGGGGCTTGCGCTGGGCCGTTGACTACGACGTACAGCGCCCCGAGCTGATTCGAATCTACAAGTCGAACTCCATCAAGGTAGGAGGCGGCCTCCTCCTGCGTCGATCTGCCTTCTGGACCGTCCACGTCTGCTATTCCAGCGACGTCACGGTATCTGGCGTTACTATCCGCGACAACGATGCCGTGCAGGGCAAAGGTCCCAGCACTGACGGAGTGGACATCGACTCCTCCAGCCACATCCTCGTCGAAAAGGTGGACATTGAGAACAACGACGACGGAATCTGCCTGAAGGCGGGAATGAATGCGGACGGCCTGCGCGTCAACCGGCCCACCACCGATGTCGTGATCCGCGACTCCATCATTCGTGAGGGCATCTCAGGTATCGCCATCGGTAGCGACACCGCAGGAGGCTTTCGCAACATTCGCATCAGCGGCATCACCATGTTGGCGGGCGTTCGATACGGCATCTACCTGAAGTCCACCCACACGCGCGGCGGCTGGACCGACGACGTGCAGATGACAGACATCACCATGCATGGCGTTCACACGGCGATCAAGATCGATCTGAACTATTTCCCGGCATTCAGCACACCGCATATACCTCAGGGCATCGAGCAGAATCTTCCGCACGGATTGACACATGTTCCGGACTATTGGCACACCCTGGCTGCCCCGGTGTCGCCGGAGCGAGGCGTGCCCCACTTCCGCGATATCAGGCTTTCCAACATTCACGCCGATGGCGCGAAGACCGCAATCGAGGCGAATGCCGCACAGGACGCGCCCATGGAACAGTTCACACTGAACCACATCGATCTCAGCGCGGAACATGCCGGCAGCATCCAGCACACCGATCGGTGGCAACTCCGCGACGTTCGAGTCAACGCCCACGATGGCCAAGCCCTGGCCGAAGAAGATATGCGCCAGACAACGGGTAAGATTGACGTGCTGACCCAGTAGCCCTGGATCAAGCACCACTGCAGAAAGTAAGGCCAGAATGTCACAGCCAACATCCATCTCGAAGATCGAGTTCTTCCGCGCAAAATCCAATCGCTCCATCCCCATCGCAGACGCAACCCACCAGATCAGCGAGATCAGCTTCGTCGTTACGCGAATTACGCTCACCAACGGCATTGCCGGAGATGCGTATCTGCTGAGCTTCCATTTCAGCCCGCAAGCGATTGCAGGTGCACTCAACGATGTACGGCAGATCGCGCTGGGTATGGATGCAAGCCGTCCGGGTGCGTTCGTACAGCACTATGATCGCGAGGCGGAATACTTTGGGAACGCCGGAATCCATCGGTGGGCGTGTGGCTCCATCAACGTCGCAATGTGGGATGCCTGGGGCAAAACAGTCGGTCAGCCCGTGTGGAAGATGTTCGGGGCATACCATGATTGTGTTCCCCTCTATGGCAGCGGCGGCTGGCTATCATACTCGCTCCCCGAGTTACTCGAGGAAGTCACCGCATACGTGAAGAGGGGCTTCCGTGCAGTAAAGATCAAGGTCGGCTCTCCCGAGTTGCAGAACGACATCGAGCGGCTCACCAGGGTCCGCGAAGCCGTCGGTCCTCACATCAACATCATGATGGACGCCAACCAGGGTATGGACCTCTCCGGCTCCCTGCGACTGATCGATGCGGTCCGCCCGTTGCGCATCACCTGGTTTGAGGAGCCACTGCTCCATACCGATTTTGCCGGCTACCAACACCTGCGCCAACGGGCGGGGGCCTCCCTGGCGATGGGGGAACGTGAGTTCGACACAGTCGCCTTGCGCGAACTGATCGGTCGCAATGCGCTGGACCTCTGGCAACCCGATCTGCTGCGGCTAGGATCCGTGGAAGCGTGGCGCGACTCGGCTGCCCTCGCGGCAGCGCACCACGTTCCTGTGCTTCCCCACTACTACAAGGAGTACGACGTTCCGCTGCTGATGACCGTGCCGAACGCCTTCGGAGCCGAAAGCTTCGACTGGGTGGATGATCTCATCACCCACCCAATCGTGATGCGCGATGGGTACGGATATCCCAACCAGCAGCCCGGATGGGGATTCTCTTTTCGCGAACAACACTTGGGCGAAGCGATCTGAACTCAGCAGAGGCACCTGCAGGTTGTTGCTTCGCCACTGGGTCGTTGGTCGAAACACGAAGGGCCTGCCTCGCATGAGGCAGGCCCTTCGTGTTTTAGGTTGTTTAGAACTCAACTCGCGCAGTCAATTGTGCTCCACGCGGATTGTTGTTCTGCGCACTGACCGTTCCGAAGGTCGTGCTCGTGGGGCTGAAAGCGCTCGTAATACCGCCGAACTGCGTATTGTGCCTCGCCAAAATTATGATCTGCCGCGCAATCAGTCAGATAGAAGTGTAGCCAGTTTCGCGTTTCTTTCCGTGTCAAACTGGTTCCATGCTGCGCCTGCTGAGGC
>PKWK01000140.1 GCA_003133205.1 Granulicella sp. | reverse complement strand
GCCTGACGCTGACCGAGGAGCGCGCGGACTATCTGCGACTGGGCCCGATGACGCAGGAGAACACGTCACGATTCGGCACGGCGTTTACGGAGACAATCGAGGCGCGCGAGGGAGTGACGACGGGGATCTCGGCGGCGGACCGGGCGCATACCATCCGCACCGCCATTGATGCCGGGTCGACGGCGAACGACCTGGCGCGGCCGGGTCATGTGTTTCCGCTGCGCGCACGCAAGGGCGGCGTTCTGGTCCGTGCGGGGCAGACCGAGGCTTCGGTCGATCTGGCGCGCATGGCTGGGCTGATTTCCGCCGGGGTGATCTGCGAGATCATGAACGAGGACGGGACCATGGCGCGCGTGCCGGATCTGGTCGCGTTCTGCGCTGAACACGGGCTCAAAATGCTTACCGTGGCGTCGCTGATCCGCTACCGGCTGCAGCACGAGCGCTACATCCACCGCATCGCCGAGACCACGCTGCCGACCCAGTACGGCGACTTCCGCATGATCGCTTATGAGAGCGAGGTGGATGGCGCGGAGTCGCACGTCGCGCTGGTGTACGGCGACGAGATCGGCGGCAGTGCCGGAGGACAGACTGCGGACGAGCCGGTGCTGGTGCGCGTTCACACCCACTGTCTTGCGGGCGATGTTTTTGGGGCGACGCTCTGCGACTGCCGCGCGCTGGTGGACAACTCGCTGCGCATGATTGCCGAGGCGGGCCGGGGCGCGCTGGTGTATCTGCACAATGGCGCACGCGGATTCAACATTGACCGCAATGGGGATCCTGCGCCGGGCGCTATCGCTCCGCACCGGCTGTTGCTGCACCGCGGTTTGAATCGGGATCCGAAATCGAAGGACTTGAATGAGGAACCGAACCAGCAGACTCAGCGAATTTTGCGCCAGATCGGCCTTGGCGGGCAGATATTGTCCGATCTTGGCATTCGACGGATTCGCTTGCTGACTAATACGCCGACGCACATTCCGGCGTTGCAGGGCTTCGGCATCGAGATTGTGGAGCAGGTGCGGGTGCCGCTGGGCGTCGCCACCAAGACTACTGCACGGTGAGGTTGAGCGTGACCGTCTGGGTGATGGGGACACCGCTAACCGAACTTGCCGTCACTTGATATTGATAGGTTCCTGGCGCAGCATAGCGGAGGTTGGATGGGCTGAGGCTGCTGCCGCCGCAACCTCCGGCGGAGAGCAGCGCGATGGCTGCAAAGATGGCCCAGGCGACCGGGCCGACTCTGCGCCATGCGGGGTGGCGTGAGGTGCGCGCTTTCCAGGTGAAGACGATCGCGGGAAAGAGCAGGCATAGGGCAGTGTCGCTGAAGCTGCGTCGTCTGCCGGGCGGCGCGGGGGTTGCTGAAGCGGATGCGATTGAGGTGACTGTGGTGATGGTTGCGACTGCGGTCTGGGCGGCGCCTGCGAGGGTGACGCTCGACGGCAGGAGCGAGCAGTAGGCGTACGCGGCTGGGGTCACGGGAGTGCAGTTGAGGACGACCTGCCCGCTGAAGCTGTTCTGCGGCGTAATGGCCAGGTGGTATGCGGAGGGGGAGCCGCTGGCGACGATCGCGGACGCAACGCTGGAGCCGGATGCGGTGAGCGTGAACGATCCGTTGAGGATGATGTTGCCGCTTCCCGTGAGTGGCACGGAGGTTGGCGAGGCTGCGTCGGAACTGGTGACGATTAGCGTTGCCGTGCGGGTTCCTGCGGCGGTGGGTGTGAAGGTTAGGGTGACCGAGCAGCTTGCGCCGGCGGTGAGCGTCGTGACCGCGCAGGGAGCGGTGACGGCGTAGTCGCCTGTCGCGGCGAGCGAGATTGTCGTGATGGGTGCGGTACCGTTGTTGAGGAGCGTGAGTGACAGGGTGGCTGGAGCACCGATGGCCATTGACCCGAAGCTGAGGCCTGCTGGCGAGATTTGCAGATGCGATTGCGAGCCCACTCCAGTGAGCGCTGCGGTCAACGGAAAGGCTGTGGCGGAGGTGGCGACGGAGAGGGTTCCGGTGCGTGTTCCGGATTGCGTTGGTGCGAAAGTGACTTGCAAGACGCAGTTCGCACCCGCGGCGAGCGTGCTTCCCGGCGGCGGACAGGAGCCATTGGCTATGGTGTAGTCGCCGGTGGCAGAGAAGCTGGCGAGGATTGCGGGGCTGGAGGCGGTGTTGGTGATCTGGACGCCGAGCGTCGCGTTCGCACCCACCAGCACGGTGCCGAAGTTGAGCGCGGCCGGTGCGAGGACCATGGTGGGCGGGCTGGAGACGCCGACCAGCGAGATGAATTCGAGTGACGTGCTGGCGCTGGAGGAAATTTCGATTGCGCCGACTCGTGCGGCGGGGCTCGTTCCAGGCTGGGCGGAGGGCTGCGGCGTGAAGGTGATGGTGAGGGTGCAACTCGCGCCGGGAACGATGATGGAGCAGTTGCTTGCGACCGTGAAATCAGGCGTGGACTGAAGGCCGAGGACAGTGAGCGTGGTGGTGCCGGTGTTGTCGAGGGTGAGGGTCTGCGGCGTGGAGGCGTTGCCCACCATAGTGTTGGCGAAGGTGAGGGAGCTCTGCGAGGGGGCGAAGGCGGCCAGCGGTGCGGTGTTCGACGGCGACGCGAGGATGACCGGAGTGGAACTGCCGGTGAGGTCGATAAGGTCCGGACTCGATGCGGCGTCGCTCTCGATGATGAGGGTGCCGGAGTCGGTGGTCGACGGTGGCGGACTGGAGCCGGGAGCGACCTGGTTGATCGGTGTGTAGGTGAGGGTGACGGTGCAGCTTGCCGCCGGGGCAAGGGTTGCGCCGCAGGTGGTGGTCGAGAGGAAGGGCCACTCGCTGGTGATGCGGCGGATGGTGAGTGACGCGCTGGCGGAGGTGTTGGTGAGGGTTAGCACTCGCGTTGCAGATTGGCCGGAGGGCACCTGACCGAAACTGAGCACGCTGCCGGGCATCAGACTTCCTGTGACCGCCAGTGTGCCTGCGCCGATGCCGTAGCCTTCGACGTAGCCGATGCCGTTGAGCGTGGCGGAGCCGTCGGTGGGCGTGGCCTGGGCGAAGAGTGTGCCGGTGATGTCTCCGTTGGCGAGCGGCAGGAAGGCGACGGAAAAGTTGCAGCTCGCGTACGGCGCGAGGCCGGAGCAGGGCGCGCCGAAGAGGACGAATTGGCGGGGCGATGCGATGGCGAGGGCGAGCGATTTTGCGGTGAGGTTGTCGATGGTGAACTGGCGCGTGATGCCAGTTGAGCTGGTGGCTTGTGGGCCGTACTCGGCGTCGTTCGCGATAATTTCCAGGCCTTCATCCTCGGTGGTGTATGCGCCGGCTAATGAAACCGTGTAGGTGGTAAAGACGGGTGCGCCTCCGATCGTGCTGGTAACGGGGATTGCGAGTGTGCCGGTGGAGGGCGCGTTGCTGGGGTGAACGAGACTGCAATGGAGCAGGTGGTGGAGGGAGCGAGGGTGGCGCAGTTGCTGGTGGCGCCGAAGCTGAATGCGGTGGTCGTGGTGGGTATGCCGATCTGCAGCGCGGTTGCGCTGGTGTTGGCGAGGGTGATAGTTTGCTGTGCCGATGCGCTGCCGGGGACATTGTTGAAGGTGAGCGCGGATGGGTTGAGGGACAGGCCGGAGTCGGGCGAGCCGTATCCGGTGAGGGTGGCGGTTGCGGTGGTGGTGCCCGCTTGCAACGCGAGTGTTCCGGTGCGTGTTCCTAACGCTGACGGCGTGAAGGCGATTTCGACGAAGCAGGAGGAGGTATAGGCGAGTGGGCCGCCACACTTCGCGCCGCCGGTGGCAGTGTTTGAGACGGCGAAGTCGCCGGTGACGGTGGGCGTTGCGACTGTGACCGGACTGCTGCCCGCGATCAGGTTGGTGAGGGCGAAGAGGGCCGTAGCGCTGGTGCTGTTGATGGGGACTGGACCGAAGTCCTGGGTGACGGGCGTCAGCAGCAGGCCGGTGAGTGGAAGGCCGCTGCCGGTGAGCGAGAGGATGTACGGGCTGCCGGTGGTCGAGGAAGTGAGGGTGAGCGCACCGGTTTCGAGACCGGTCGAGATGGGGGTGAATCGCACTGCGAGCCAGCAGTTGAAGCATGTGCCCGATGCGCTGGTGGTGAAGGCGGTTCTGGGTGGCTGGCCGTGTCCGTAGCCTATGTCCTCGACCAGGACGGCGGTGAAGGGTGCGCCGGGCGTAGTGGATGTGATTGCGGCGGCGAGGCTGGTGAAGGGTTGCGTGATCTTGAACCACTGGATCGACGGCTGGCCTGCGATGACGCCGCCGAAGTTGAGCGTGCCATTGTTTGCGGGTGAGAGAATGCTGGTGCCGACGCCGGAGAGTGTGACGTAGGCGGGCGCAGTTCCGGCGCCTGCGGTGATGGCGAGCAATCCCTGGCGCGTGCCTGGCTGGGATGGCGCGAAGGTGAGGACGACGCTGCACGAGGCTCCGCCGGCGAGCGTTGCGCCGCAGTTCGTGGTGTCGGTGAAATCGCCCGTGAGCACGAGCGAGAGTGCGAAGGCGGACGCGCCGGTGTTCTGGACGGTGAGGGTTTGGGTGTTGGCGGAGACGCTGGTGACGGCAACAGCGTTGGCAAAGTTGAGCGTGGCGGGGGAGACGCCGAGGTTGGGGTTGACGCTGGCGCCGTTGGCCGCGGGTTGGGGCAGCGACCTGCCCGTGACCAGCGTGGTGAGACCCTGGTCAAGTGATAGCGTGACGGAGTCGGCCGACGGGGTGTGCGTAGCGAGGTAGGCGAGTTGGAGTTGGCAGACGGTGAGCGGTTCGAGCAGGCCGGGGCATGCGTCGCTGACGGAAAATGGCGACGTTGCGGGCAGCGTGACGGCTGCGTGCTCGATGGCAGTAGTGGAATTATTTGAGAGGTACAAGTAGCGTGGAAGGCGCAGGCCGCCTTTGTATTGTGTTCCGAAGTCAATTTCGCTGGAGGAGAGCGAGAGGGCGGCGGCTTGTGCGTAGGCGGTCATCAGGATGTCGCGAGTGCCGATCGACCAGCTTTGCCGGATCGCTCCGTCGTTGGCCGAGGCGTTGGACGCGGTGAGGCCGATGGTGATGTGGCAGACTCCGCCGGGTGCGAGCAGTTTGGTTGTGGCACCGGCGAGGGTGCAGTCGCTCACCGTCTCGGCGAAGGGGTAGGGCAGCGTGGTCTTTGCGCTGATATCGAGCGCGGAGGTGAAGGTCTGGCTCTGCTGCGTGAGATTTGTAACCGTAATGGTTCGCGTGATCGCACCGCTGCCAGAGCTGACTATGCCGAAGTCGAGTTCCTTTGGCGAGAAGACGACCGGGAGGGGCACGGTGGCCGGGGCAAGGGCGGGGAGGGCTGCGGTCTGCGTGGTGGCGTTCACTGCTGAGACCGAAATACTGCCGGGCCCGACGCCGGTGAGAGCGATGCTGCATTCGCCGCCTGCAGGGAGCGTGGTGCCGCAGTTGGTGGCGTAGGTGAATCCGGGGACGGCGATCTGGAGGTTGGTCGCCTGCGCCGAACCGAGGTTGCGCAGGGTGAGGTTGGGCGCGTCGTCGATCGAGAGGGCGAGGGATGCGGTTGCGGATGCTGAACTCGCGGGGATTGCGAGTTTTGCGAGGTAGGCAGCGGAGCCGGCGCAGAGGCTTCCGTTGCAGGCTGAGGCTGGGAGGACTGCAGCGTGGACGGTGGAAGGGAATGCGGCGGTTGGTGCGCTCTGCAACGGCAGGTCGAAGGTCTGGGTGGCGAGCAGGCTCTGACTTGCGTACGGCGCAAAGTTGCCGCCGGCGATGGCGCTGCCGCTGGGGTCGACCGCGATGCTGGTGAGCGCGACCGGAGCGCCAGCGTTGTCCGGATTCGACGCGGCGATGCCGCCGAAGCGCGCGGTCTGGTCGATGAGGTATGCGGCGTTGACCCGTATGGCGAAGCTGTCGCCGATGGTTGAGAGCGGCGTTAACGGCAGCACGGGCATACTCAGACTGCCGGCCACCCAAGCCGTTCCGGCCACGCCTGCCGCGACGAAGGATTGCGCGCCCGGAGCGAGCACCGTGGACGCGAGGACGGCGCTGCCATCGAGTGGCATGCGCAGCAGGACTTGATAGGTTGTGGAAACGAGCGGCGTGGAGACGGTGGCGACAGGGAACTGGCCGAGCGAGATCGAGCCCGAGAGCAGGAGGTTGTTGGCGGCAGGATCGATGGCCAGCGAAGTGATTCCGGCGCCGGGAATGTACGTCGAGAAGGTGATGCCGTCGCCTGCGGGGGTGAGTTTGGTGAGGAAGCCGGAGGTTGCGCCGAGTTGGGCCGGAACGACGGCGGCGATGGTGGGATAGCCCGGCGAGGTGGTGGTTCCGGCGATGTAGGCATTGTCGGCTGTGTCGGCGGCGATGGCTGTAGGTGTGGTGTTGCCGCTGGCTCCGCTGAGGTAGGTTGCGTAGAGCAGGGAATTGCCAGATGCCGAGAACTTTTCGACAAAGCCGTTGGAGGTGCTTCCGTACGCTGGCGTCTGGATGATTCCGGCGGCGGACACCGGCAACGCCGGGGCGAAGATAGTCCCGGTGATGAACGCGGCGTCGGCGGTGGCGGCGATGGAACCTGCGGCCATGGATCCGCCACCTGCGAAGGTCACGAAGACGGTGTTGAGGTTGGCGTCGAACTTTGCGACGAAGGAGTTGGTTGACGTGCCGGATGGGGTGAGGAACGCAGCGCCGGAGGTTGCCGTCATTGCGCCGGAGGTAGTGGTGCCGGTGATGTATACGTTGCCCGCGGGACCGAGCGCCATGGCGAGGCCTATGTCGCCCTTCGCGCCGATCTGAGCCTGCGCGAGGACGTTGGTCGCGGTGGGGTCGATCTTGAGCAGGCGGACACCGTCCTTCTGATCGATCAGGAGGTAGAGATTGCCCTGTGCGTCGATGCGGACGGCGTTGATCTGGCCCTGGTTTGCCACGGCGCGAAGGCCGACGAAGGTCAGTTGTTGTGGGCCGGTCGATTGGACAAACTGCGCGTTGACTGCGGGGGCCATTCCGCACATGAGGCCAATTGCCAGGCCACACCGAAGCCAGGCGATGAGTTCTGCGAACCGCGTAAGCAGCTTTCTGTGGGTAGCCGAGGCGGGTGAGACAGCGTCTGCAGGCTTGGCGGTCTGAACGGATTTCATCATGGTCATTTGGCTGCGGCGTTGCGCGGAGTGCAGCCTGCCCTCAATATCCATGGACCCGAGCGGGTTAAGTTGTCCTCATTTGAGAATGTGGACCGAACGTAACTATATAGTTCCGAATCGGGAAAAGGTACCGTTACTTTGTCGCGGGTTCAGATTCGAGCGCAGGACTGGTGTGGATTTCGGAGCGCCTGGGCTGGAGGCCGGCATCGAGCAGGGAAGCGAAGCCGCGTTCACGCATCTCGCGTTCGAAGGCGGGGTGGTTTGTGTAGTGGATGGTTTGAAATCCAAGTGCGGCTGCGGCGGCGATGTTCTCTTCCCGGTCATCAATGAAGAGGATGTTGGCCGGCGCGGTGTTCAGGGCTTCGGCGGTCTTGAGGTAGATGGCCGGCTCAGGCTTTGCCATAAACAGGGCATGCGACCAGGTGCAGTGGTCGAAGCCTGAGAGCCAGGGGAGTTTGGCGATGATGCCGTCGGCAATAGAGTCGCCGATATTCGAAAGGATGCCGGTGCAGATGCCCGCGTGTTGCAATCGGCCAGCCCACTCGACCATGGGCAGATTGAGATTCGTCCAGGCGTCGACGTCGGCGGCGAGCAATGCGGCGAGTTGCGCAGAATCGAGCGTGATGCCGGCGTGGGCGGCGACCACTTGCCAGTAGGCCGGGCCGGTGAGCGCCGCGCGGTCGTAGTCGTGGCGAAACGCCCAGTAGGCTGCGTGGAGGCGGTCTTCGTCGAGGCCGGTAATCGCTCGCATACGCGCCCACGCCGCGGGGTCAGGAGGGCCGGAGAGGACTTGGCCGTAGTCGAACAGGACCGCGTCGATGCGAGGCGCGGCGTTCTGCGTTGAGGGTTTGGTGATTTCTGAGGATGGATCGGGCATCTGGTTCGATTGTAGGCGATACCCTTGAATTAGCGGCGACTGGCGCGAGGCCGAGGCTGAAGGGTGCAATGAGATCAGAGACGTGGAACCCGGAGTTGCGGTGGTGGCTGGACGAGAACGCGCGTGAGGCGGGCTTCGATGCTGCGGGCGTCGCCGCGGTGAGCGATCCGGGCGACCCGGCGGCAGCGGAGGAGGCGGCACGTTTTGCGGGCTGGGTGGAGGCGGGCCGCGCGGGTGAGATGGAGTATCTGAAGCGGCGGGACGAGGCCGGCACACTGGTCCGCAGCGCAGTGCAGGTTGCGATGCCGTGGGCACGCTCCGTGGTGGTATGCGCGTTGAACTATAACGCGGACGCTCCCAGGTCGATCGATCCTGCGCCGGGGAATGCGGGCTGGATTGCGCGCTACGCGTGGAGCGGACGGATGGGGAAAGACGGAGCAGTCGTTCCGACGGATTACCACGATGAGTTGCTGGGACGATTGCGCAGGATTGAGGCTGGATTGCTGGCGCAGACTGGATGCACCACTCGCAGCTATGTGGATACCGGGCCGCTGGTGGAACGGAGTCTCGCCGTGCAGGCCGGCCTGGGCTGGATTGGCAAGAACACCTGCGTGCTGAACCAGCAGCTTGGATCGTGGCTTCTGCTGGGGGCCATCGTAACGTCACTGCCGGTAGAGGCGCGGGCCGCATCGGTGCTGGCGGCGGTGCTTCCTGCGCAAGACCGTTGCGGCAGTTGTACGCGCTGCATCGACGCTTGCCCTACCGGAGCGCTGCTGGGTACGAAGGAGCCAGCGGCCGCGCGCGAGATGGACGCCACGCGCTGCATTGCCTACCTGACCATCGAAAAGAAAGGGGCGATCGACGAGGGCCTGCGCGGACAGATGGGCCGCCAGGTGTTCGGCTGCGACATCTGCCAGGACGTTTGCCCATGGAATCGCAAGGCTCCTATCGGTAATAGCGAAGGGATGCGGGCGCGGGGTGAGCTGATCAATCCGGTGCTCGAATGGCTGGCCACGATGGATGGGCGCGAGTTCAAGCGGCGCTTCAAGGGGTCGCCGCTGGAACGGACTGGCCGCAAGCGAACGCTGCGCAACGTAGCGATTGCGATGGGCAACAGCGGGGAGGCGCGTTTTCTCGCGCAGCTCGACGAGTGGCGGGCTGGGGAGGATGCAGTGCTTGCGGATGCGGCGGAGTGGGCGCGGGAGCGGATTCTGGCGCGATCTTCCGGCGATTGAGGTGAGCGTTGAAGCTTCGGATTGGCCCCGTGCGTCTGCTAGCCTAGAAGAAGAGTCACGCTCTGCGATTTGGTTGAGATTGGGCCTGGAATCGCGGAGCGTGAGCTGACTGGCCTCTACCCCATCCGCGCCAGCATGGGAGCACTCATCAGCACGATGTCTACGAATAATTCTACGGAAGAGACCGTCGAAGCTCCGGCAGCAGTTCCTATCTCCGAGGTGCGCCCGGTTGTCCGGGGCTATGGACTCTGGTCCCAGATCGTCGCACTGGCGAAGTACATGGTCAAGACGGAGGTGCATACCTACGCGTTCAGTGTGGCGGCGAATGTGATTCTGTCGCTTTTCCCGTTCATTGTGATGATGCTGACGATTTCGCGGCGGGTCTTCCATTCGCAGACGATGGCGGATGTGGTTGGCGAGATGATGTCGACTTTCCTGCCTTCGAACCAGGAATTCATTATGCGCAACATGCAGTTGCTTGCGCATCCGCACAAGAGTACGCAGGTCTACTCCATCGTCATGCTGCTCATTAGCTGTACCGGAGTGTTCCTTCCACTGGAAGTTGCATTGAACTCGGTCTGGGGCGTCCGCAAGAACCGATCTTACTTGCGTAATCAGATTGTCTCGATCGGCCTCGCATTCGGGGTGGGCGTGCTGGCGATGACCTCTGTTGCGATCACAGCGGGGCAGAAGTCGCTGCTGACCTTTGTATTCTTCGGCCACGTCGATAATTTCGTCTTCCGATTCCTCGAAGGCGGCTTGATGCGCATCTGCGCGGTGATCGCCAGCATTCTCATCTTCTTCCTCATCTACTGGATACTGCCCAATCGAAAGATTCCCCCGCGCGCCGTGCTTCCCACTGCGGTCGTCATCGGACTACTGTGGGAGGGCGCGAAGTACCTCTACGTGCTGGTGCTTCCGCGGCTGGACTTCGGGTCTGTCTATGGACCGTTCCAGGTCTCGGTGGGGCTGATGATCTGGGCGTTTCTTTCTGGTCTTCTGCTGCTCGCGGGCGCTCATTTTTCCGCGACGCGGTATGCACTGTCCGTGGCCCGGCAAGAAGAGCGCGAGCGAGCCAATGCAAAGGAAGTCGAGGCCAATGCAGAACACGCCTGAACCCGGCGGCCCGCAGAGTCGCTCCAAATGGTGGAAGAGAAGACCACCAACTGGCGTGGCTGGCGCTGTTTTCTGGCTCGCGCTGTGGTTCGGCCTGCTGTGGCTTTTGCGTCAGGTGCCGAGTGCCGGTGGCGCGCTGCTTGGCTGGATGCAGGCTCTGGTTGGGCTGGCGCTTATCGGGCTGGCGGTGCCACTGGCATGGCGCCTGGTGCAAAGGCATCTTCTCTGGAGTCTGCGCAACAAGCTAGTACTCACGTATCTACTGATAGGGCTCGCGCCGGTGGTCCTGTTCGTGACCTGGACAACTATCTTTGCCTACATTGCAGCGGGGCAGTTTTCTATTCATCTCGCGGATACCCGCATGCGTCAGGAACTGGACGAGTTGGGCGTGGACAACGCCGTTCGTGCCGGAATGGAGGCACGTTTTCTGCGCGCGCGCGAAGAGGGCTTGATAGGACCGCCGCGGCCGCGTCGAATTGCTCCGAGTCCAGCGCGAGCTGGAGCGCCCACTCCAAACAAGACCGGGATACAGAACACTGCGCCAGGCGCTGGCGGTGTGGCAGGGCAGGCAGCCGAGGACGAGACAACGCAGGCCACGACTTCATTCGAAGCATTGCCCGATCCGCTGCGCGCGCGCCTGCATCCGCACACCTCGATCTATCTGGATGGCGCACCTCTGCGCGCGTTCACAGGATTGCCCGCGGCCGTCACTCCGCAACCTTCCGTTGCGCGGACTCCGCTTGGCCTGCCACCGTGGGCGGCCGACCTGCATGGCGAGGAGTTTCGCAAGCTGGTGCTCGACGGCGAAGACCTCTACCTCGTTGCCATCGACCAGCGGCGCGTGGCGGGTGGCGGCCTTATCACCGTCATCACCAGCCTGCCCGTCGATGGCGCGCTGTTGGATCTGGTCGCAAAAGGGCTGGGCCGCGTGCACCTCGCGGGACTGACTGCCGGCGGCTCGCGCACTGAGGTTGTTGCAGGCGGCTCGCCAGCCAGGCCCGGCGGCGATCGCAATCGCGGAAGCGGCACCCATGACAGTTCCATCTTTGGTGGAGCCGAGGCTCTTCCGGTCAATATCTGCGACTTCCGCGTTTACTTTTTCTCTACCGTCGACACTACCGACTGGGATACTAACCAGCCCGCCAAGTTCCCCGCCGCCATCGAGGTGCACTCGCGCCCGTCGCGGCTGTACAACCAACTCTTCGGTAGCTCGCTGAGCGGCATCATGACCAACTATTATCGCTACGGGTTGATCGCGCTCTGCATCGTCTTCGCATTGATCGAGACGCTGGCCCTGCGCATGGCGCTGCGTCTCAGCAGCACCATCACGACATCTGTGGAAGAGCTTTACGCCGCCACTCAGCGCGTCGATCGCGGCGACTTTGTGCATCGCATTGCCGCCGTGCCTGGTTCACAGCAGGACCAGCTTGGCGAACTTGCGCGGTCCTTCAACCGCATGACGGGCTCGCTCGAACGCCTGCTGATGGAGCAGCAGGAGAAGGAGCGGCTGCAGAGCGAACTCACCATCGCGCAGGAGGTGCAGGCGAACCTCTTTCCGCACCACGTGCGCGACCTGCCTGCGCTGGAATTGCATGGCGTCTGCCGCCCGGCGCGCTCGGTTTCGGGCGACTACTACGACTTCCTGATCTTCCATCATCCGAACAATGCGGATGGTTCCCCCGGCCGCGAATCGGGCGTCGGCATTGCGCTTGGGGACATTAGCGGCAAAGGCATCTCGGCGGCGCTACTGATGGCGACGCTGCACTCCGCCGTGCGTGCCTATCGGCTCGCCAGCGAGGACCTGGTGTACAGCGACACGTCGTTTGCCGGCTTGATCGCCAGTCGTGAAGGAGCCGGAGACAGCGGCAAGCTGTTCGAGTCGCCCGGCCGCATTCTCTCGCTGCTCAATCGCCACCTGTACCGAAGCACGCAGCCGGAAAAATATGCAACGCTCTTCCTGGCCCACTACGACGCGGACACTGCGCAGTTGACCTATTCGAATGCCGGGCATCTGCCGCCGATAGTGCTCAGTCGCGATGGCAAGCTCCGCCGGCTGGACTGCGGTGGCACGGTGGTCGGCCTGATGGACGGCATGCGCTACGAGGAAGGCCGCATTCAGATGAAGGCGGGCGACATACTGGTGGCCTACTCCGACGGCATCACGGAGCCGGAGAACGACTTTGGCGAGTTCGGCGAGGCGCGCCTGATGGAGGTCGTGGCTCAGTACCGCGATCAGCCGCTCCACGTGATCTCCGCACAGGTGATGCTGGCGCTGGACGCGTGGATCGGCGCAGACGAACAGCCCGACGACATTACGCTGGTGCTGGCGCGGCAGTTGTAGCAGCCGCACTATGGGCCGAGGCGGCCTCCGCTGGGTGGGGTGTTGAGGGTGATGGTGGCGGGTGGGGTCGCGAGATAGATGCGGCGCTTGGAGCGTCTGACGACGAAGGTGACGGGAGTGCCGGGGCAGGGGTGGCCGGACGGCTGATTGTGCGGCCCGTAGAGATGAAGCTCGTTGACCATGACCGGGCTGATGAGTGGCAACGGACTCCCAGGCTGCCGCCTGGGGCCGGTCAGGAAGCCGGTTTCCGGAATAGGGGGCGCGGGGATGGGCACTGTGTCCGGGGAGGCGTCGCAGGGGTTGGGGCTGCCCATGGCGCTCACGGTGGCGAAGCCGAAGTCGCCGAAGGGCGCGCGGCAATAGATATTCTCCTCGCCGTCATCCAGAGCGCAGACGCCGAGGCCGGGCACGGGGTGGGGGGTGGCGGGGAGCGAGTAGGTGTAGGGCGCTTCGCTTGCGAGTTGGGAGAAGAGAAACTCGATCCGGATGGAGATGGGGCGCCCGACCACGTGGGGAACGATGCGCCAGGGGATGTCGATGAACGCGCGGGTGTGGGCGGAGGTTTCCGAGTCTTTGGGGGCGAGGAAGCTGAAACCCGTGTGATAGTCGAGCCAGTCCGAGGTCCAGGTGTAGCCGTCCGCTGTGGCGAGGGTGTAGCGCTGCGCTTCGGGGCTGAGGTTGGCGCCTGGAGCGTAGTCGGCGTACCGCAACGGGATGGCGTACACGGCGGTTCGCGGGTTCTTTGGGAACGCGGAGAATGTCTGCCGATTGCTGGTGTCGATGGTGACGGAGGCAGGGGGATCCGATACCGCGGCATAGCCCGAGGCGGCTGCCGTGCCTCCTTCGAGGAGTTGCGGAGTGAGAACCAACAGCACTGCTGCGGCGGCGAGGACGGCGATGGATTTGAGTGTGGCCCGGCGGCTGTACTGCAGGAGAACCGCGGCAGCGAAGAAGAGCAGGGCGATGGCGAGTTCCAGAGGAAGAAGGAACAAGGGAGCGTGGCGCGGCAGTCCGAAGATAGCGCTGGTGGAACCGAGATAGGAGAAGGCCAACTGCAGACCGATAAACGCGACCAGGATTCCCAATATGGTGAGCACTGCCTGGCCAAACGAAGCAGTGACGACGGCGACGCAGAACAGCGGAAGGACAGCGACGCAGGTGAGGAGCAGCAGATTGTGGAGGATTGGCCCGAGGTTGGCGGCGATGGAGAGGCCCGCGTGGTGGAGGAGATAGAACTGCGCCAAGAGGAACGGGATGTAGACGAAGAGGACGACGAAGAGGGCTTTGGCGGCGAGAAGTTTGGGCCACTCGTAGGGGCGGGTGGTCCAGAACTGGTTGAGGCCGGCGAGGCGCTCGGCATGCACGAGGCGAAGGATGAGGATTCCCCAGGAGGCGCAGACGAGGAATGAGGCGATCCGAGCCATGTTCGAGGCTGCGCTGAACATCGTCATCCAAGTTCGGGGTTCGACCAGGATGAAGAGAAATAGGACGGCGAGGGAGGCGAGGATCTCGAGCCGGAGGTGGCGGACATCTTTGCGGAGGATGTTGAGGATCTGGTTCATGCGTGGACTCCCGAATTCGATGTGGCTCGCAGGGCGCCCTGGGATCGCGCGTTGGCGAGGAAGATGGACCGCAGCGAGAGAGGCACGAACTCGACGTTGCCGGCGGTTGGGAAGAGCGCTTCAACCTGTGCGATCGCTTCTAAGTCCGAGCGAAACTAGGAGTGGGTGAACCGGACGAGCGAGCCGGCCTGCTCGACCCCGAGCCACGCAGCGGGCAACTTCGGCGGAATCGTTGTGGCGGGATCGACCTGGAATTCAACGCGGCGAAAACGGTTGGAGAGCGCCGTCATCTCCTCGGAGAAGAGCAGGCTGCCTTGCTCCAGATAGCCGACATGGCTGGCGAAGCTTTCAATCTCTGCCAGATCGTGCGAGGAGAGGAAGATAGTGGTCTCCCCGATGCGGTCGAGCAAGCCCTGGATCAGTTCGTCGCGCACCAGCGGATCGAGGCCGGAAAACGGCTCGTCAAGCACCAGCAGCGCGGGCCGGTAGCTGAGC
The DNA here is from genome assembly GCA_003133205.1 of Granulicella sp. The sequence goes on along the minus strand of PKWK01000140.1, from coordinate 22,680 downwards.
GCGCTGAGAAATGCCGCCTTCATCCTCATGCCACGCGAGAGGTGTTTGAGCTTGCGATCGAGCGGCAGGGCAAAGTCGGCGAGAAGCTGTCGCTCGAGCCCCATATCCCACGTGGGATAGAACGGCCGCAGATAATCGAGCATGCCGCCCACCGTCATCCAGAGCGGCAGTTCCTGGTTCTCCGAGACATAGCCGATGCGGTTCAGCGCCGCGCCGCGAATCTTGCCTGAGGGCATGCCGAGCACCTCCGCATTTCCCGACGTGGCGGCCTGCAGGTTCATGATCAGTTGGATCAGCGTCGTCTTTCCCGCGCCATTTGGGCCGACCAGAGCATACACGGAGCCGGGCTCTACAGAGAGCGTCACGTCTTTGAGCGCTGGGTGCGCCCCGTAGTTGCGTGTGAGTGCGTGAGTGGCAATCGACGGAACGATCATCGGCGGGCCTGACCTCCAACAGCGGGTGTGAGCAGCTTGTACTGTTTCGCGATGGAACGGAGAAGCTCTTCCTGGTCGACGCCAAGCCGGCGCGCCTCGACCACCAACTCTTCGATCTGGCGGCCCAGCAGCCGGGTGCGTTCCTCGGCGGTGGCGTCGGGCGGCGTGGCCACCAGCGTGCCGACACCCGGATGCATCACCAGCAGCCCCGCGTTGATCAGCTCGGTCACTGCCTTGTGCGCCGTGTTGGGATTGATGCGAAGTTCTCTGGAGAGCGCGCGCACCGAAGGAAAGGGCTCGCCCGGACGCATCTGCCCGGAGATGATCGCCCGCTTGGCGGCGTAGACGATCTGGTCCGAGAGGGGCAGGCCGGGTTGAAGCGTGATGAGGAAAGGTGTCACGTGTGTATTAGTACAACTAGTACACACAGTTTGCAAGCAATTATTTTCGATACGAGTTACACCGGGCACGTCGACGGGGAATGCGCTGCATCTGCAGATACGGAATGACGGACAGTGTGCGCTGTACTTCATCATCACCGACGGAACGATCTTCGGGCCGCATGGCTCCACGGAGAAGGTCGTGATCAGCCTGCTCACCGGCGGCATTCCTCCGCTGAAGGATTTCCAAAAGATGATTTCGATGGGCGGAATGATTCGTGTGCCGGCGGGTTCGGTGCTGGCCGCTGGGCCGGCCGTCCCGCCAACTGCGGGCGAGGCGGAGGTCGATCGCCGGTCGTATTGTGTGGAGCTGCACAAGCTGGCGCCGCATCCCAAGACGGAGTACCGCTTCGGCGCGGTGGAAGATCAGCAGCAGTTGGGGGCGAACCGGCCAATCGTCGACAAGGTCTTCTCGATGATGCAGACCGGTGCGTTAGTGCCTCCGCCCAACAGCAATATGGATAGCATTATTCAGTATTCGCTGTGGACAAAGATCGAGAAGTTGAGCCAGAAGCAGTTCATGGATGAGTACAAGTTGCTGGTCCACAAGAACTACGAAGCAAAGAACATGAAGTGGGACAAGAACGCGGAGAAGTCGACGGAGACCGCGGGGCAGAATCTCTGGGGCGCGGTGCAGAAGGTACTCAACTAAGGCGAAACGCCGGCCCCCTGGCGCTGCAGCTGCTGCGGAGTCTTCTGCCAGCTTTGGGCGAGATTAAGCAGCTGGGTAATGTCAGCCCAGCGGCCGGGTACGGCACTGCGTAGCGCCTGTTCGATCACTGGCGTCCACTTCACGTTCCTCGCCTCCGCGTTCTTCTTCGTGCGGTCCACGAACTCGTCGCCGAACTTCTTCTCGTCCCAACCTTCCTGCTTGGACCAGACGGCGTATTGGCGGATGGAGTCGGCGTAGGCGTTGGGTTCGCTGTTGGGGTGGAGCTTGCCTTTTTCAGCGAGTACGCGGCCGGCCTGCAGCACTTGTTTCAGCGGAGCGAAGCTCTGCTGCATGGCAGGGCTGGCGATCTTGTAGACCATGCCGGCGGCCGGGGGCAGTCTGGCGAACTGCAGGCAGAACCCGGACATCTGTTGCGTCAGCAAGCCGGCGGTACCGCGCGCTGCGGCTGGCTTCTCGGAGCCGGGATTGGTAGGCACGAGCACGGTGCCCTCGGGCAGCGATGCAGTCTTGGTCTGGCCGGAGGGGTCGCGGACCTGGAGTTGGAAGGCTTCGCCGCTGGAGTTGCCGGTGGAGACGATGGAGACATCCGGCGCCTGGCCGCTCTGCGCTCCGGCGGCAAACGCGGGCGAAGCCAGCACGGGCAGCGTGAGGTCAGCGGAGATGGGCAGCATGCGGGCGGGCGCGCCGCTGTATGCGGCGTTGGTGAAGTTCGAGCGACGCGGAACCGAGGCGGTTCCCTGGTTGCGGATGGGAGCGGATAGCATCATCGTCTGGTAGAGCGACTGGATGAAGTTGGACACGGCGCAGGCGGCGTACTTGCATAGGTCGGCGACGTTCATGCACGAGCCGCCGGTGCAATCGTTCGGCTTTGCGCAGGTGGGGTCGCTGGCTGCGCAGGCAGAGACGCTTTCCGTAGGTTGCGGAGTATCGGTCGCCGTTCCGCCGGCCGGCGTGCCTGTGCCACCAGGTGCCGGGGTGGTGGTACCAGTGCCATGCGTGGGCGTCGTGCCGGTCGCGGGAGTGGTGCCAGTCGCGGCTGTGCCGGGTGCGACGCCCGTTCCGGTAGTTCCGGTGCCCATGGCGGTCGCCGGGTGTTCATGACACTTTTGCAGATTGTAGGCAGCCAGTTGTTCCCAGCGTTGAGCTGCGCTTTCCTCCAGTCTGGCGTTGAGGAAATAACTCTGGGCAGTCGCGCCGTCTCCACGCAACAGAGCCTGCTGAGCATAAGCTGCATCCTTGGCAGCCTCTCCGTGGAGGAAGTTTGCCTCGTCGAGGGCAGACTGCGCCGCAGGGCAGTCGGAGAAGCCTCCGGTCGATGTTCCACCGGTCGTAACTCCGCCGGTTGTGTTGCCACCGGTCGTGGTTCCGCCGGTGGTCATGCCGCCTGTGGTCGCTTGTGGACAGGGCGGCAGAGACAGGCAGTCGTGGAAGGCTTTGAATGCTGCGGCCGCAGCCGCTTTCGCAGCGTCGTATGCTGCCTGGGCTCCATTTGCCTTGGCCCGCAGATCTTGTGACTCCTGTTCTTTGGCGTCCCCCGCCTTTTGGAGATTCTGGAATTCAGTCAGGTACTGCTGCGACAGAGCCATATCCAGTTTGTCCTTGGCATAGCCCGCGCTCATCTTGATGGCCTGGTCGGCCTGATTGTGCAGATTGATTGCGTCCTGATGCAGCCAGTCTGCCTGGCGAATCATGTCACTGACATGATCCAGAACGTCCTTTGCCTGCATTTCCGCCATCTGCGCCTGAGACGCGAGGCGCCCGAGTTCGGCGCAGTCGTCGTTGGAGTTTTTGCAAACCAGTGCGATACCGCCGGGGGTAGTCCCAACCGTGTTGCCTCCCGGCGCGGGTGCAGGTGTGGTGCCGCCAGCAGTAGCGCCTCCATTGTTGCCGCCCGGAGTGGGCGTTGTGCCGACCGTATTTCCACCCGGAGTCTGCGTGGTGCCGTTGGTGGCCGGCGGCGGGCACTTGGGCTTGTCTTTCTGCTCGCAGGCTTCGAGCGCGGCCTGAGCTTTTTGCCTCTTGTCTGTGGCGGCCTGGAGCGCGTTGCTGGCGGCAGTTTGCGCGGCAACGGCTGCATCGTCCTCCTGCTTGGCGATATTGAGGGAAGCCTGTGCTGCAGCAACCGCGGGATCGTTGGGCTGCTTGGCCGCGGCCTGGGCCTGGCTCAGCGCGGTGGCTGCGGTGTTCATTGTGGCTGCGGTCTCTTGTACCTTTTGCCTGGCCACGTCGAGAGCGGACTTCGCGGCGTCGTAGGCGTCGACGGCCTCGTTATAGGCCTCCTGGAGCGCGGCGCAGTCCTGGGTGGCCGATGGGCAGGCGGCCGGCGGCGGGGTGTCCTGAGCCGTGCCGCCGGGAACCGGCGTCGACGCCGGGGGGGCGGTTCCGCCGCCTATGCCAGGCATCGCGACCGTGTTTGGCGCGGTGTCCAAGACGATGCCGCCGCCGCTGAAAATCGCGCGCACGGCGGACTTGCCGTCGGGCGAGGTATAAAACGCAGCACCGCCGGAGACACGAACCGCCTTCCAGGCTGCTGCATTCTGGCCGGCCGCGGTCAGCTTGTCACGTACGATGCTGTCCATCGCGGTGTAGTCGCCGGGGCGAACTCCGGTGCCGATGACAGGGTTGGCTGGAGTCGCAGGCGCAGAGGTTCCTGGCGTTGTCTGGTTCACCACGTTGGCAGCGGTTCCCGCCAAAGCTGTGCTCGAGCCCGATGCCGCGGCGGCCTGAGTAGCAGCGGCAACGCCCGGCTTCGCGCCCTGGACCGCCGCTCCCACGCCGGGCAGTGCCATCGGCGGGTTCATCGTCTTCAGCAACTCGAACTGGCCGTCAAGATCCTTGATGAAGCCTCGGATGGGGTCGCCGGGAGTGAACGGGCCGGTGTAGCCCAGCGCACGCACCTGCGCTTCGGTGGGGCCGCCGTAGCCCAGGGCACGCAACTTGTCTTCAACCGCCCTGATCTGCTCGGCAGTGATGGTCTTGTTGAACGGACCAAGGCTCTGAATTGCCTTTGCCCCCTCCTCGAGCCGCGACGATACCGGAGGGAAGGACGGCTTCTGGCCAAATTTCTCGAAGTACTTCGCATAGCCGCTGCGCACATCGCCGAGCATGTCGATGCCCTTGTTCAGTTGGGCCATCGCTTCAAGCTTGTCGCCGTCCGGGTGCAGCGCGCTCTTCATCCTCAGGTAGGCGTCGGCTTTTTCGTTGTACATCATGCCAAAGCCTTCCGCGTCCTTCAGCATCGCGTTGCCGGCCTTGACGTCCTTGATGTTCTGGGCCACCTGGGCCTGCCGTCCGGCGCGCGTTCCCTGGTCAGAGAACTCGACGCTCGCCTCGGGGTGGGCCTTGTCGGTGCCGAGCTGCTGGTGAAGCTCCTTCCACTTGTCTTCCATGGCCTGCTCAACAGTCTCGCCGCCATGATGTGAGGAATCCCACTTGTCCCAGGCTGCGATGTCTTCCGGCGCCGCAATTTCACGCAGCTTCGCCGGAGTGTAGCCGCTGGCCTTGGCAAACTGCGCAGTGGAATATTGCTGCCAGTATTCCTTGGGAACCTCCAGCCATTCTCCGTTCGCGTTCTTGTAGAGCACACGAAAATCGCGGTCGGTGTTGACGCCCACACCGTTGCCGCCCGGTGTGCGGAAGTCGTCCACCCGCACCTCGACGCCGGGCTGCGACCATGGTGCAGCCCGGCCCTGATTGTCTTTGCTTATCGACTTTACGTAGTCGATGAGAGCAGCATCATGCACGTCGTAGACGAGTGCCTTCTCGGCCCAGTTGAACGCCTCGCGAACCTCCATCGGTGCGGTCTTCAACGAGCGCATCGCCTGCGGATCGGCCTTCAACTCCATGACGATATCCTTCACCTGCTCCGGCGTCCCACCGTTGCGCACCATCTGCTGAAACTGTTGCAACTGGCGCGAGTTGTTCAACGATGTATCCCAGGTCTGGAACGCATTCTTCAGGCTGGCTGCGCTCTCGGCGTCGAGCGCCCCAATGAACCCCTCCTGTGGCTGCAGACGACCATGAAAGGGGTCTCGGCTGAAATCGGTCATGTAGCCGCGCTTGGGCAGCTTGTCGAGATACTGCGGATCGGCGGCCAGCTTGGCGCGGAGGAAGTCATAGTCGGCCTGGGTGAGACCTGCGCCTTTGGCGGAGCCGCGAACCGAGATGCCCTGCAGAGTGTTGAACTCCTCCGCCGTCATGCTCAGGTCGTAGCCCAGCTTCTCCAGGCGAGCCTTGAGCAGATCGGTGGCGATGGCCTTGTTCTGCAGCGGAAGGCCGGTCTCCGAAAAATTCTTCGTCAGTGCCTTGATTGTGTCTTCGGGCACGCCGGCTTTGCGCGCGAGATCGATCTCGGCCTTCACTTCCTCCACACCACCGAGGCGATCCTGCCGCGCGATGAAGTCCTTGAGCATCTGCGCGGCTTCCTGATCGGTGGCGGCCTGGCGTCCAGGTGCGAATCCGGGCGTCTCCGGCGCGGTGCTGACGAGAGCAGGCTTGGTTCCGGCAGCCATCGCAGCTTCTTCGGCTGCCGCGGCCTGGGTGGCTGGCGTGGCGCGACGAATGACCTTAATGCCCGCTGCGCGCAGATCGTTCACCGCTCCCGGCACGGTCGGCAGGAACATCGCGGCAGCTACCAGGGTTCGGAATTGCGCGTCGGCGAGCGCCTCCGAGGAGGCGATGCGCTGCGTGTAGCCGATGGCTCCAGCGGCGTTTTGCACATTCACGTTTTCGACGTACGCGATGACCAGGTCCTTTCCATCGTGGTACAGCTGGATGCCTGCGCTCGCCAGCGGCCCCACCACAGGAATCAGCGACACTCCCGCCACCAGAATGGTGAGGCCGAGATTCTTCAACCCGTCGTCAACGACCTTCTCTGCGTAGTAGCCCGCCTGCACCGCCTTCAACGTATCGATCAGGCTTTTGGCGAACGGCCCCAGGGTCGCAGCTGGTCCTGCTGCCGTTGATACTTCGGCGCTCCAAACTCCTAAATCTCGACCAGCGATTGCAACTTCGCTGCCCGTGCCATCTCTTCGTTCGTCTGGTCGCGCGAGGCGTTCAGATGATCGCGAATCAACTGCCGCAGACTCGCATTGCTGGCATATGCATCCGTCTGCGTTTGCAGGATCTTGAAGAGGTAATCGCCGTCGAAGAATGTGCCCTTGATCTGGATGCCCAGCAGCGGGTTCTTGTCGAGCGCGGCGTAGAAGTTTTGCAGGTTCTGCTGATACCACACCCAGGCGCCGTAGGTGCTGTTGGCGAGTTCCCGGCGGCTGGTCGCCCAGGCATGGTCGCCTTTCTTGTCTGCGTCGTCGGCCTCGCGCATGAGGTTCTCGTAGCCATCCTTCATCTGGCTCTTTGAATGCCCTACTTCGAGCGGATTGAAGGCGCGGTCCGCGCTCATCAGCCTGGAGTAGGCTTCGTAGACGCCATTCGCATCCTTCCGCAGTTGGCCGGTGAGTTTGTCCAACTCGGCGTCCGGAAGGGCCGCCATGTCGGCCATGGAGACGGCGTACTTGCCGAGATCGCGGAGGTAGACCTCCTGCACCAGCAGGAGCGCCTGCTTGTCGGTTGTTCCTCGAGTTCTGCCGCTGGGATCCTTGTCGCCGGCGACGTTCTGCGTCATGCCGGTGAGGTACTTTTCCATGGCCTGATTGACGGCGCGGGTGGCCTCGTCCGGCAGAGGCTGACCGCCCGGGGGCAGGGGGATGGTGCGCCGTCCGCCAGCGGTGGCGTTGATGCCGGTCTGCGTCCCATTGCCAGTTGCGGTGGTGCCGGTTGAACCTGTGCCGGTCTGTGTCCCGTTGGCGGTGGCGTTGGTGTTGTTCGAGCCCGTGCCGGTCTGCGCTCCCCCAGTCGTGTTGGTCGCAGTTGTGCCGGTAGTGCCTCCAGTTGTATTCGATGTAGTCGCGCCGGTCTGGCCGCCATTCCCAGTTGAGCCGGTAGTGTTGGCGCCGTTCGCGGGAGTGTTGGTACTGTTTCCGGTCCCGGTTGTATTGCGGTTCGCCTGTGTGCCAGTCCCGTTAGCGGGTCTCGCCGCGCCGCCGGCAACGATCGGTCCACCGCGCGCTACCAGCGTGTTCAGGACGGTGTCCAGAACCACCGTGGAGGTAGCTCCCCAGAAGAACGTTCCGGCCAACAAGTGCCGCTTGCAATTCGCTGCCGGCGGAGGAAGCTGGCCACCCGGGCCAACCAGGTAGACCTGCCGCTTGCCGTTGGCACATTCGTCCACCTCGGCGTGCAACTCGACCTTGCCCAGGTTCGCCAGATCGAGCCCAGGGTTGCCGGGAGCGGCGTTCGCCAGATCGAGGGCGGGGGATGTCTTTCCCTGGCTATCGGTTGTACCCAGGGAGACCTTGTTCATATTGGCCAGCACCAGCGCAACATCCGCGCCGGCGAGGGGAGCGCCGTTGGCCGCCAGGGTAACTTGCTGACCAGCCGCTGGCGCAGTTGCCGCCGGAGCCTGGCCGCCGCCCGGCTCCCATGGCACCGGTGCCGCTACTGACGGCAGTGTAGACAACAGAAAAACGTCCACCAGAAAGCAGGTGAACAGTTTGCGAGCGAACGTTGTAAGCGAAGCCTCAACGTACATGGACGCACCAGGGTAATGGGCCGGAAGTTGCCATAGTTTCAAACTGTCCAGGACCATTGTCAAGCGAATATCGGTTTAGGCAGGCCCGATTGTGATTTTGAGATCCGCAGTCCCGGTGTTAACTTGCTGGCTAATAGCACCAAGGGGGGATTCTCCGGGATAAACCCCTTCCAGTAGCGTAGAAGCAAGAGGTTCTTACACGCTTGCTCGACGAGAACCACACACAAGCAATTTGTGAAAATCGGTAGCCGCCATACCCCAAAACATAGGCTGACGGATACGGTTTAAGTCCATGTGTTGGACGAATCCTCAACCGCTGCACACACAACAGGCTCTTTGACGCAACAACAGATGAAGGACGCACGGGCCACTTGCGATTCTTCAGAATCACCCGGTGACACAATGCGAGCTGCATGCGCCTTAGTCTTCTGTCTTCCCCTTGTCCTTACCGGTTGCGCTCTCAACTCATCGGACGCGCCCACAGCCGACGCCGGTCTCGCGATCCAGGGCTCGGTCCATGGTGGACAGCAACCCATCGTCGGCTCTCATGTCTACCTGCTCGCAGCCAGCTCCTCCGGCTACGGAACCAAATCGCAATCGCTAATGACAAGCGTGCCAGGAAGCACGACGCTCGATACCAGCGGCGGACCCACCAACGGCTTCTACTATGTCACCAGCGGAACGGCCGGCGCCTTTACCATCACGGGCGACTATAGCTGTACCCCCAATACCCAGGTCTATATCTATGCTCTCGGCGGCAATCCGGGCGCAGGCACAAACTCCGGCGCCGGCCTGCTCGCCGTGCTCGGAAATTGCCCAAGCGCCGGCAACTTCCAGACCGCAACTCCGTACGTCGTCGTCAACGAAGTTTCGACCATCGCCGCGGCCTACTCATTCGCAGGTTTCGCCACCGACGCAACCCACGTCGCCAGTTCCAACACGACACTCGCGAAGACCGGCATTAAGAACGCCTTTGCCAATGCAGCGAATCTCGCCAGCCTTTCCACTGGAGCCGCTCTGACGACCACGCCCGCGGGGAATGGCATAGCCCCGCAGGCCACCGTCTACACACTGGCAGACATCCTCGCAAGCTGCGTCAACTCGACCGGCGCGATCACTGGCCCGACCAACCCCACAGCCTGCTATACGCTCTTCTCGAGCGCCACCTCCAATGGAGCTTCCAATGGAACACAGCCGACTGACACCGCGACCGCGGCCATCAACATTGCTCACTACCCCGGCTCGAACGTCGACGCGCTCTCCGGACTGGTCACCGCCCAATCGCCGTTCGGTCCCACCGTCCCGGTTGAGGTCAACGACTTCACGCTCGGGCTCGAATTAGGCGGAGGCGGTCTGAATGCCCCCAGCTTCATCGCCATCGACGGCTCGGGCGCTGCCTGGATCGCAAACAACGGCGCCAGCAGCGTCACGGAACTCGCCAGCACAGGCGCTCCGGTCTCGACGTCCACGGGCTACACCGGCGGCGGCATGGATAATGTAGTTGGAATTGCCATCGATCTCTCCGGCAACGCCTGGGTCGCCAACGATCTCGCAGTCGGCGGAAGCGTCATCAAGCTGTCATCGGTGGATGGCTCTGTTCTGTCCGGGGCTGGCTACACCGGCGGCGGTCTGGACGTACCCTACGCGATTGCTATCGACGGTTCAGGAAACGTCTGGGTCACTGACTCCGCCGCCAACAGCGTCACCAAACTCACCAGTGCAGGCGCTGGCGCCGCCCTCTCGCCGTACACCGTCGGCGGCCTGAATCAGCCCCAGGCCATTGCCATTGACGGCTCCGGCAACGCCTGGGTCGCGAACGCAGGCACAAACACTGTCACTGAACTCACAAATTCTGGTACAGCCTTCCTCCTGTCACCCTATTCAGGAAGCCTGAACAGCCCTTCCGGTCTCGCAATCGATGGTTCTGGCAATGCTTGGATTCCGAATGCCGGCGGCGAATCTGTCGCCGAGCTTGCCAACACCGGCTCGCCCGTCACCGACTCACCATTTGCCGGGAACCTCAACCAACCCACGGGCGTCGCAATCGATGGCTCCGGCAATGCCTGGACTGCAAACGAGTTCGGTGGCAGTGTCACGGAACTGTCCACTTCGGGCGCCATCCTCTCCGGGGCCAACGGCTACGGATTCAATGGCGGCAGCGTGGCTCTTCCAGTCACCGTCGCCATCGACGGCTCCGGCAATGTCTGGATCGGCAATCTCTCCGGCTCTGGCGCCGCTCAGGCTACGGGAAGTATCACGGAGCTGATCGGCGCGGCTACGCCCGTGGTTACGCCGCTGTCGGTCGGCGTCAAGAACAACACCCTCGGCGCCCGGCCCTAAATCCGCCGCCCCCTCAATACACGTGAGCAGGAAGTGTGTACCTACTCACGTGTCCACCGGACAAAACCCGCACACATGGCACGTTGACTCGCGAGTTAATAACACGAATATGGGATTTTCTAGCTAAAACCCCTTCGATACCATGCCGACAAGAGATTGTATAAGCTCGATCGCCATTGAACGAGATTGTACGGTTACCGCACATGATTCGAAAGATCCGTTTCAGGGGAAATCGAATGCCCAGATATCTTCGACGCTGCGAGGATGGCCAATCGCTGGTCGAGTTCGCTGTTTGCCTTCCGGTGATCATGATTCTAATGACCGGCATGTTCGCCTTTGGCATCGCCGTCAGCAACTACATCATGCTGACGAATGCCACCAGCGCGGCCGCGATGCAACTTTCCATCAGCCGGGGGCAACTCGCCTCTCCGAACTACGATCCATGTGCGACGGCTGTCGCAGTGGTGCGAGCGGCAGCCCCCACCCTGGTGTCGGCGAACTTGAAATATGCCTTCGTATTGAATGGCACGACCTACGCCAGCAATACGACGTCATGCACCAGCACTTCAGAAACAACGGGTGCCGCAGCAAATCTTGTATCAGGTCAATCCATCACCGTAACCGTCACATATCCCTGCAGTCTTGCAATCTTCAAAGCTAACAACTTTCCAAACTGTCTACTCACTGCTAAATCATCGGAGCTCGTCCAATGAACCTAAATCGGGAATCTCGCTTGTATCGTCTTTTCAAGGATGACCGCGGCCAGACGCTGGCAATGATGTCGATCTTGTTAATCGGCTTTCTGGGAACGGCAGCCTTGTCGGTCGACCTTGGCCGCGCCTTCTACGGCTATCGCGAGTTGCAGGCTTCCACCAACGCGGCAGCGCTGGCCGGCGCGCACATACTGCCAAACTCCGGCGCGGCAGCCGCAGCCACCTCGTACAGCTCCCTGTCCGGAAACATGAACGCGCAAGCCAACATGTCGAATGTGACCATGGTAAGCGGCTATCCCAAGCTGGAGTGCCTGACTTCTCTCAGCAATCAGGGAATGTCGTGCGTCGCTCCTGCGACCGCAAACGCCGTCCAGGTGCAGCAGCAGATGGTGGTGAACTTGATCTTCGCGCCCATCTTCGGCAAGAAGACGCTTACCCTGACCGCCACCGCTACCGCCTCCATGGCCGGCGCAGCTACCGCCCCATACAACGTCGCCATCGTCGTCGACACCACGGCGTCCATGAACACAGCGGATACTGATTGCGGCAGCAATACGCGGCTGCAGTGCGCCCTGGCCGGCGTCCAGGTCTTCCTCCATGATCTGTTTCCCTGCGCCCAAAACGAAGCAACCTGCGGTACGGTTACCAACGGCAACGTCGCCGACTCCGTCGACAATGTTTCACTGTTCGCATTTCCCAATGTAACAATAGGCACAGTTGGGAGCGATTTCGACTGCAGCGCTTCGACTCCAACGAACAAGGCGTACACATTCCCATCCGCATCGGCAACGACCTATGCACCCTCCGGATCGTCTACGCCGACCTACCAGGTCATCCCCTACTCAAGTGATTACCGCGCCTCCGACACATCGCCTACTCTGTCGACCACCTCGAACATCGTGAAGGCGGTCAACGGCAAGAGCGGCTGCACAGGCATGTCGGCGCCAGGCGGCGAAGGAACCTACATCGCGGGGGCAATCTATGCGGCGCAGGCGTCGCTGGTTGCTGCGAAGGCGGCACATCCAGGATCAACCAACGTCATGATCATCCTCAGCGACGGCGATGCGAGCTCCAGTTCATCCGATATGACAGGAGCTTCGGGAACCTCGGGAACCTACCCGTCCTACAAGCAGGAATGCGCGCAGCAAGTTACTGCGGCAAAGGCAGCAGGGACTGCGGGGACCAAGGTCTATACGGTCGCCTACGGCTCGCCGTCATCAGGTTGCGCCACGGACACCAGCCCAAGCATAAGTCCATGCACCGCCATGGGGAACATGGCCTCCAGTGCGTTGTACTTCTACTCCGACTATACGCAGAGCGGTTCCAGCAGCACCTGCCAGTCCGCTGCGCAGCCGACCAGCAACCTGAACCAGATCTTCACCGACATCGCCGGATCGCTCTCGGTTCCGCGGCTGATTCCCAACGGCACTTCATAGCGAAGCTCACGTGAACTCCGCTATGCAGTGCGTCACCTTCCCATGGCGAGGCATTGCGCGCGGAGAGCATGGCAGTGCTGCTGTGGAGTTTGCGGTAACCTCCACAGTGTTTTTTATGGCACTGATAGGCATGATGAAGGTGTGCCTGGCGATCTACACGTATCACTATGTTGCCGAAGCTGCGCGGGAGGGCGCCCGCTATGCCATGGTTCGGGGATCCGCGTGTACCACCTTTGCGTCTGCGTGTCCGGCCAGTTCCTCGGATGTCCAAACCTACGTAAGGGGCCTTAGTTATCCCGGCACCAAATCGTCATTGATGACGGTGACGACGACATGGGCGACCTATCCAGCAGGAAAGCCCTGTACCCCGTCGGCTACCTGCAACAATCCTTCCGACCTTGTCAATGTCAATACCTCATACGCCTTTCCGTTAGCCCTTCCGTTCATGACGAGCAAGACGCTGACGATGACCAGCACGGCTGTGATGGTGATCTCGCAATAACCTCGCAAAACTTTTTGCGTCAGGGTTTGCCTTGCATCGCCTTGACGACGATGGCGTTGGGTGAGCCGCCCGCGGGCAGAATAGTGAACAGCGCCGGAGTGGGCTGGGTGCGGATGACCGAGACGTCTCCGGATTGCGCGTCGGCCGCCAGCAGCAGGTGCTCGTCGGCCGAGAAGGCGAGCGCGTCGGGTGCATGGCCGGTGGGAACGCTGCCGGCCTTCTGGGCGTCGTCGATGCTCCACAGGTTGACCGAGTCGGAGCCGAAGTTCGAGACCCACAGCGTACTGTTATCCGCGTCGACGATACCGAAGGTCGGCTTGGTTCCTTCTGGGTAGGTTCCCCCGACCTCGTTGGTCTGGGTGTTGATTTCGGAGAAGGAGCCGGAGCCGAAGTTAGAGCAGAAGATCTCGCCGCCGTCCGGTTTGAGCGCGAGTTGTACCGGCGTGTCGCCGACGTCCAGCATGGTGAGCATGCGGTCGGAGAGCAGCGAGGGGTCCTGCTTCGCCGCCCAGGAGTCCGGCGCGGCAGCGAGCGACACTGCCATCACCTGGTGTCCGCCCGAGCATGCGATGAACGCCTTGGACGAGTCATTCAGGATTACCGCGTCGGTCGCTCCCGGGCAGCCGGAGAAGGCCGCTCGCAGATGCGGTACCGGATCCTGCGCCGCGAGTTTTGGTTTGGCAGGCAGGCCGGGAAGTGCGAGTCCACCTTCCGATAGGTAGGGTTCGACGGCAAAGATCGAGACGCTGCTGCTGCCGCGGTTGGTTACCACCAGCGTCCGCATGTCGGGTGAGATGCGGGCTATTCCGGGCTGCTCGCCGGTGCCCGCTACTGCGATCTCGCGGCGGCGATCCAGATCAATCACGCTGACCGTGTTCGACCCGCTGTTGGCCACGTAGGCGCGATGTCCCGCGGCGTCGACATCGATGAAGTAGGGAAGCTTATGGACCGCGATGGTCGCGACCACGCGATTGGCTTCGGTATCGACTACAGAGACCGAGCCGTTGCCGGATGGGATGCCCATGTTGACCACATAGATCTCGTTCCGTTTCGGATTCACCGCGAGGCCGGTGGGCTGGGTTCCGACCTGCAAGGTGCGATCCTGCCGCAGGTAGACGAGGTCGAGCACAGACACGGTATTGGACGAGCCGTTGCTAACGTAGGCGAACTCGCGGTATCCGGCGGGTACATCCGGGAAGCGGCCGCGACGGCAACCCAGGGGTAGCAAAAGCATGGGCAGTGAGACTGCCACGGCGATTCGGACACCACTCCTTCTGCCGGGCTGCATGAGTTTCCGGGCCGAATACCGTGCGCAACAATTTGCAGCAGACCAAATTGATTGGATGATTTGCACTTCCGCGAGTTTAGAGCATTTTCACAGTCGGTGTGGTGTCCAGAACATTGAGCGAAATGGATTTCTGGATGAGAAAACCACGCGGGCTTCTTTCGTTCAGCCTTTAAGCAAACCTTAAGAAATGCTTCGAAGTAGGGGCACCCGCCGAGAATTTTGTTATGCGAGCAAGAAAATGAAGCGTCTGGCGAAACTTTCTTTTGCGCGGAGGTTTAAAGGCAGGAAGGAGAGGTTTCGACTCAGACCGGAATCCCGTATCGCTTAACTATCCTCGGACAACGAGGCCGGAGGTTATTCTTCGGCTTCGTTGCTTTTTTGCGGGCTCAGGAATCTTCGTGATTCACGGAGTTGAGCGAGGGGGCCACCCGCGAATCGGCCTTGGTGCGCTTCCACTGCAACGCAATCCACGCACAATAGCCACCCTGGATCAGCCACACCGTGAGGTACGCGTAAAGCAGATGATGCGCTGCCATGCTGCTGCCGAACATCCAGGCGAGTTTCACTTTGCGATCTCCAGGGAAGCTTCGATGGCTTGCAGGGCCGCGTCCTGCTCGGATTCCTGGCGGCGGCGCTCAAGCATGTAGCGGAACATCAGGATGAACACGCCCCACATCGCCCACCCTGCAAGATTCCAGAGCCACGCCGGAACCATGGAGGGATCGACGCCGGAGTCGGCGCCACCGCCAAAGACAGGCGCGGGATGCTGTGTCCGCCACCATCGGATGGACATATAGACGATTGGCACGTCGATGGCGGCGAAGACGGAGAGCACTGCCGCGAGCGTGTGGGTCTGGCCAGTTGAGGACAGCTTGCGCAGCATCAGGTAGCTGACATAAAGCAGCCACAACAGCAACATGCTGGTCAGGCGCGCATCCCAGGTCCACCAGATCCCCCAGGCCACCCGGCCCCACAGCATCCCGGTGAGCAGGGAGATGCTGCTGTAGACAACGGCAACCTCTGCGGAGGCGATAGCGACGGCATCCGCGGTAAGAGCCTTCAACGGGTCTCGCTGTCGCCAGTAGAGGTAGAAGAGAGAGGCAACGAGGTTCACGTAAGGGAACAGCAGGCTGAGCATCGACGTGGGGACATGGTAGAAGAAGATGCGAAAGACATTTCCCTGGAGGGCATCAACCGGCGCGACGAATAGCCCCAGCCGCGTAGCGTATGCGATGACCGCCAGCGTCAGGAAGAACCAGGCGATGCCAATCGGGCCGAGAATGCGAGAGCGTTGCACGATGTTTCCAGTCTACCGCGAAGGCGGCAATTTGGGGACAGGGGACTGTGACGGACGTCACCCACTTCCGGGAAGTTGTGGCCTATTCCGCACTCACCACGGTCTCGAACAGCAGCAGGCAGACCAGGGTGAAGATGATGTTGTAAGCAACCAGCAGGCGTATC
The DNA here is from genome assembly GCA_003133205.1 of Granulicella sp. The sequence continues at coordinate 6,804 of PKWK01000140.1, read as the reverse complement.
CATAGGCCGGGATCGGACTCGCCGGTGAGGATGGCAGTGGTGGCTTCCATCATTCCCAGCAACGCAGGGATCGAGATAGGAAACAGGATGAGGGGAAGTAGCAGTTCGCGGTTGCGGGTGCGGAGGCCCAGCGCGGCGAAAAACGTGCCGTTGCAAACCAGCGCCCAGGTTCCCAAGGGCATCACCAACGCCAGCAGCCAGCCCTGACCCAACGCGTGCAGGTTGTAGAAGACGATGAAAAGCGGGGCCAGCACCGCCTCGACGATGGCCACAAATAAAAGGTTGGCGAGCGCCTTGCCGAGGAACAGGGCCGACGGCGGCGCTGGAGACATCCTCTGCGCATCGAGCACCCGATTGCGCTGCTCACGCGTCCAGGCCTGGTTGAGGGCAGTGACGGAAGCGAACAGAATCGCGACCCAGAGGATTCCGCCGGCGATCTGGCGGGACATGGCCGCGGTGGGATCGAACGCCAGCGAGAAGACGACGACGACCAGCAGCGCGAAGAACAGCATCCCGTTTACCGAGTCGCGCGAGCGCCATTCCAGTTGCAGATCCTTGCGCAGATGGCAGAGCACGTGGCCGAAGTAGTTCATTCGCCCACCTCTGCGTCGGCCGTAGCATGCACGATCTTGGTGAGGTCGGCGAGGATTGCACCGGTTGCGCGCAGGTAGTCCGCAGGCGCGAGCACTAGCTGGGTTCCGCGTTGTCCGGCAGAGACCGACACCACGTCGTGCAGCTCAATCGTCTCGTCGGCGTAAGCAGGGAACGCGGTGCGTGCAGCCATCACGGTGACTCCGCCACGAACGTAGCCGGTGAGCGGCTCGACATCCTTGAGCAACGCCAGTTCGACCTTCTTCACCGACGCGGCGTGCGCCAGCTTCTTCAGATCAAGTTCCGAATCGCCTGGGATGACAGCAAAGAAGTGGGTTGCTTCCCGTTGGCCGGCGCCAGTTGCCGCGCGTGTCAGAAGCGTCTTGAAGACCTGCTCGGCGGGCATTCCGATCTTGCGGGCTACCGAGATCGCACTCAGGTCGTCAGGGTCCATCTCGTACGTTTGCACCTCGTACGCGATGCCGAGTGAGTCGAGCAGACGCGCGGCGTTGGTCTTGACGGGCCTGGAAGGTTTCATTCGGCCGCCCACTGTGCCGCCGGTTTGCCGGGGCCGGATGCGGCTGGTGCGGAGCTGGTGATGGAAATGATTGCGCCAGCCTTCATGATCAGCGTCGTCTCGGCAAGCGGCTCGGCCAGCTTTGGCTGGTGGGTAGTGAGGATAATGGTGCGGGCTCGGACGGCGGGGGTTGCCGCGGGAGAATTGCCTGCCGCTGCATTCGCTGCGTGCGGTTCCGGAGGCGCTTCCACGGGCCAGGTGCGGAAGTCGAGGAGCAACTCAACCATGTGCCGGGCTGATTCGACGTCGAGATTCGAGAAGGGTTCGTCGAGCAGCAGCAGCTCTGGATCGGTCTGCAGCACGCGCGCAAGCGAAGCGCGCTGCCGCATTCCCTGGGAGTATTGACCGACCGGACGGGTTAGCGCGGGATCAAGTCCAACCGCCCGCAGAGCCATCTCCGGCGAACTGGCGCAACTGCACACGCATCCGCCGACGCGCTGCAATTCGGCGAAGTAGCGCAGATTTTCGATGGCCGAAAGCTCGTCGTAGAGCATGGCCTCGTGGCTCATGTATGCGATGCGGCTGCGCTGCTCGCGTGGCTCCCCGCCGAAGACCTGCACCGTACCGCGCGAGGGCGCGATCAACCCCGCCAGCATGCGCAGCAGCGTCGATTTGCCCGCGCCATTGTCCCCCAGGATGACCGTCGACGAGCCCACCGCGAACTCGACCGAAACCTTGCGCAGCGCGGCAAAGCCCCCATACAGCTTGGAGACGGAATCAAGGCGTGCAGCCGATGGGAGAGGCGCGGATTCGAGAGCGGGTTCGATCATCGTCTCAGGGTATAGAGTGATTGGTTTGTATGGCCCCGGACATCGACCGTGCGTCTGCCATGCGGACGATGTTCAAGGAAAGCATGGAGTTATTGGCCGATCGCACACGAATATTTGGGAAGATCACTTCGTGGGAGCCAGCATTGCAGTATTGCCGGCGGCAGGTGCTGCTCCGGGCTGGGCTGGTGCGTATTTCGAAGCGCATTTGGCCTGCAATTGGGTCGCGTGGAAGACGCCGTCGCGGCCATACGTGCCAATCGCAAGGGCCTGTGCGTCGTCCTTGAATGTGTCGGGCGGCGGCTCGGATCCCTGATAGTTGACCTGTAATTTGTTGCCTTGCTCCAGCAGAACGAAACGCGCGCTCGTGCCCACTCGCTGAATGCTTCCCGGCGCGACATTGCCGGCGACGCGCAGGTTGCGTGTGTACGCCTTGTTGCCCATCGCGTTCAATTCGCTGATGGTGACGTAGTACTGCTTGGTCTTGTCGACGCCAGTGTAGGAGAGCCAGCCAACCGTGCCGAGAATAATCAGTGCAGCCGCGAGAATCTTGAGAGGTGGCATACCGCGCATGGATTGAGTTTACTACCAAATCCAGTCGGCGACTCCCCGCTTCGCCAGGACTAGTGTGACGGGCGTCACATTTAGTGCGTGCACCGCGCCAGAGGTCGGAGTGGGCCGCAAGTCGTTAGGGATGCTCATTGTCGGTCGCTGCCAGGTACGGCCCAGCTTTCGCAATGCTATCTGCCACTTTTGGACGCTGTACAATTCCCGTGATTTATCAATGAGTGTTTATGCGGGGTGGAGATTTGCCGGTATCGATTGATTTTCCTCGGGAGCCGCGAGATCCGCGGCGGCGGCTCAGGCTGCCTATCCTACTGGTTGTACTTGCCGTAATCGTATTTGGCAGCAAGACCGCCCTGTCGTATTGGGTGGACCTGCTCTGGTTCAGGTCGCTCGGGTTTGGGGACGTGTTCTGGAAGACCTGGAGCCTGCAGTGGGTCATCTTCGCGGTCTTTGCCGTGGCCACATTCCTGATTCTCTTCGGAGCATTTTCAGCTCTCAAGCGGGCTCATCAGGATGATCTGCCGCGAGACCACAAGATCATCTTCGGTGGGCAGCCCGTCAATCTTTCCGTCGAACCCGTCCTGCGCATCGCGGCACTTATTGTTTCGCTTGGGATCGCGGGCGTAACCGGCGCGTCGATGATGGAGGAATGGCCGACGTTCTCGCTGTGGTGGTACGCGCCGAGCGCCGGGAGCGGCGTCGCCGATCCCATCTTCGGCAAGCCCCTGAGCTTCTTCCTGTTCACCCTGCCGGCGTGGCACCTCATCCTTGGCTGGCTGCTTACGCTTTCGGTTATGAGTTGCGTGCTCGCGGTCTTTTTCCTCGTGATCACGGGAGCGTTTCGGGCGCTCGACAAGGACCGTAACAGTTACTCCCCGGCACCCTGGCGCGGGCTCTCCATCACGGTCGCGTTCCTGCTGGTCATCCTCGCCATCGAGGTTTACCTCGATCGCTTCGACAGGTTGCTCGAGCATCACACGATCTTCGACGGCATCACCTATACGGATGCGCACCTGATGCTCACCGGGCTGCTGATCGTCTGCGCGGCGTTGATTCTTGGCGCGGTTATCGCGGCTATCAACGCGGTTCGCAGACCACGCGGGACAATGCTCGTCGCCGCCGTAATTCCAGCCGCGCTGTGCTATGGCGTGCTTGGACTAGTGGGTTGGTACATCGGCAATTTCGTTGTCAAGCCGAACGAGCTTGTGCGCGAGCAGCCCTACATCTCCAACAATATTGAGATGACGCGGCGGGCCTACGGACTGGACCAATTCTCGCAGCGCGAGTTCCCGGCCGAGACGACCGTGGAGGCAACTGATCCGGCGAACAATCAACCCACGCTCCAGAACATTCGCTTGTGGGACTGGCATGCGCTGCAGGACACGCTGCGCCAGGTGCAGGAGATTCGCACCTACTACGACTTTCCGGACATCGACATCGATCGCTATGTCATCGACGGAACGATGCGCGAGGTAATGCTCGCGACGCGTGAACTGAACGTGGATAAGCTTCCGGAGAGCAGTCGAAACTGGATCAACGAGAAGCTGATCTATACCCACGGCTACGGCATTACGATGAATCCGGTCAATGGCTTCACGACCGAAGGGTTGCCGACGCTGATGCTGAGCAACATGCCTGTCCAGAGCACGGTGCGCGGACTGACCGTGACGCGTCCCGAGATCTATTTTGGCGAGTTGACCGACACCGACGTGTACGTCAAGACGAGACAACAGGAATTTGACTACCCGCAAGGCCAGACCAATAGCCTGACGTCGTATCAGGGCACGGGCGGCATCGTCGTGGGCGGCTTCCTGCGCCGGATCCTGATTGCTGCCGATCGCGGCGATCTGGGCAAGTTGCCTTTCAGCGATGACGTCAACGAACAGAGTCGGCTATTGATGCAGCGCAACGTACGCGACCGTGTGGCGGCCTTGGCGCCCTTCCTCACGTTTGATCAGGACCCGTACATCGTGGTGGGAGAGGATGGCCGGCTCTCCTGGGTTATGGACGCGTTCACGACGTCGGATAACTACCCCTATTCGACCCATTACACGCTCAACGAAAACTCCATCAACTACATGCGCAACAGCGTGAAGGTAGTGATCGACGCTTACGATGGGACAACGACGTTTTACGTGTTCGACACTGAAGACCCGATCCTGAGCGCCTACCGCCGAATCTTCCCAAGCCTGTTCAAGGATGCTGCATCCATGCCAGCGGACCTGCACAAGCATGTTCGCTACCCCGAGTTATTGTTCAAGCTGCAGGCGGAGGTCTACGGCCTGTATCACATGACGAATCCGCAGGTCTTCTTCAACCGCGAGGATATGTGGACGGTCGCTACGGAAACCGGCTCGCACGACAACGGGGATCAGGCGAAACAGGTGATGCAGCCGAATTTTGTCCTGATGAAGCTGCCGGGAGAGACCGGCGCGGAGTTTGTGGAGATTCTCCCCTTCACTCCGGCCAACCGAAACAATCTGATCGGGTGGATTGCTGCGCGCTGCGACGGAGCGAACTACGGAAAGTCGGTGGTCTACGACTTCCCCAAGGGAATTGTGGTGGATGGTCCGCAACAGATCGAGGCGCGCATCGACCAGAACGCGCAGCTTTCAGGACAGTTGACCCTGTGGAACCAGCAAGGCTCGCATGTCGTGCGCGGAAGCTTGCTGGTCATCCCATCCGGCAAGGCGCTGCTCTATGCCGAGCCGATCTTCCTGCAGGCACAGACGAGCGCCATGCCGGAACTGCGCCTGGTTGTGCTGGCGTTGCAGGACAAGTTGGCGTACGGCCCGACGTTCGAGGCAGCACTCACGTCTCTTTATGGCGGAGAAGCCCCGGCGGTGACCTCGACGGAAGCGCCCCAAACTGCGACGCAATCGACACCCGTATCTAAGGGAGGGCCGCAACCGACTGACATCAACGCGCTCATCGCAGAGGCCGGAAAAGACTTTGCCGACTACCAGCGCCTGACTGCGGAAGGCAAACTCGGAGAAGCCGGGAAGAAGTTGGACGAGTTGAAGGTCGTCCTCGACAAACTGAACGCGCAGCGGAAATAGAGTGGCTGCGATTGCCTATTACATCGCACCCGGCCCCGCTATCAAGAGGCCACGGTGCCTGCGCGTTTCCGTCCCAGACGGTAGAAGAGCGTCAGAAATGTGACCGCGCCACATGTGATGATGCTCGCAACCATACCCACGATCAGAGCCAGATCATGCTGGTAGAACCCGTGCACGATCGCGATCGCCTGGAGCACATTGAATCCGCCAAATGTGATCAGAGAAATTCCCTCGTCGCTCTTCTTGCGCCAGACCGCGAGCGCCTGCGGAACGAATAGCGCGGCGTTGCCCATCAACGCGAATCCGAAGACCACGGCAACAATCTCTTTCATTCGATACTTCTCCCCTTGCTATGGTCTCCAGGCGTCACGAATTTGCTCAAGCCACCGTGGGCAGGCCCGCCAGCGCCATCGCGATCTCTTCCGCCGGATAATCGTAGTTCTGCAATTGTCCGGCCTGATAGTCGATGTAAGACTGCATGTCGAAATGCCCATGTCCGGATAGGTTGAATAGAATCGTCCGCGGCGTTCCTTCTTCCTTGGCGCGCAGCGCCTCGTAGATTGCTCCTGCCACAGCGTGGTTGGCCTCCGGAGCCGGTATGATTCCCTCTGCACGGGCAAATTGGATTCCGGCGGCGAAGGCGTCCAGTTGCTGCACGGCACTGGCCTCAATCAATCCCAGGTCCATGACGTGCGACACCAGCGGAGCCATGCCGTGGTAGCGGAGGCCGCCCGCATGAATCCCCGGAGGAATGAAGGTACTTCCCAGCGTGTGCATTTTGACCAGTGGCGTCAGATGCCCGGTATCCCCAAAATCATACGTAAATCTGCCCTTGGTCAGACTGGGGCACGCCGCGGGTTCGACGGCAACCACGCGCGCGTGGCTCTGCCCCTTGAGCTTGCGGCCGAGATATGGCATCACCAGTCCCGCAAAGTTCGATCCGCCGCCGGTGCAGCCCAGAATCACGTCCGGCTCGTCGCCGGCCATGGCCATCTGCTCGATGGTTTCCAGGCCGATGACCGTCTGATGCAGCAGCACGTGGTTCAGCACGCTGCCCANNTCACGGTCTGGTGCAGCAAGACGTGATTCAACACACTGCCAAGCGCGTACTTGGTGTGAGGATCCTTTGCTGCGATTTCAACGGCTTCGGAGATTGCGATGCCCAGCGAACCGTTTGAGTCGGGATGCTGCGCGAGAATCGAGCGGCCTGTCTCCGTCTCGATGCTCGGGCTGGCGGTGACGG
>PKWK01000163.1 GCA_003133205.1 Granulicella sp. | reverse complement strand
GTAGAACAGCCCGGCGGAGAGTACTCGCGGGAAACCCCTTCACAAAAGGAAGCCACACGGCCGTAGATTAGTCCTGCCGGGCGTCCACGGCACGTGAACATTACCAGGGTCATCCCGCCGGGGACCTCACCCTGCAAACGGTGTCCCGCAAGGGAACCAGCAACTGCCAGGAACCAGCGTTTCCGCCGTGCTCGAATCACGGGACCGTGGGTGAACACGGTGGCATCCTCACGCCGCGTTGATCACGACCTGGGCGGAATACAGATTGTACGCGCCGGTCCGGGAATCGACAGAGCGGGCCAGGGTGCCGATAGCGTCCTTGCCGTAGGTGTTCTTGAAGAGAGAGACTTGCTCCCTCTTGATGAAACCGAAGTGGGTGCCGCCCTGGTAGACGATGACGGCATCCATCGACCGGCCGCGGAGGGCCGGGCAGACGGCCCAGAGTTCCCGCATCTCCCCATCGACATTTTGGTCGAGATGGTGCATCAGGACCCTGGCACACTGAGCGGCAGTGAGGATGAACCGTTCCTGTTCTTCCGTCGCCTTCTTTTCGATGTCGTTGACCACCACCAGGGACAAGCACGGGATGGTCAATTCGGGAGCGAGGGTGCCCATTTGGGCCTCCATTTCGAACGCTTGCGGGAACTGCGCGACGCACTTGGCGTAGCGCATGGCTTCCCGGAGCATCTTGTTGAAGTTGCTCTGATAGAGGATGGCATCCGCCACGGGGCGAGCCTGGTGGGTCACCTCATCAATGACAACGCCTCGGACGGCAATGTCCTTGTAGATGGCTATGACCGCGTCCAGCAGAAGCTGGCGATTGCTGGTATGCAGCGGTTCGAGAATCTCGTCGGAGATTGTCAGGTCGGCGACCTTCACCGACTCGGCGATCGCAAAGGCGAATTTCTCAGAATCCGGGACGCTGCCGTAGTCAACGCCGCGGAGCCAGTCCTCCTTCTGGACCTTGACGGATTCGCGGACTTCGTTCCAGCGTGCGCGGATCTCGCGACCCACGGCGTAACCCTCGAGCGACGCCGGGCAGGTGACCAGGTAGTCGATTTTTAAGTTGTTCTCCGTTGGGAGGTAAATGGCATCGAAGGCCTCTTTGAGATCGGCACTGGCGCGCGCCACGGCGGCGTACGCCGCGTCAAGCGGGCCATTTACGATCTCAAGGTTCTTCAGTGTTGCCCGGATCCGTCCGGGGATTCGGTGCGCCATGAAGCTGCTGACATGGGTCAGCGACTTGAACAGGGCATCGGCCTTGGCCTGACCGCCGCCGATGTCGGCGCCGGTCTTTACCTCGGCATCGATGATGTGCTCCTGACGGCGGTTGAAACCGCCCATGTTGATCGAACAGGGATCGCCGGCATTCCAGCGTTCCGTCCAAACCAGGTTGGCGTTCGTCATGGGAGCGATCAGGCCGCCCTTGGCAGTGCGCCGCAGCTCGCTATAGAAGCCGATGCGGTCATACTTCAACGACGCGGCGACCACCCGCGCTTTCATCTGCGCCGCATAGCGGTTTCCGTTGCTGACGGCGATGACGCCGGCCTTGGCGGTCTTGAGGTTCAGTTCTTCGTTGGGATAACTGTCTACCAGAGCTTTCTGCCCGCGGAGATAGGCTACGATTTCCTTGCCAATCCACACGAAGTGCAAATCGTCGAGATCGCCACCACCCACGATCAGGTTGGCCAACACGATGTAGGGAACTGCCATGCCCCAAAGGGCAATGACAGCTTCCATCTCGTCCTTGCCGACCAGAGTCTGCAAGTACTGGTAGAGCTCGGCGGACAACGCGACACGCGCACAGCTCAGGTACAGGTACGGGCTGCGCTTCATCTTGGCATAGCGGGCGCTATTGACCAGGTTGAGCGAGCGAATCATCTGGCCGATCCATCCGGACGGCTGGCGATTGGAACAGGCAGGGCCTTCCACCATGGTGGTGGTGCTGCGGTCATCGGCGGTCAGCGTGTGGAACACGAGGCCTTCGAAGCCTTTGAGCACGCCGTTGCTCAGGTAGAATCCTTTGCCGGCGTACTTTTCGGACTTGTGGTCCATCACGCTGATGTCGAACATGGCGTAGGCACGCAGTGCTTCAGTCTCAGGGACCGGGATGCGGCCGCGCTCGCCGTCCATCAGGGTTTCCGTTAAGTGCCGGAACCCGCAACTGGCCAGGCGGTTGATCTGCCAGATATTCAGGGCAGTACCGTCGGACAGGTTATAGTTGACGCGTTCGCAGTCCCCATTGGGAGCCACCGCGTAGAAGTGCTCGGTGAGGAGCGCCACATTGGCGCCCAGCACCCAGGCAGAGGCGTTGGCACGCTTCTTCTCTTCCTTCTCGCGCTGCTTGTCGTCCAGCCGGTCAGCGTAGCTGTCGAAGTCCAGGAAGCTCAGGAACATCTTGTTCAGGGATTCCGGCGTGCCGATCTTCTCATTGATGCGATCGGTCCAGGCGAGGCCGTACTTCGCAACGAAGCCGCCCTCGGCAAGCTGGAAATTGACCGTCATTTGGGGATCCAGACGAGCGATCTTGGGACGGTGCAGGTCCGCCATGATGGCGAAGCTGAACCGCCCATCGATCCGCAGGAACTCGGTCTTGGTGTCCAGGGCCAGCATGGCGCGGTGCGCCAGGTAGCGTGCAACGGCGTGGCCCTTGGCTTGGCCGTGGCCGGTGGCATCGAGCGTAATGCGGAGACCATCTCCCTCGTAGTACGGGGCAAGCCCCTTATCAGCGAGACGGAGGATGTCGTTGAGTTTGGTGCTGTCAACGACGTGGGCGCCGTCGGTCAGCGCCAGGATCATCTTAGCGGTGATGGAGTCGTCCATCTGGACGTAGCCCACGACGAACGAGTGCGGGTAGCGCAGTTTCTTCGCGGTGCCGTTGGCGATGACGGTGTCGACACTGTAGACCACGTCGGTGCAGGGATGCTGCACCATAACGCCGTCGCCGGCTTCGAAAAACACACAGGTCTGAATCTCAGAGAGGATGGTGCCTTCGAACGTGGTATGTGCGTTAGCCATAGAGCGGCGGTTGCGTTTGCTGACCGTCGTGGGCTTCCCGTTGGGCTGGTAGCCGATGGCATTCCAGAACGACGGCAGGCCCACAGGGGTCAGGATCATCGTGGTACGCCCATCCTTGCCGGAAATCCAGGCATCGTTACTCATTACCCAGCGGGTGGTGGCCCACTTGGTGTTCTTGAGAGCCGGGATGTGCAGACCGGAACTGGCGATCGCCTCGGCCATACAATAGCCGGCGTCGGTCTGGGCGTCGATGGTAACCAGGACGTGCGGACCGGCGGGACGGTACTTATTCTGCTCCAAGGGCTTCAGCCGCTCGGGGCGGATCTCCACTTCCATGTGGATGCCGTCGTTGACGGCAGACTTACGCAGAATACTGCGCAGTTTGGTGAAATGGTCGCCGGCGACCCGGTCGACCGTCACTTTGGCGATGAGGAGGCATTCGTCCTCTGCGACCTTCGGAGTGGACACTTCCGGGGGCGCGCCACCAGCCGTCAGTTGACGGGCCGGCGGAATCGGCATCGTATTGAGAAGACGTTCGAGACCGAACATCTTCATGTGGGCGTTGAACAACGCCGCCATCAAATCTACCGTTTGCTGCATTTAACTTCTCCTGGAA
>PKWK01000074.1 GCA_003133205.1 Granulicella sp. | reverse complement strand
CCGGATCGGAGATGTCGGCAGGAGTGATCTTGTCCACCACCTCCTCGGCCGTGTAGCCCAGCATCCGCTCGGCCCCAACGTTGAAGATTTGAATCACGCCTCGCGCGTCCGTCGCGATACTCGAGAAATTGGCGCTATTGAAGATCGCCCGCTGCAGGGCACCTGCCTTCAACAGCGCCTCTTCCGCCTGTTTGCGCGCAGTATTGTCCGTGCCAATCAGCAGATAGCCGATGATCATGTCGCCTGCGTCGCGCAGTGCGGTTACCGAGACCACTGCCGGAAACTCGCTGCCGTCCTTGCGACAGTAAGTCAACTCGTAGATGTCCTCGATCCCCCGCGAGGCCTTGAACACCAAAGCCTCAAAGCCGGGTGTAATCTGCGTTCCGAATTCGAGGGTCAACGCTGCGGCGCGGGCGATCAACTCGTGCCGGTCGGACAGGTCGGCTGGAGTGGTCTTGTTCACCACCTCATCCGCCGTATAGCCCAGCATTCGCTCGGCCCCAACGTTGAACACCTGAATCACGCCGCGCGCGTCTGTCGCGATACTCGAGAAATTGGCGCTATTCAAGATCGCGCGCTGCAAGGCACCCGCCTTCAGCAGGACCTCTTCCGTCTGTCCGCGCTCGTTCATCTGCGCTAACACTTGAGTCTCATCATCGGCTGCTGGCGCAATGCACTGGCCCTTGCTCGCGTGATGCCCTGACATAGGCAGTCGCTTCCCTGTGTCCCTCTGTCCAATTCTCTTCCCCCAATCCACCCCGTGACTGTGCTGTATTGCTCACTCCACCCACCTTAATTGTACTAGTAGCATCGGACCGGAGCCCATCGTCCAACCTTGAAGCCCGTTTGGTTTCAGGTAAATCCTCGGGTAAATGGCCGTTCGACGAGCGACTCTGCACAAAGAGAGACCAACCCTCGTTCGTCCCCCATCCCACCTTTGTGGGAGTGGCAAAAATGGTTCTTTACCACTAAGCTAATTTTGGTAGAAACCAATTCGCCGTTCAGGGGGCTTATGCAAGACCAACTCCCATGTACCGATAGGCTGGACATTGTAGAGGTGGCGGCGGCGGAGGTGGCCGCCACGGCCGCGGTGGATTCGGCGGTGGCGTGGTTTCCACCGCCGCGGCTAGCACTGGCCCGGGCCTTGGACTTCAACCCTCCCGGAGGTCACCGCTACCACCATTGGGGGAGTGTCGAAGCAACTTCGCGCATGTAGCCTAACTCGACTGAGCGTCAGAAAAGAACCCGGGGGGAGCCCTATGATCGTACGAATGCAAGTCGCCACACCGTCAAACTCGCTGAAACGATTGCTGGCCCGCTTGTGGCACGACGAAGCCGGACAGGATCTCGTCGAGTACGCGCTCATCGCGCTCGCGATGGGCCTGAGCACCGTCGCAGGTGTGAATGGCCTCGCACACTCGATCATCAACGACGTCAACATCATTACGGATGGCTTCATCAGCGCCACCTGAGGACTCTAGACGCTCGCAATCCCCTGATATAATCCAGTCAGCAACGAGACCCGGCTCTGTGCCGGGCCTTCGCTTTTAAGTCGTCGCAGAACATGCCAACATCATCCATCTCCGCCGCCCAAGCGCCCAGACGAAACGCCGCCCTTCGTTGTCGTCTCGCCGCCGCCTGCATCTCAGCCGCGCTCCCGCTCCTTACCCTCTCCCTGCCCGCACAAGACTTCTCCCATCCCGACACCCGGCCCGCTCCCGAGACCTCCCTCATCCAGCAAGCCAACGACGCCCTCGCGGCCGGAGACTTGCCCGCAGCACTCAAGATTCTCACCGCCCTGAACACCCAGGTCCCCAACAACCCGCAAGTCCTCTACGACCTCGGCCTCACCCTCGAAGCCCTCGAATCATCCCCAACCGCTCCCGCCGCCAACACCCCAAACTCCGAGGCCCCCAACCCGCAATCTCCAACTGCCGAATCCTGCTACCGCAAGTCCATCGACGCCAATCCACTCTTCCCCGCCCCCCACGTCGCCCTGGGCCTCCTGCTCGCCCGCACCGGCCACCCCGCCAAAGCCCGCACTCATCTCGCAACCGCCACCACACTCCCCGACATCGAGCCCGCGCTGAAAGCCCACGCCCTGCGTGCCCTCGCCCGCCTCGACCTCAATTCATCCCCGCCTAACCCCACCGTCGCATCCGACGAGCTCCTCGCCGCCCTCAGCCTCACCCCCGAGCAGCCCGAAGACATCTTCCTCTCCGCCGAGATCGCCGAAGCCGCCGCCGACCTCCCCGGCGCCGAGCACGCCTACCGCCGCTACCTCGCTCTTCCCAAGAACGCCAACGACCCTCAGGCCACCGCCGCCCTCGCCCACATTCTGCTCGCCGAGCACCACCCCGCCGACGCCGAAGCGCTGCTCACACCGGCCCTCGCTCGCTCGCCCGGCAATCCCAGCTTCACCGCCCAACTCGCCGAGGCCTACCTCGCCTCGGGCGACGACGCGAAGATCCCCCAGGCCACTCCGCTGCTCGAAAAGCTCCACGCCGCCCACCCCGACGACGCCAACATCACCCGCCTGCTCGCCCGCGTCTACCTCGAATCCGGCCACCCCGACCAGGCCGACCCGCTCTACGCCGCCCTCATCGCCGCACAAGCCGCTCACCCCGATCCCACCCTGCTCGACAATCGCGCCGAAGCCCTCATCCGCCTGCATCGCCCCGGAGAGGCCGAAAAGCTCCTCAAACAGGCCGTCGCAGACCCCGCCGCCTTCCCCTCGCCCGCGGCATTCGGCGACGCCGCAACGCATCTCGCCTTCGCCGCATCCGAGATCGACGATCCGAGAATTACCTTGCAAGCGCTGGCTCTCCGTGCTACAGTGCAGCAACCTTCGCCCTCCTCACTCTTTCTTGAGGCAACGGCGAACGACGATTTGCATCAAACCGCCAAGGCCGTCCAGCTTTACAAGCAGTTCCTGGCGGCGGCGGGCGGAAGTTTACCGGATCAGGAGTCGCAGGCGCGCCAACGGATCGCCGCACTCGAACACACGAAGTAAGCTGCGCGATCACCTCGAGGTGACTCATGAGCTCTCTCCTTCGTCGGCTATCCCACCCAATTATTCAATTCCGCCCCGCCCTGTGCCTCGCATCCTTCAGCCTGCTCTCCACCCTCGTCTTAACCGTCCCCACCCACGCCGCCCGCTCCTCCGCCGCCGACGAAGCCATTCCCAGTCCGGAAGTCCTCGCCCAGCTCGAGCTTCGCGCCAGTCAGGCCAACCCTCGCGAGCAGTGCTTCCTCTACACCGAACTCGTCCACACCATGACCGCCAAGGCCGGCAAGGAGATCTCCGACGGAGAGACGGAACAGGCCGCCGCCACGCTCAAGAAAGTCAACCTGTACGCCCACCTCATCCACATCAACCTCGCCCGCGACACCAAGCGCCTGAAGAATGCCGAGATGTTGATGCACAGCACCACGTACCGCCTCGCCCAATACCTGCACCTCGTCTCCGGCGAAGATAAAGCCACCGTCCAGGACACGCTCAAGCAACTCGACCAGGTCAACGACGAACTCCTGTCGCAAGTCTTCAACCACTAACCCTCGCCTATGGACTCGTTTTGCTTAAGGGCACGGATTTATCCGTGCCGTAGGATCCCTGCTTGCAATGGGGCTTTAGCCCCTGGGGTAACCTTCGTGTCCGCCACCAGCAATCTTCGGAATCGAACCCCGTTCTTCCGCCTCCTCTGCTCCGCGGTAGCTCTCGCCCTCCTCGTACTCCTCGCCCCGCCTCTCCACGCCCAGCAT
>PKWK01000209.1 GCA_003133205.1 Granulicella sp. | reverse complement strand
GGTGGCTTGGTCGAGCAGCGGTATACGGTCCGGCAACGCGGGGTTGCGGGCATCGCCCATCAGCTTACGGAGCCACTGCCAGCGCACTTGAAACGTATCGTCGGATGTTTGAATCTTGTTGTCGTCTCCGACTGCCGTTGGATTGCAGGCCTTTGCATCGTCGCGGCAGGCACGTACCAGGCCGCGCAGAGACTCTAGACGAGCGCGATAGCCGTCGGGTGTCGTTTGCTGGAGCGGGGGCTGGAATAACGGGACGCCTGGCTGCGCAAAAGCTTGCAGCGACGAGATCGCGAGCAGCAGGACGATCCTCCTGAGTCCGGCGGCCATGTGTTTATAGCTGCTCGGGCGCTGGCTGCGGGTCGTCGGAGGGATCGGCAAGGAAGGCGGGTTCCGGAAGAGGCGGCGTGGACGGCGTGGAGTCGGACGCGCCGCGCAGAAGCATCTCGATGTCGAAACCCTCCCGGCGCACGCGCTCGTCAAAGTAGAAGAGGCAGAGTCCGATGGCGGCGATAGGACCGACCACGGTGGTGACGATGAAATTGACGGAGAGGATGATTCCCTGCATCACGAGTTGCTCGGCCGCATGGGCGCGGGCCGCAAGAAGTATAAACGGTAGTTGGATGACAGTAGCGACCATCCAAAGCACATAGACCAGGAGGAGCAGCAGGAAGATACGGCCGACGCGGCCGGTGGCAAGATTCTTGCTGCGCCGCATGGCCGCGCAGACACGGAGGTTTTCGATCACCGCCGCGGGGAGAGCTAGCGAGTTGCGGAGATATGCAATCAGCCCATATGCGAGACCGGCTAGAAAACCTACAAAAAGAAATAGACCGACCGCGATCCCTGCGGCGGTGCCTCTCATCCCCGGAATCAAGAAGATTGGGAGCAGCAAAAGCAGGAAGGCCCACATCGCGCTCCACGTCTGCCAGATCGAGATGCCGAGGCAGCGCAGCCAGATTTGCCGCGCCACCGTTAGCGCAACGCCGAGCGAGGTGGGTTGCCCAAGGTAAAACGCGTTGACCGCGAAGGTCGTTGCCGCAAGCGTCAGACTGTAGGCGATCAGGTACAGTCCGCTTTGCAGGATGGTAGAACCTCCGACGATCAGGGCGTACGACGGAGAGGCAACGGTGAGAGTAGCGAAGTGCATGTAGATGAGGCGCAGGATGCCGATGCCAGCATTCACACCGGCGGAAGCCGCCGAGAGGCCTGCAAAAAACCAGAAGTGGCTCCGATAGAGGGAGAAAACACGGTCGAGGATTTCGCCAACTGAGAGCGGGCGAAGGTCATACCCTCGGGGTGGTAGTAGCGGTGCCGAGATGGGATCGCTAGCGAGGGGATTCGGGCTTAGCCAGTCCTGCGTTGCCATATTGATCTCCTGGCGTTGCCATTCGAGTGGTTGATTGTCGCAGAGATGGTAGCACAGTGGCCGAGACTACTGGACCAAGCTGGTGCGGTCTTACGCGGCGGAAGGGTTGGGGGTGGTGCAGCTCAAGGGCGCGGTAAGCATGGCTGACGCACAACACCCCTTTGACACGCTTACGCATGGGACAGCGGATACGCAGGGTGAGGTCGGTGTATCGGTGCCGCGAGGCGAAGGTCGGCGGGACCAACGACTTGCTCACGCTGGCGGCGCTTGAACCAGGTACACGGCGTTACGTGCCTGCTGAGGCGTTTGGTGGACACGCGGTTCTTCTGGTTGCAGTGAGCGCAAGTGCGGATGACTGGCACACGGACCTCGATTCGTGCATGTTGGATGCGCGGGGGGCAGAAGGTTCCGCATTCGCTGTTGCGTGCAGCCCGTGGATTGCTCGTCGGGCGAAGTAGTTACCCTACTGATTGCGGACGAACGAATCGCGAGACATACCGGCCTTGTGGACTATCCGCCTACCCTGGATGAGGCGATATCGAGGCTTCGCCTCATCCAGGCTCACCTTACCCCAGGTTGAAGAAACCTACTGCGTCCGCATCAACCCACTGCTGAACTTCCCCTCCGAACAGTACGCGCTACCGCAGTGACTCAAGTGCGATCTGCGCCTGATAGGACCAGACAGAATCCCACAGCGACTCCAACGCGTCTCGGAGACATTCCTGAACGAGCTTCCAATCCTCTGGTGCCTTCCGCAGCGCGAAGGGCTGGCCCAAGGATCTGGTGCTGTACTCTGCCCGCCACAGCTTCGGGACCGATCTGATGGATGCGACCGGCAATCTGGCGCAGACGTCGAAGATGTTGGGGCATGGCTCGTCGCAGTAACCGGGCGGTACCTTCACCCAACCGTGGCAAAACTTGGTACCATTATGGATGCCCGGAATGTAGCGACGAGGCTCGCAACGTGACACGAAACGTGACAGAGATTTCGAAGGTTGGACACGTTTTGGAAGTTGGACCAGAATAGCAGCTCGTAAGTAGTTGAAAACAATGCGGAGAGGTGGCAGAGCCCGGTTGAATGCACCTGACTCGAAATCCCATATTCAGCCTAAATTGCACTCTAACGCACAGACGGCATGAAGTTGCATAAGACCACAGAGCCCGCGCCAATCGCGGGCTTTGATCATTTGGACTCTCCGCATGCCTCTGCACGCTGCAGTATCAAATCAGATCCCAACTGACACCAAAACTGACACTAAGGGGATCTCTTTAGCCGGTTTCAACTGCGGTCATCGGCGCGTAGAGCACCTCCAAACCCACCAAGGCCTCCAGAGTCCTCGCCTTCCCCGACCTCGGCATCGAAGCCATCTACGAGTTCGAAGTGGTCGACACGTCCGTCACCGTAGCCGACTCCGCCGACGGCACCAGCGTCCACCAAACCGCCCCGCCGAATGGCAGCACCGCATAGCCCAAGCCCTACCCGGCACCGCCGTCCAACAGTAGTTTTCACATCCGCTCTCTGAGACCGTACGTCTATACTGACGAGCATGAGAAGCATAGCGGTCTTACTCTTATTGCTCACTTCGCCTGCGATTGGTTCGGCGCAAGCCAACAACGCCAAGCTAATGAACGGGTCGGAATATAGACAGTTCTTGCAACAGGTGGACGCCCTGTTGCCTCAAATAGAAGCCGAACTCAAGGGAATCGATCTGAGTGCATTCCCACAACTGTCTTATGCCAATGGCAAGTTCATCTCGGACCAGAGAGAATTAGCATTGAGGGAGGTTGAATACAGTCGACTTTGGGTATCTAAGCAGCGAATAAAGCGCAGCATATCAGGAGAACTGGCCCTCAAGGGTTTTCTCGATAGCTTGTGGGGCCTGGAGGGGGACATCATCTGGACAGAGGACTTCACCGGATTACACCTTACACATCTTGAAAAGTACGCCCCTGAGTTTGGCCAACTCCAGATCCAGATCGCGAACGATGTCATAGAAAGGGTCGCTCTCATGGAAAAGGGCGTCTGCCCTCAGTAGGTTGCCGCTCGCCCGCGACTGTTCACGGCAAGGGCTGCCAATACCTCCCATCCTCCCACCCGAACTCATCCTTTTCAAGCATGGAAAGCTCGAGTTGCTTAGCCACCACACCTGCCCGGAGAACATAAAGAACACTTTCCGCCCCATCCAATCGGTCGAGGGGTTGCCATACCGTAGTTGTGTCACGATATTCATAATCGACTGCATTTAGGCAACAGCCTATCGATTCAAGTACGGCTTCAATCTGTGAATTGGACGCCGGAGGCAGGGGCCTGGCGTGCTCCTCAATCGCCAGAGCATGATCAGAATGCGCAAGACGCCGGTTCCTCCAATCCTTGGCGAAATCAGCTTTTCGATCCGCGTCTCCTACCAAGCACTCTATCTCGTCCCTAATGCTTGCTCGCACAAGTGGGGGAAGTCGCGCGAGGGAGACGTTCAACTTGCCCATCGATTTAGGAGGGTCTGTCATTCGACATACTTGCAGCAGAGTCTGTTGCCAAAAGTCGCGTTGAACTAGGCCGAAAAAGGAGCCCGCCGCGTCGTTAAGAATTGCAATCCGCCCAGAGCCCTTTCCAAAAAGAGCCACATACTCGCTCCATCGATGATGCAGCTCGGTCGCATCGTTCCAGAGGGACTTATAGACACTCCCCAACTCTGCTCCCATCGCATCTACTATTGGGTCTGCGGTAGCCATCAATACAGTTTACGCACGTGATAAGCGGGTCGGTGGCAACCCAACCACGATGCGCCAATGGCTTTAGAGTGCAGATTACGACCAAGCGCGGTCGCTGAATTCCACATGAGAACATAAATGTCGCCAATTATTGGAACGTGGAGTAACCCCGCCGACTACCGATGCAATGGCAAGAAGGCTTATCCCAGCATGATCATTGCTGAAGAGAGGGCCCGCCGAGCCAGTGCTCGAGCAGGCCATCTGATCATCGCCTATCAATGTTTCGACTGTGGGGTATTTCATATTGGGCGCGCGGATGAGTCTCAAGTGCTTGCGCGTCAGACACAGGTCAAAGAGGAGCCGCGGCCCAGATGTATTCTGTGCGGCGAAATCATGCAGGTAAGTACCGACTGTTTCAACCCAAATCCTGCCGGCCCTGTGTGCGGAACAAAACGCTGCAAGCGACGCCGCGCGCGGCGCCGACGAGCTGCACGGCGGCGCGAATCGCAACAGGAAAGTTGAGGCATCTCCAAATCCGCATAGCGCGTCGACCTAATTCTCTACTGCGCCATCGTTCAGCATCCGGGCGCCGCATTCACCGCCATGACGAGAAGATCAGAGCCCCGTTCACTATCGACGGGGCTCTCTTCTTGCGCTCAGGGATCCATTACATGGACGGATGCATCGGATTGCAACGCCGAGCACCTCGCAAGACAGTCCTCGTGAGATACCACGTCCTCTGCTAAGGGTTTCACCTGATCCCTTTATCCCACGAGCCACCCTAGTCTTCTTTTACAGAGAAGATTAAGGCGCCTGCCCTGGGTTAAATGGCTCTGACAAGGTCGGGTAAGCGCCTCAATCCCCTTTCAAATTCATGTGTCCGATGAGAGCACGTCCGCAGGCTCACGCCCGAGGTGCGCCCAAAATGCGGAAGAAAGAGATTCAAACAATGGAAGTCAACACTCAACGACGACTGCTGGCATGGGGAGAACTCCTCGCCATCCTCCAGTTGAACGACGAACAGATTCATAAGCTGATCAACACACGCCAGATCCTTGAACTCCGGATTGCTGGCGAACAGCGCTTCGACTCTCGCGAGATCGACCAATTGATCGACTGCTACCGCAACACGGCAAAACGGAGAGTGCAATGAGCGAAGCGAGATACCAAGACAGGATCAAGAAGCATGCGGCGGGCGAAACAAGCTGTCCCGTCTGTGAGAAATCTCTTCTCGCACATGAGACCTGGCCAGGAGCGCGCTACTGGACCTGCGGCGGTCCCGAATGCAACGCGATCACTCAACGCTCGAAGACGGGCAGGTACATCGGTGCTAACGAGCATAAGTGTGAGGGTCCGGGCTGCGACAACTTTGTCCCTGCTACCCTCTACGACCGCCATGCCGATTTCCTGACCTGCTCGACGCAATGCTGGCTCCGCAGGCGCACTAAGGGAAACCAGCTTATGACATGTGGATGCTGCGGTGAACAGTTCCGTGGCAATAGCCAGAGAAAACCTGTCGGTGGCCTTTACTTCCTTTCTGCCGAGCACTACGGGCGATATCTCCGCCGCAACTACTTGGACGAGAATCTCGGGGCACTCAAAGCCATTGTTTTGGAGTACCTTGATGGATTCGTCCAACTGCACTATCGAAGTCCAGCCACAGTGCCCACGAACTTGGTTCCATTCTTCGGATTTCTGAAGGCCAACAAGATCACGTCTCTTGAAGACGTAATCCCACGGACTATCACTGAGTACCTTGTTTCATCCGTGAAGACCAATCAGCGGTGGCGCACGGGTACTGTGCCATTCATCTCGACTTTCTTCAAGTGGGCAATTGCGCACGGCTATAGGAAGGCCGGCAATCCGGTTGTGACTTTGATCCATTCCACTCGCACGCAAACCAGGTTGCCTCGCCCGCTCGATTCGGCAGAGGTTGATCTCATGTGGCAACTCCTTCATGAGCGCGGCAATGCACGGCTTCGTTTGGCTGCAGCCCTGGGCGTAGAAGCGGGGCTCAGAATCGGTGAAATGTGCCGCTTACGAGTCGGGGATCTTGACCTGAAGAAGCAGACCGTCATAGTGGGATTGCCGAACAAATCCAATTGCCCGAGAGTGGGTTTCTTCTCGGACTTAACGGTTCGCTACTACCAAGAATGGCTCGCAGAGCGGAATCCCGACTGCGGTCATGGCTATCTCCTACACAACAGCTGCGGGAGACCTCTCGGAGTCGCCTCGTTCATCGGGGAACTGAAACGTGTGCTTTGCAAGGTCTACAAGGGCAAGAAGCTCCATGACACAGGCTTCGACACCTGGAGCACACACAGGCTGAGACACACCATGGCCTCCAACCTGGTAGCGGCCGGCGCCAGCGCCGCGACCATCATGGCCACCGGCGGGTGGAAGTCATTTGAGGCTATGTCCGGATATGCGCAAGTCAACGTCGACGTCGCCCGCCGAGGATATGACGAGGCCACCAAACAGGCTCGCAAGCAGCGGCACACGAGCACTCGCAAGGTACTCAGCTTGTCGGAGTTCCTCAAGAGGAAGAATGGTCCCAGTAAGTGACTGCTAATGAGACAGATGCACGTACGTTGCGTGGAATACCAGTTACACGCAACGTACGCCTCCAAGGAAATGACATGTGTACCTCAACCCGATGCAGTGGAGTTTTGATGGATTTTGAACCGTTCCTCACACAATGGCGCACGCAAAAGAGCTGCAGCGCCGCAACCATTCGGTCCTACCGGAGCGATCTTCTTCAGTTTCATTCATTCATGCGAGAAAGATCGATCATACGGATCACCCAGGTCGATCACACCGTAATTAACGCTTACATCGACCACATGAAGAAGAAAGCAAATCCAAGGTTCGGGCGCATCGGGCTCTCGGATGCGTCGATCGCACGCCGCCTGGCAGCGCTATCAAGCTTCTTCGAATTCGTTCGAGCAACTCGGAATTCGCGGATGCACAACCCACTCAAAGACTTCGTCTGCAAGTGGAAAAAGAACGACCAGCCAAAGCCTGTGGACGTCGAGATTCTCGACCTATTGATAGAGGGCATCACCAGAACCCGGGATCGGGTTTTGATATCCCTTTTCCTTGCGACTGGGCTCCGGCTTTCAGAAGTCTGCCAATTGAACCGAGACACCATCCAGATTGAGTCGAGCGAGGATGCACAGGGTAACGAGCAGGTCGGAGGATCGGGCCAGGTCATTGGCAAAGGAAATAAGGAACGCACGTTCTTTGTGGATGAGGAGACTTTGCAGCTGTACGCGGAATACTTATCTTCGCGGGCCGATGAACATCCGGCGTTGTTCTTATCCGAAAGGAGCAACCGGATGTCCCCACGCGCAGTGCAGTACACCTTAACGCTCTGGTGTCGCACTCTGGGCCTGCCTCACATAAACATTCACCGATTGCGCCACAGCTTTGCGACCAGGATGGCCAACGCCCACATTGACAGTCTGATTCTGATGAAACTGCTGGGACACAGTAGTTACTCCATGACCAGCAGATACTCCAAGCTGCATGACACGACGCTGGCTCAGGGGTATTTCGCAGCAGCTGAACACCTGCGCGGGAGGCCGCAGTGACGCCCTGCGTTTCTAGGTGGTTCACCTGATTCAATGCTCATGGGCCGTCGCGCATTATGAGACTCAGAGAAACGCAATCGGGAGATTCAACCGCAACCAACCCTCGTAACTAAAACCGATCATCCGCCTAGGCCCTTGTGGCCCGGGACAGGAGATCCTCGCACTGGAGAAAAAGCACATGAGCAATCTTGTTGAGAAGTTCCTCTACAACCACAAAGAAGCAGCACTGAGCCTGGGTGTGAGCATCCGTTCTGTCGACTACATCATCTCTCGCCGTGACCTCGATACTCGCCGCGTCGGCAAAAAGGTCCTGGTCACACGCGAATCGCTTCGTCGGTTTGCCGGCTCCAACCACCCCAAGCCAATCCGTCCGGCGGATGAAACGCCCAAGCCGGCGAACACGCCTCCCGATGAATCGACTACGTTGACGAACACGCCGGGCGACGATCCAGGAGCAAGTGATGAGTAACCTGCCGCGGGGCATATACGAGAAGATGCCTGGCAGCAAGATCTATTGGATCAGGTATGCGGACT
Source organism: Granulicella sp. (assembly GCA_003133205.1). The sequence goes on along the minus strand of PKWK01000209.1, from coordinate 31,579 downwards.
TGTCCGGAAGACTTCATCGTGAAAAGGCTGGAAACATAAGCACAGCCACGAGTCTTCTGGCCATCCGCCGTGCCGACAAGCTGAGGGGCAAGCTTCCGGAGCTAAAGAACGCCAAACGACTTCCCTTCTCCGAACTGATCGACGATGCTATGAAGCACTCAAAGTCAGAAAACGACCCGTATGTTACACACGACTTCGAGCTAAGGATGGATCGTATCCGCCCGGTGTTCGGCAGTCGCGCGGCTGTGTCCATCACTCGCAGGGAATTGATTGACTGGATGGACAAGCAAGCCAGCGATCGGGAGTGGAAGCCGTCAACCTACAACCGGTGGAGAGCCGCCTTCAGCCTAGTCTTTCGGGTGGGGATTACAAACGAGAAGACGAGCCGCAATCCACTGTCAGGCGTTCGTCGCAAGCATGAAGCGAATGATCGCGTGAGGTATCTGAGCTTAGAGGAGGAGGAAAAGCTGGTCGCTGCGCTTTCAAAGACGTTCCCCAGCTATGTCCCGGTGTTCGTCCTCTCGGCAAACACCGGAATGCGATGGTCGGAGCAACTTCGGTCCCGTGTTGGCGACTACGAGCCAACAACGAGGATGCTTGCCGTCCATCAACAGAAGGACCGAAACAAGCCCAAGATCCGGTATGTCCCTCTTTCCAAGAAGGGCGCCGAGGCCTACGGACAACTGGTCAAGGGCAAGAGGTTGAAGTCTCTGATGTGCCTCAATACCGAAGGCGGCCCGATGACGAAGGTGGCGTACTGGTTCAAGCCAGCCCTGAAAGATGCTGGCATTGGCGACTACCACTGGCACGACAACCGACATACGGCCTGCAGCCGCTGGGTGATGGGAGGAGTACCGCTGGCGGCGGTGGCGCATTACGCGGGACATTCGACTATCCAGATGACAATGCGTTATTCTCATCTAGTGCCGAAAGTTAACCAGGCTGCAGTGGATGCCATGGATGCTTTCTACGAAAGCGGGTCTGGGACAGAAACCGGAACTGACACCAGAACTGACACCGGCACAACGGCGGGTTTCCAAGAACCAGCTAAGTAGTCGTAAACAAATGCGGAGAGGTGGCAGAGCCCGGTTGAATGCACCTGACTCGAAATCAGACATAGTCGCAAGGCTATCGGGGGTTCGAATCCCCCCCTCTCCGCCATAATTACTGAGCAAGTCGCACAAAACAAAGGCAAATAACACAAAATAAATAGGTTATCGTCATTGCGGATTGTGCGCTAAATGCGCCCTCGCCTTAGTAACGCTCTTGAAGCTGTTTTTTCTTACTAAGGCGAGAAAGCATTACTAAGCGAGTTCCGCCCCGGTGGGAGCCGCAACCGTTTCGAGAAAATCAAAACCATCTTTTGTGACTAGGTAGTGAGAATCGGAGCGCCTTGAAATGAAACCCCGGTTCAGCAATTCATCAAGAGCAGCTTCGCAATAAGCCATTTCCTTTGGGCTGTATTTCTCAGGAAAGCTCTTTCCGCCCGCCTGTATCACACTGTTTCCGATAGACCTCCTCACCATTATCTGCCCCTACCCTGCGGCGGCTTGAAGAAGTTGTAACGCTCCGTCTGACAGTTTGGTGTGTTCCAGTAGAGCATCGGCAGTCGCATAACCATCATCCGTGATTTCAACCGTCCCGTTGGTGCTCTCCACTAGCAAACCTCTGACTATTAGCTCGTTCAGAACTTTTTTCCAGCGGGCAGCGGAACGTGTGGAACCGTCTGTGAAGCTCTTATCGTTCACCTGCAAATCGTAGACACCGCCCTTAGCCTTCGCAACTGCGATTCCTTCGCGCTGGCGTTCGCGGATTAGTTCCCGCTCGAATTGAGCGAACGCATCTACAACGCTACCGGCAAACGCGTCCGCCAATTTCCGATCACCTCCGACAAGATCATGGAATCGAAGATGACGACTGTTTGACCAGGTGCTTTGAGACTTATCCACGCTCCCAATGGGAGCTTAGAAGCGAAAGTTGCCGTGAGATAATGGGGCCCCATGAACGATCAGCAATGGAACACGCTCGTCTCGGTAGTTTGCGGAGAGGTGCTTCGTCCTCTCCCAACAGCTTTCATCATCGATAGCCCCTGGCTCCCGAATTGGGCGGGCCACACGATTCTGGATTACTTCACCGACGAACGCATTTTTCTGGACGACAATCTCAAGGCCATTCGCACATTCCCGGAAACTATTTTCCTGCCGGGCTTCTGGTCTGAATACGGAATGTGCACGGAGCCCTCCGCCTTCGGCTCCGTCTCTGTGTGGGGCGAGGACGAATTCCCCTTCGCCAAGAAAATGCTGCACTCGCCGTCCGAAGTAGAGCGTCTCGAAAAGCCCAATCCGCGCAAACACGGCTTGCTGCCCTTTGTTATCAAGCGGCTCCAGCACTTACAGCCGGAGATCGAAAAGGCCGGTCACAAGATCCGCTTCGCGGTGGCCCGAGGCCCGCTCAATATCGCCTCGTTCTTGATGGGCACGCCGGAATTCCTGGAGGCGATCAAGACGGACCCGGAGTTGATGCATCGCCTGCTCACGATCGTCACGGACTTTTTGGTGGACTGGATCGCGTATCAGCGCGAAACATTTCCGTCGATCGACGGCATTTTCTTGCTCGACGATATCGTTGGATTCGTGAGCCGCCGCGATTTCGAGACGTTTGGCCTGCCCTATTTGCAGCGCATATTTAGCGCGGACGTGACCGTGAAGTTCTTCCACAACGATGCGCCGTGCAAGGCGAGCGCACCTTTGCTCGAGGCGGCGGGAATCAATTTGCTCAATTTCGGCATTCAGCACAAACTGGCGGACATGAAGGCCTGGACGAACAACCGGATTGCTCTGATGGGAAACATTCCTCCGCGCGACGTGCTGGCCGAAGGGACGCCAGCGGACGTGACGCGCTCGATCACCGAAATGCTGAACGCTCTCGATGACCGGTCACGCTTGATCGTTTCGTGCGGGGGAGGAATGCCTCCTTATGCGCCCACGGAGAATATAAAAGCGTTGATCTCGACGGTAGAAGAAATGACGCGGTAGGCCGTGGTCGATCGTGCGGACAAGTGCTATTCGCCCGGTAGCGGCAGGGCTTCAAAGGAGTGCCATTCTTCCGTCAGGGCGCATCGCAAATCGCACAAAGGTCTTTCCTGTCTGCGAACCAGTTGTTCTCAATCAGCCGGATGAATGTCGGAGCCACATTGACAGCACGTTGGACACCACGTGGAAAGTAGCCTGCAAGTTGCTCATTGTTGCAGATCCCTACCGGGGGTTCGAATCCCTGTTTGACATTCAAACTGCGGCGCAGGTCCATACCGGATCGAGTGCGCGTGAAGGACGCTGGCCGGGGACGAGCCGCAGGGCATTTCAACCAAAATCGATCAACTCTCGATGTCGCCCAAAGCCCAAATCTCGATCTAATTCTGGCAAGTCAAATTCCCTGCTATTTCCCTGTTCCTATCCGAACTAAGGCGAGAAAGTATTACCAAGGGGTTCCGGCTGGTGGGCGTCAAGTGCCGGCTTGGCTCGCGGGGCGCTCTCCGCAACCTGGAGTGTCGCCAAGCCCTGGAACGTAACATAGGCGTCGGACGTGGAGTGGTGTTTCTCAGTCTCACAGTCGAGCAGTACCAGAGGTTGAAACATCAGTGACTGCCGCCGCGATGCATGTGTTGTAGGACACGGACACGAAGCCTATTGAGTCGTACGCTTTAATCATGCAAGGTAGCAAGGAGTTCAATCGGCTTCAACGTGACATGAAGTCACGGGACGCAGTAATCAGCTTCCGGTGCTCTTCACCTGACTTCGTCCAAGTGAGTGAGATGATCGGCGAAGAAAGCATTCATGATGAGGAAGTCCAACGAAACCCCGACGTTGTGACCCAAATAGAAGAGAGATACATGTTCTTTGCGAAGCAGGCAGACGTGGCGAGGGAACAAGTCAGGCTTGGCCATTCCTGCGTATTCAACGTCTACCTTCGAGAGCCCTAGCCTAGGTCCGACCTCCCTGTAGACCTGTGCCCCCCGCTCAGGCTCACCGGACGTTGTTCAGTCCAGGTCGGCGTGTCACCGACCCTGAATCGGTAGCAGGACTGGCTACCCATTCAGCGAGCCATGATGTCGGCGGCTTTCAAAAACCAGGGATCGAGTGGCTTGTGCCCTTGAGCAACCACTTCAAGCGGGGTACACGTCAAATCGCCTCGTGACATACCCACCAGTACGCCTGCGTTGCCCGCGAGCATCTGTTCCACGGCTTCAAAACCTAACCGCGTGCCGAGCAATCGATCAGCACACGTCGGCGGTGCGCCACGCTGCACATAGCCGAGCACCGTTGAGCGAAATTCATACCCCAGCAGCAGGTCGTGCTCCTGAAAGTACCGGCACAAACCTTCGGCGTTGTACTTTGCGCCTTCTGCCACGACGATGATCACGTGGGGCTTCCCGCGTTCATACGCGCCCTGAATGCGTTCCGCGAGTTGCTCGGGAACTACCTCTACTTCTGGCAGTACGATCGCCTCGGCTCCGCCTGCAATACCCGACATCAACGCCAGGTATCCGCAGTTTCTCCCCATCACCTCAACTAGTAATGCCCGGCGGTGTGATGCTGCCGTCACCTTTAGACTGTCGATCGCGTTCAGCGCCACGTTGAGGGCCGTATCCACCCCGATCGTCACATCCGATCCAAAGAGATCATTGTCGATCGTCGACGCCACGCCCACTACGGGGAACCCCATCTGGTGCAGCGCCAGGGCTCCCGTTTGCGACCCATTTCCTCCAATCACGATCAGACCTTCAATCCCGCCGCCATGTAATCTGCGAATGGCCAGCTCCCGGCCTTCTTCGGTATGAAACTCGGTACATCTCGCGCTACCTAGTATCGTGCCGCCGCGCTGAATGATGCTGCCCACATCACGCGTTCCAAGCCGCTTGAAGTTACCTTCAATCAGACCTGAGTATCCTTCATAGACGCCCCACACGTTGAGTCCTTGGCTCAATCCGTTCCTAACCACTGCCCGGATCGCGGCGTTCATTCCTGGGGCGTCTCCCCCGCTCGTCAAGACACCAACACTCTTCATTCAATCTCTCCTCTTGGGCGCTCGCCGCGCCTGTCGCCGACCGCGTTACCGATGGCATGAGGGAGGGTTTGAAGGCTCCCTTTACGCCACGACCAAATTAGTCAAACACTTCCTTTATTCCTTGGTCTTGAGCAGGCTCTCATTCTTTTTGATGAACTCTTCGATCTCCCCAGCCATCCCAAGGATCTTCCGCCACTGTTCCTTGTAAAGCGTTACCGGAAACCGACCCATCCCATACAGCGACAACCCGCCCTTCTCGCTGACCTTCAGACTCAGCCCGCGCACACCCTTATTCTTCAGTTGCTCGTTCTCTGCCCGAAGGCGCTCAAGCTCTGCCCTCAAATCTTCGTCCGCCATAGATTCTCCTCAACTAGAAGACTACGACACAGACTGGCGACTGCCGATAGGTGCCCGCAACTCAGCGGTCAGTCTACTTCATGTTCGCCGCAGCATATCGATCGCCGACACTCTCATTCTGAGGAACAGCGTCCTCCAACTCCGCTACCTCATCCGGAGTCAACTTGATCTCGGCAGCGGCCGCATTCTCCTCCAGATACTTCCTTCGTTTCGTGGAGGAAGCTGCTTCTCGCTGTCAGCCCAGCCATTCGCACTCCCATCGCTTCGGGTTAGAGTGCAGATAGCGGAAGAAGATTGAGAGCTGGGAGGTGACCCACATGACCCTCAAACTCAAAGCAATCGTCAGGCGTTCGGAAGCAGGCACTATCCAGCATGCTCTTGAACAACTGCCCGCAACCGGCTCCGTCAGAAAGGCAGACGACGAGTTCGTTGTCGAAGCCGCGATGGAAGGAGCCAGTGCAAGAGACTTGAATCGTGCGTTTCTTTCTGCCTTGAGAAAGGTGGAAAAGAGAACAACGCTCCGTGCGGAATGGACCTATGAAGACGGCACCGTCGAGAAGTTCTTCGACTACGCCCTGAAGACGACAAGCTTGCTGAAGCCACCGTGAAATCTTCTTTCAATCTTTGAGTTCATGGCGTAGTAGTTGGTTCTGCCTGTGCCCGCCGTGTAAGTAAGCAGCCCAGTCATCGGATCGTCGGGACGAAGCAGTTGATAGGCGCCGACGGTATTGTTGTTTTGTATTCCACTGGTGACGTCGGGTGCACCCTTGAACGGATTGGGGATCTGAACATTACCGGGAAGCGTGTCCACCGGGCGGCCATTTGCGTCGAAGGTCACTTGGTTGGCCGCGTTATATACCGCCCCGCTAGGAATGTTGTGTTGGTATCCCATGCTGAGGCCGTGCGCCATGTTCAGGGTGCCCCCAACCTCGATGAGGTAATCTTTGATCTGCTGCTGGATGTAAACGCTGGCTTCGTCAACGTAGGGACGCCCAATATTCGGATCGGTGTAGCCGGTGTGTGATCCTACGTTTGTGAGTTCACCAAGCGAGTTGCCTGTAGGCAGAACCGTTCTTCCGGTCGGATACCTGAAGACTGGTATCCACGATCTTACTGTCGCTGATCTGCAACTCGATGGATGAGTGCTCAGTCGTCTTAAAGCCTCGGGCACTCACAGCGAAACGGTAATGACCAGGAAGAAGGTTCTGGACTTTCCAATCGCCAGCGCCATTTGACTGCGTCGACTGAACGACTCCCGTCTCGTCGGCGGTTACTACGACAGTCGCCTTCCTGATAACAGCCCCTGTCCGTCACCTTGCCACCGAGTGTGGCTCTAGTCTCTTGCCCGAATGCGCACAACGTTCCCGCAAGTAGCAGTAAACCTCCGACCAAAGATCCAACTAATTTCTTCCGCATCAACTCTCCCTAAGCCCTATAAGCTTGCCTGTATACGGTTACATCAGTGAAGATTACGTATACATCACACATTTTCGGGGTGCGAGTTGAAATCTACGCGGGTGAATAGACCAATGTCAAGTTTTGCTTCTTTGCCAGACGAAGAACTCGTCACATAGTCAGATCCCGCATCGCTTCGAGCCAATGCGAATCATATCCACCGATGCTGGCGCTGGGGCATGTTGGGTCTTGTCAAACAGACTCTGAAGGCGCCAACACAGAATTGAACCGTTTATTGGGCCGCACTCTTCAAATGCCCTGTCGAATCAAACTCATCCAGACCCCACTCCGGACGCCAGGTGATGGTAAATTGATCGCCCGCCAAGTCGATCGGCAACCATATATAGCGGCCATCGATCGCATTCTTAGGACTCCAGCGGTCGGCGATAAAAATAAATGCGTCAGTTTTACCAGCAACTGGGAGCACGTACGTACTCTGCGCACCAAAAGTTAGACCCGCATTGTCGCCGCGGCAAGGATTGCCCAGTTCCTTCCAGGGGCCAGCGAGGGAATCCGCCACGGCAGCGTAAGCGGGGTTTGGCGCCCACCCTGTTGTGTGTGAGCCAATATAGAAGTACTGGCCATTTGCTTTGAAGATCGCGCCACCCTCAAGGGCCTTGTGGGCAAAGATTCGCGTGAAGTGTCCGGTGGTGTCGAGATAATCATCCGTGAGCTGGGACAAGTGCTGTGTCTGGTTGTTCTCCGAGGTGGTAATCAGATACGCCTTACCATCGTTATCGGCATAGAGAGTCATGTCGCGCGACATCTCGCCGTCAGGGCGAAAGCTGCGGAGAAATGTGTACGGGCCTATGGCTTTCTTACTGGTAGCCACACCCGCACGCGCCGCTGAGTAGCCTTGACCCTTGAGCTCCAGATGAAACCACATGACATACGTTTTTGTTTTCGCGTTGTAGAGCACCTTGGGGCGCTCGATGACGGAGCCCGCAACAATCTCACTTGCTGGATCCTGAGAGACCTTGAGAGCGATACCCTCGTTCTTCCAATGATAGAGGTCCTTCGATGAGTAGCACGAGATGCCGACATTTGCCACGTTTCCACCCGGCCCGGCCGTCTTGAACTCTCCGATGCAGTCAACAGCGCGGCCGGCAACAACCTCATGGAACGGTGAAAAATGATGCTCATAATGAACCTCCAGCAAGGGTGGAGTTCTGCGCAAATAGTCCCCCGCTGCAAAACCATTTCTTAGTTACGCTGCGATGTGGTCGTTTTGTAGATGGGTTTGGTTACGCTCGTGAGCTTATCGGAGGGAGTAGCCATCAGATCAAAAAACACGAGGCTATTGCGACCCTTATGCAGCCACGGCCCAGGCGTATACAGAGCATATTGGGGTCCGATGGACCAGAATCGGCCGAGCGGCCGTTCATTGATCCAGACCTCGCCTTTCTGTACGCCACGTGTGTCGAGATAGGTATCCGCGGCTACGGGAACATCCATATCTGCACGATAGAAGCATAGGCCTTCACACGGCGCGGGCAGAAATCGAAGCTTGGCTAGATCGTCCATTGGCAGCGAATAGATCTCCCACTGCTTGGGTATCTTTGCACCGACTGTCACTGCCCCCGTAATTCCCTTCCGCTCACTGCGGATGACTTTCGTATAGTTGACCCGTCCGCTATTCTCCACCAGGATGTCCAATGTGCCCGCTGCCTTCAAGATCGGCAGAGCAAGACGCGAAGTACCGAGCCTCCGGTCCAGGGTCCCTACCAGCTTTTGGTCTACATACACCTGGGCATAATCGTGGAGGCCGTCGAGCACGAGTTCGCCCCCATCTCCTTCATCCAGGCCTGTGCGATAGAGGATGTAGCCGTAGGATTGGCCGAGGTCTTCCATGGTCAGTAGAACTTTGGAATCGGCAGGCTTTGGCAGATTTCGCCACAAGGAAGCAGTCTCCATACGGGGCGAGATAGGGTAAACGCGACGTGGTGTTGCCGCGGGGAGTGGCGGCAATGACTTTCCCGTGGTTCGCGCAATAGCATCCCGGAGAGCGAAAAACTTCGGCGTTGGCTCGCCCTGTTCATTAATCGGTGCGTCATAGTCGTAGCCTGTAGTGTCTGGCTGGAAGTTCATGCCGTCACTATTGGCTCCGTTCATCCATCCGAAACTGGTGCCGCCGTCAAACATGTACAGGCTGACAGAATAGCCGTGCTTCAACATCCATTCGAACTCGGCCGCCTCGCGCGCCCCATTGGTTACATGATGCTTGTCCCCCCAATGATCGAACCAACCGGCCCAGTATTCACCGCTCATGCGCGGCCCATCCGGCCGCAGCGACTCCAACTTGGCGAAACTCCTCTCCGCATCCCCTGTTCCGAAGTTGATGACCGCGGGCAAGTCAGGCAGTGTCCCGTTCGCGAGACCGGATGGCGGATCAGCCGTATAAAGCACATCAGGCGCCATGCCGCTCTTTTGTAAGGTGGACTTGACCGTCTCCATGTATGCGTGGTCGTCACCAAACGATCCATACTCGTTCTCTACCTGAACTGCTATGACGGGACCGCCGTTCTGGATCAGAAGCGGCGCAATTTCCTTGCCGAGTCGCATAAACCAGGCTTGCATCGCTGCGATGTACTTCGGGTCATCGCTGCGCAGGACAAGGCTGCGATCCTTCAAGAGCCAGGAGGGATAGCCGCCAAGCTCCCACTCGGCGCACACATACGGCCCCGGCCGCAGGATAATATTGAGCCCCTCCTCCTGCGCCTCGCGGATGTACTCAGCAATGTCGTTCTGTCCCGTGAAATCGTAGATGCCCGGACGCGGCTCATGCGCATTCCAGAAGGCATAAGTCGTGATGGTATTCAGGCCCATCGCTCGCGCTTTGCGAAATCGATCTCGCCAATAGGCGCGAGGGATGCGCGTGTAGTGCATTTCTCCTGAGATTACCTGGTACGGCTTGCCATCGAAGAGAAACTGGTTACCGGAAACAACGAACGAATGTGCGGCCTTAACGCTTGTGCCGCCCTCCGCAACGGGAGATGGAGTTGCTTGAGCAACAGCGACCGCGACAACAAGTAGAGCAGTCCCACAGAGGACTGAGCGCAAAGTAATCAGTGAAGTGCGAAATGACATCAGCAGTTATGCCTCATTGGAATCGATTGGAAAAATTCATTCTGCGAAAGATCAGTCAGGAATGTACGCCATTACGATTGGCAGGCAAGATTGGCCATCCGAAAGGAACACAAACTGCTAAAGCGGCATTCGTCCTGAAGGCAATCCCCGGTGGCGCGAGCTCAGTCGCTCACAATTACCTTCTGTATACGTAATCATCAGGGGTATACTAGCTTTTGTGTCATTCCAGTGTCAAATGACTGACCGTTTTGAATGAGATGAGAAAGAAAGATGCCCACCCGAAAAGCTCCTGCCAGATTGAATATGAAAAGTGTTGCGATACGAGCCGGGGTGTCCACCGCGACAGTCTCGCGCGTCATTAATGGGTTGCCCGCGGTGAGCGAAGAGTTGGCGGAAAGAGTCCGCCGAGTTATTAAAGAACTCGACTTTGTCCCAAATCCGATAGCAATAACGTTGAAACACGGACGAAGCAAGACCTACGGTTTGATCATTCCGGATCTGGCCAACCCATTTTTTCCCGAGTTTCTAGTCCGCTTCGAAGAGATCCTCGTCGAGAATGACCACGAACTACTTCTTGCGACGACCCAATCCAGCGAGGAACAACTGGTCCATTCGGTGCGTCGTATGCTGACGCGCCATGTGGATGGCGTCGTCCTGATGGCTTCCGAATTCGACACTCGGGCCATCGAGCCACTGTTCCATCACAGAATTCCCATCGTCACAGTGGACCGTCGCCAGGCAGAAAAGGGAGCAGGAGACGTAGCGATTGATTTCGAAGGCGGGTTCCGAAAAGCGGTCCTGCATCTTCGCGATCTGGGCCACAGCCAGATCGGCTTCATCGGCGGCACGGAAGGGCTCCGAACATCCCAGATTCGGCTCGAAGCCTTTCAGCAAGCATTACGCCACGCCGGCTTGACGTATAAACCGAAGTTCATCCGCCACGGAGATTACCGAGTCGGAGGCGGCGAGGCGGCGATGAGGTCTCTGCTCAAAGCGCCGGTCCGCCCGACCGCCGTCATGACGGCAAACGATCTTACGGCTATTGGCGTGCTACGCGCGTTACATGCGACAGGCATCAGCGTTCCGTCACAGATGTCCGTCGTCGGCTTTGATGACATCATGTTGAGTAGTGCCATCATCCCATCGTTGACGACTATCCACATCTCTAAAGAAGAGATGGCCCAGGCTTGTATCAAAGCGCTCGATCATACGAAAGCGAACGTCAATAAGCGCGGCTTGCTCCTGTCCATTAGCGGCTCGCTCGTCATTCGCGAATCGACGGCGCCGCCCACCGCGCAGACCGCGGCTAGCGCCATAGATAATTCAATGTGGCACATGAGGCCAGCAGCAAGCATGCGAGAAACCACCAGGTGACCGATGCCCGAGTCGATTCGTTGTTTTGCCCATACACATAAACGAGCCCTTCAAGCTCCGAGTCGTTCTTGCGCTCCGCCTGTCTGCTGAAGAGCAAGCCCACAATGAGAGCTGTAAGAAACGCATATATCGCAATGTAGAAGTTTGCACTCATCAAGGAACCGTAGACCCGCAATCCAGCGGCCACCAGCCCATGATGCACGAACGCCACGGTCACGCCGCTGACCAGGCCTGCGATGGCGCCCCGCGAAGTTGCTCTTCGCGTAAAGATGCCCATCAGGAAGATGGCGAAGAAAGGCGCGCCAAGGAGCGAAAAAATTAGCTGTACATACTCCATTAAGTCCCGGAAATTAAAGGCCAGATAGGAGGTCGCAATGCTAAGTGCAACGGCTACGATCATCGATATCCGCCCGACGCGAATATAGTGGGACTCAGTGGCTCCGACTCGAATGCTGCTTCGATAAATCTCTTCGGTCCATACCGACGAGAAGGCGGAAACGTTAGCCGCCAATCCCGACATCAGGCTCGCCAACACGGCCGTCATGCCAAGGCCAAGCAACACCGGACCATAGGCAGCAGCCATGAGAGTCGGTAAAGTCTGGTCGAACGAAGTCGGCATTCGATGACCGAGGAATGCAGCCGCACCCAGCGAAGGAACGATCACAAGGAGAGAGAAACCGAGTTTCCCGAATCCAGCCAGCAATGGAACGAGTCGCCCCGCCGCAATCGTCTTGGTTGTGAGAGCCCTCTGAATCAGAACGAAATCCGTGCACCAGTAACTGAAGCTGAGAACGAACCCCAGGCCGGCAACCACACCAAAACGATCCAGGCTCGCGGCGGGAGACACAAGGGGAAGATGCAACCAGAGGTGTCCACGTGACCCGGTAAGGTATGTTGAAAAACCCAGCGCCCCCGCACTGGTGCGATACAGCAGTGGAAAAAGCCCCAAAACAATGATGAAGAGCTGAAACACCTCGTTATAGATGGTTGCGCGAAGCCCCCCAAGGATCACATAGATCATCACGATGCCTGCTGCGAGAAACGCTCCGTCGGTGAATTTCCAACCGAATACGACATGAAGAACCTCGGCCACCGCATAGAGCCCAATACCAGAAAGTGCAGTACAAGTAGCGAGAATCAGCCATGAATTGATCAGGCGCACCCGAGCATCAAAGCGTCGTTCCAAATACTCAGGCAGGCTCTGTACCCCGCTCCGCATGTAGACCGGAATCATGAAACCAGCTAGAAACACCATTCCGGGAATCGCGCCGATCCAATAAAAATGAAAGGCTTGAACTCCATACTGAGCGGCCATGGCGCTAAGCCCGACGATCTCGAGTGCTCCACAGTTGGCTGCGAGAAACGCTGCGGCGACGACCCAGAGGGGTAACGAGCGGCTAGCGTTCAGGAAGTCGTTCGCACCTGAAAGGCGGCGCCTGGAAAGCCAGCCAATCAGAACAGTCACAATCAGATATAGCGGGAGAATAACGACGCCAAAACTCTTGAGCACAGGAGTAGATGTCGCCAACAACCTAGCCCACCCGATCCTGACCGCCCACACTCTTCCGTCGCTTCATATCGTTCGTGAACATCCTCTGACCACACACTAACAGCGGGCCGTCAAACCTGGGAAATCTCTGGCGGGCCGACAACGCAATGTAAACCATGCGGCGACGTAGCCACTGTGGCGTCCGTGGTATCCATTCGGCAGTGCGACCGGGCACTCACTTCCCTGCCAGCGACCCTACTAAGGAAGTTAGTATGCGCGTTGGTACGGAACATACACTGGGTCCCAGATATTCGCCTGGAGTTCCAGTTCCAGACTCTCTTCGTCGGCAACCTGCGCCTGTCCATCCTGAATCGCCTGTCTACCCACTGCCTGCGCAATCGAGCGACTGAGCTGCCGTGAATCCGAAAGGGATGGAAGAAGGCTTGCCTGCTTATTCGTTTGTGTGGGGACGAGCCTTGCCAACTCCTTCGCTGCGGCCAGGATCATCGTATCGGTTACGCGCTTGGCTTTTGAAGCAATGATCCCAAGAGCAAGTCCGGGAAAAATGTAGGAATTGTTGGTCTGGTCGATGGGGACATTCTTCCCGCCAAAGCTTACCTGCGGAAACGGGCTGCCGGTACCGATCAGTGCCCTTCCCTCCGTCCAATCCAACAAGTCCTGAGGGTTCGCCTCGCTGCATGAAACAGGGTTCGAAAGCGGAAAGATGACGGGACGATCCGTATGCCTGGCCATTTCGCGTATAGCAGACTCGGTGAAAGCTCCCGGTTGACCAGACACTCCAATGAGAACCGTAGGCTTCGCATGGCGGATCACATTCAGGAGCGTGATCTCTCCATTTGGCTGTCTCCAATCACGCACTTCCTGCTCCTTGCGGCCATAGGGTAACTGCTCGGACCGCACACCGTTCCCATTTTCTGTAATAAGACCGTACCGGCCGATCGCGTAGATGCGATTGCGGGCGTCTGCCTCCGGGATTCCCTTGTCCTGCATAAGCTGCAATAACAGGTTGGCGATGCCGATACCGGCCGTTCCGAAGCCCAGCACAACCACCTTCTGTTGCTCCAGCGGCACGCCGGTTACGTTGATTGCGGAGAGCAGGGTCGCGGCGGCTATTGCGGCAGTACCTTGAATATCGTCGTTGAAGGTACATAGCTGGTCTCGGTAGCGCTCCAGCAGTCGAGTCGCATTCGTACGGGCAAAGTCCTCCCACTGCAAGAGAACATGGGGCCAACGCTTCTCCACGGCATTCACAAAAGTGTCTACGAACGCGTCGTACTCTTCGCCGCGAATACGATGATGTCTCCATCCGATGTAGAGGGGACTCTTCAACCTTTCCTCGTTGTCCGTTCCGACATCCAGCAGAATCGGAAGACAATGTTCCGGATGAATTCCGCCGAGCGCAGTGTAAAGAGCCATCTTCCCGATTGGAATGCCCATGCCACCGGCACCTTGATCCCCGAGCCCCAGAATTCGTTCCCCGTCGCTGACGACGATGCATTTCACACTGTCGTAGTAGGAATGATTCAGTATCTGTTCAATACGATCCTTATTGGAGTAGCTGAGAAACAGGCCGCGCGGCTTTTTCCATATCTCACTGAAGCGCTGGCACCCTTCACCCACAGTTGGCGTGTACACCAAAGGGAGCATCTCCTGGATATTGCGAAGCAAGAGAGCATAGAACAGCGTTTCGTTCATATCCTGCAGATCGCGGAGCACGCTGTACCTATTGAACGGAGTCGGCTGTTCTCGTAGTGCGTGTAGTCGTCGTTCGACCTGTTCGTCGAGACTCCCCACGTGCGGTGGCAATAGGCCGTGCAGGTCAAATGCGTCGCGTTCCTCGTCGGAGAAGGCTGTTCCCTTATTGAAGCGAGGAGAATTGATCAGGTCGTACCCGGAAAGGGATACCTGGCAGGTCTTGCCGCTAACGGTCTGCGGTGATTGTCCATTCATTCTTCACGCCTTCCTGGCGGTTGCGTCTGCATCAAGTGTAGATGCTTTCCGGCGCGCGACAAGCGGTCGATCGAACAGAGAGCATTTCGCGCTATAGATCCAGTGCGTGAACAGACGATCCACTACGGTCCGACGTTGGCTGTAAGCGGCGTTGTGACAGGCACGGCGAGACCGATGAACTTCGAGACGGTGTTGCTGCCGGAGTTCGCTGTCCACACCGAGCCAGAGGCATCGACTGCGACTCCTGCAGGACTACTGAGCGAGCCGAAGCCGGCGATTGGGGACACCGGCGAATTCGAGGCATAGCTGAACTGCGCCAAAGCTCCGCTCGCAGTATTGTTGGCCACCCAGATCGAAGTTCCGTCGCTCGCAACCCCGGACGGACTGGTGATGCCGGAGGTGGCCGGACTGCCTGCGACTGCCGTGCCGCCTAACGTGAACTGGCTGAGCGCGCCACCAACGCTGGCGCCGGTGGTAAAGCCCGTGGCGAGAATGCGGCCTGAAGCGTCAACTGCGACCCCGACCGGCCCCTGCAAGGTTCCGTCGTTCAGGGTGGCGAGAAACGCGCCAGCATTGCTGAGGTTGACGATTGAGCCGTTGCCGCTGGTGACGTAAACGGTTCCCGCCGGACTGACGGCAATCCCACTGGGAACAGTAATGTTGTTGCTGCTGCCCGTGAATGGAGAGCCGCCGAGTGCCACACCCGCGGACGTCAAGCCGGTGACGGAGTTGCCGTTGAAGTTTGCGATAAACGCGTTACCGCCCGAGTCCATCGCGATGGCCGAGGGCGCGGTAATGCCGCCGACAGTGTAGGAATTCGTTGCCGTCACCGCTCCGCTCGTGAGCGTGAACTTCACGACAGAGTTACCGGCCGTGTTGGCTACCCACACATTCCCGTTGCGATCGACTGCGACTCCCTGAGCGCCAGCAAGGCCTGCGGCTGTCGGCGTCGCAAGCGAGTTCCCAGTGGTCGAAAGCTCGGTGACCGTGGTGCCGCTCTCGTTGGTCACCCACGCATTGCCCACGGCGTCGATCGCGATTCCATAGGGCGTTGCCAGACTTTTCACCATCGCGATCAGCGCCACGGGTGGTGGGAGTGGGTAACGCGCTTGGGTTCTCATTGGGCTGTAAAGCTCCTGGACACTGGAGTTGCCGCTGCATAATCGCCACTGGGATCCGTGCTTTGCGACGCCTGCACCGTCACAGGTCCAGTTCCGGTCACAGTCAAGGTGCTGCCGGTCACCGAGGCATTGCCGCTGATCACCGAGTAACTCACCGGAAGGCCTGAGGTCGTCCTGGCTGTTAGTTGATAGCTCCCACCGTTCGCTAAGTCCGGAAGCGGAGCAAAGATGATGCTCTGCGGCGCACCGCCCGAGATAGTGAAGCTGCCGTTCGCCGGAGCGATCGAGTAGTTTGCACTGCCAAAGGCAGTAGCCGTGTAGACCGGCGTTGCGGTATACGGGCCGGCGGGCGAAGACCGCGCGGCGGTAGTTGTTCCAGTAGGCGTCGCGGTAAAGACTGTCGCAGCCGAATCTGAGTACTGGTAGCCTCCGGTCACCGCTGCGTTGCAGGAGTTGACCTGGCCGAAGATCCGGTTGGAGCAAGCCCCCGTAACCGTGAGAGGCGCTTGATTCACGGTCAGTGGGTGGTGTAACAGCATTTGGTCCGTCGTCGACCACCGCCATTCTGTGAGTCCGTTCGTGTCGACCGCAACACCCGCCGCCGTTCCCGTAAAGCTGTAAACCACCGTTGCCGGACCAGACAAGGGGTATTCGGTGACGGTCTTCGCGCTCGCATCCTGCACATAGAGATTGCCGGCAGTATCCCCCGCGATATGCGTCGGGTTGATGCTGGAGGCGAAAGTGGTGGTCGCCGACGCGCCTGCCAACAAGCGCTTCACCAGGTTAGCGTCCGTATCGGCGATAAAGAGATTCCCTCTGCCGTCAAGAGCCAACTCGCCGACGCTCGTGAGGCCGGAAGCTACTGTTACAAGTGGGTTCAACGAGCCGAAGTTGCTGCCCACCGGAATCTCATAGACCGCTTCATTCGCGTGATCGGAAACATAGACATTGCCCTGGCGATCGACCGCAATGCCGTAGGGCGCGGCAGGAGTAGTGGGCGGCGTGTAGGAAATCGCGCTCTGCGTGTAGAGTCCGCCGCCGTTCGGCGTGAGCTTGGTGATCGTCGAGGAACCCGTCCCCGTCGCGTAAATGTTGCCCATATTGTCGACGGCAATCTGGAAAGGCGACGTGGGCAACGTGGCAGCGATGGAGGAAGTAGTGCCGGAACTAATCTCGACAACATTGCTTGTGCCGGTATTCATCGTAAAGAGATTGCCCGCGCCGTCGATCGCAAGAGAAACGGGCGCACTGACGGAGCCCGTCGAAACAACCGTAGGCGCGGCCGAGTCAACCGCCAGGGCACTCCCGGTGGCTGTGCCCGCGACCGCGAAGTTCCCGGAACCCGTGACTCCCGTCGCACTGACAGCGAGCACACCGGACCGCTGGCCAGGTGTGCTCGGAGTAAAGGTAACGGGCACCGTGCAGTCCATCGTGCCATCTGCATTGGCAGCGCCGCACGTGACGGAACCGGAGGTGATGCCGGGCGAGGTACCGGCCAGCGCAGCGGCTATCGCGGTCGTGCCACTGGCGCCATGCAGGATCTCCGTCTGAGTGAGCGTGGAACCAACAGTTACCGGAACCAGGTTGGTGGCGGTAATCTTGCGGATCAGCAAGTTGGTGTTATCGGCCAGGTAGAGATCGCCCTGCGGACTGATACCGATACCCATGCCGCTAGCACCGCCGGCGAAGTTCGAGTTGTTGACCGGGCACCCATCGCCCACCGAGTCCTGCTTCGCCGCACAAAGAGTTCCTGAAGCAATCAGCTTGCGAGCATAGCCCGTCTTGATATCGAAGAAGAGAACATCCACCTGGTTGAAGTCGGAGATGTAGATATTTCCGAACGGATCGATGGCGACTTTGGTAATGCCGTTGCCAAGCGTCGTCGTCGTCCCGAGGGTGGGCGTCGCCGAGAGCGTAGAGTTCGTCACCCCGGAGTTGATCGCCCCGATGATCGGATACACGTACCCTGGCGTAATCGTGAGACCCGGATTCGCATTGGCCGCACGGATCGCCGCCGCCATTGTGCTGCCTCCGACATACAGCACGCGCACAATGGACTCGGAGTTGTCCGAAAAAATGACGTTGCCATCCACGTCCGTACCAACGCCCTGCTGACCGCTGGCGCCGCTGGTCGATTCGTAGAACGGGCAGCCATCTCCCAGTTTGTCGAGCGTTGAGCCGCCGGAGGGCCATAGCCAAGTCGATGCAGCATCAGTCGGTCCTGCTGCGAATCGGCACACCCGGTCGAGAGTCTTAGGGAGCTAGCCACTGCGCTGAACTCTCCGTTCCCCGTCTCAGAATTGGGTCAACCTCACCCCCCTCCGGGCGAGTTGGCCCGGCTAGTCGGGGTTTTTCAGCAGCCAATAATGGAAACCATCCACGATCGCCATCAGCGCCGCCTGGTTCAAATCGCTGCTCACGCCTGCAGTCGTCCACGGTTCGTGACCGTCGGCGTGAAAGCTGACCGTAACCCGGACGTGGGCCGCCGTGTCGTGGGCGGATACGTCAATAGCGGTGACGCTAAACGTATCCAGACGCAACAGTGCGATCGCCGGGTACCAATTTTCCAATTCCTGCCGCATGGCTTTGGTCAACGCATCGACCGGACCGGCGCCCTCGGCTCGAGTGGTTGTGGCTTTGGAGCCGCCAATCGATAACGACATGGCGGCCTGAACGTATCTGTTCCCGATTTCGTCAGATTCGTCCAATACCCTCCAACCTTTGACACTGAAGCTTTCTCGCAGGGTCTTGTGCACCTTCATGCAGGCCAGCCGGAACGATACTTCACTGGCCGTGAAACCGCCACCATCGATCATCGCCTGGTTGGAATCGATGAAAGCCTGTGCCTGGGCTGAATTCAGGGGAACACCGAGCGATTTGGACAGCAGGATGATATTCGCTTTTCCGGACTGGCCGTTGACGCCGATTCGCGGCTTGGTGCCAACTTTGGCGGGATCACACCAAAGGTACGCGCCAGGGTCTTTGTGCTCGCTGCTGCCATGCATGCCGGCCCACGTGCCGAATGCGCCCGGGCCAACAATAGGAGCACCGTGCGGCGGTTCCAGCCGGAAAGCGGCATACGCCGAATGTGCCAGGCTGGTAAGCCCAGGGAGCGATCCGGGAGCGACAAATTCAGCTTCATCCCTAAGCTGCATGCTGCCAATAACGGTAGTCAGGTTCACGTTTCCGCAGCGCTCGCCCGTTCCGAGAACGGTGCCTTGAATTTGTACAGCACCCGCAAAAATGGCGGCTCGTGTATTGGCAATTCCAAGACCGCGATCCGTGTGACCGTGAAACCCGAATTTGGCGTCTGGGTAGGTCTTTGTGAGATCACTTATCAGGTGAGTAACTTCTTCAGGGCCGGCACCGCCAGTGGTGTCGCAGATGACGAGCCGGCTCACCTTCTGGTCGACGCATTGCGCTGTGATCTGGTGGAAGTAGTCCAGGCTGCGTTTGCTGAAATCGGGGTCGCAGGGCTCACCGTTTTCACGGCGGCCAAAAGCGGCATCCATGGCGTGTTCAAAGTCCACGAAGACTTCAAGGCCGTTGTCGTGAAGGCACTCAATCGTTTCATAGGCCATCCGGAGGTTCTCTTCCGGTGTCGTCTCCAGAGACTTCGCCACATCGAGCAATCGGGACTTGACGACGACGACCGCAACCGGAACGCGCTTCTTGTGGCCGATGATGAATTTGACATCGGACCAATCCTGCACCTTGGTCCCGCGGCCGCGCGTTCTCCCGAACAAGGCCAGCTTCATGGCTCCTGTATCAACCGAATCAAGCGTCCGTGCCAGGTCCGATACAAATTGGTTCGCGCCGGCAAAACCGATTTCGGCGTAGTGGACGCCAAAGACAGCCATGCGCTGAAGCAGGCTGACCGCATTCGGTACGGATATTTCGAGGTTTGGCTGTTGCAGTCCGTCGCGAAGACTTGTGTCGAACAGCTCGACTTTTCTAGTTCTGGCTTGCTTCATCCGGTTCCCGTTCCCAATGGTAAAACGGACCGTCTTAAACTACGGCCCTATCACCAGTTTCCCATATTACCTTCGCTGAGGTTTGCTGAAGCCGTAGCCAGGTCGCGGACTTGAGGGGCTGCCGCGCGGGGGGCCGCACGGGCGCATCCGGATTGAGGATCCTAATCCGATGGAATCGAAGGGTTAGAACGAGCAGACTGGCACGCTTCCGCCAGTAGTGAAGCTGGAGGTCGTGATACCCGTCCCGGGGGGCGTCATGTTCGAGTTATCCAGCGCGATCGCCGCATATTTATTGGCACTGTTTTGCGCGCCGGTGTCCAGGTTGATGTTGGCAAAATAGCCATTGATCAGGTTCGTCGCACTAACGCCAGTGATCAGGGTGTACGCACCGGAAATGGACGATTGCGCGACGACCCCATTCACCACGATGTCCGTGAACACCGGAGTCCCAGCGGTTCCGGAGCAACTGCCGTATGCCGTGTTCAAGACGATGAGGTGCTTGACACCATACAGGCATGTGTTCTGATACGTGACCTGCTGGACGGTTCCGCCGCACGTGGGATCGGTCTTGATGTTGACGCCCTGCGGGTCAGGTGACAGATTCCCCACCAGATCAGTTCCGTACAGGTAGTTGTTCGAGAAAAGAATGTTGGTGACACCACGATAAGTCTGGCTGCCGATGGAGATGCCGTGCGTGCCGTAGAGCCTGTTGTTGGCGATAGTGATGTTGGAGGCTGCAGCGCTGTTCGTCTTGATAGCCACACCGTCGTCGCCTGCCTCGATAGTGGAATTGATGACGGTCGCGTTGGTGATGCTGTCGACATCGATGCCGTCGGCATTCGCACGGGTAGCCGGCGTCAGGATGGTGACTCCCCAAACGGTTGCGCCGTTGCCGCCCTCAATATAGAGGTTCGGGTGTGCCGCCTGCTGGAGTGTGACGTTGTAGGCGATGAAGTTGTTCGCGTTGTTCGTCTGGACGATACGCGGAGTGCCACCAGTGAGGATGTCTCCACGCCCATCGACGATGCCCGGACCCATGATGGAGGAGTTCGTCCCCGTGACGTTCAGCAGTTCGGACTGGGTCGCGTAACCGTTATTCCCTTCGAGAGTGACTCCCGGGTCGATGATCAGACCTTCGCCGGTCACGTTGAGCCTGTTGGAGTAGAACGCGTTGTTCGTGCCGGAGGGGGTGAGTTCCACGCTTTGGCCAGTGTTCGCGCAGGCAGTCAGCGCGGCCTGAAGGCGGCTGGTGTCGTCCGTCCCCGTTGCGGGCGGCGACGCGCGTTGCGACGTATTGAACTGCGCGGACAGAACCTGACACACCGCGGGGTAGCTGGGCTGAGTCACGGTGCGGGTGTCTCCCGTGGCATACGTGACCGCCGTCGCGGAGATGGTAACGTCGTATGATCCCGTCGCCGAAGTAAAGTCGTTACTCTGCGCGCTGATCGTAACGGGCGTTGGTGGAGCACTGGCCGGCGCAGTGTAGAAACCGCCTGTCGAGATCGTTCCCTCTGCCGCGCTGCCCTCGGCCACGCCGTTCACCATCCAGGTAACGTTCTGGCTGGCCCCGGTAACCACAGCGGAGTACTGGCCGGTGAGGCCGAAGAGGACGTTTGCCGGACCGGTGACCACGACCGTAGCCGGCACCACCGTGACGCTCATCGATCCGGTCGCCGTGCCCGACAGCACACTGACGGCGGCGATCGTAACTGCGCTCGCCGGAACTGTGGATGGAGAGGTGTAGAGGCCGGTGGAGGAGATTGTCCCCGTCGCCGTGCTGCCGCCGGTCACGCCGTTGACCATCCATGTAACGGATTGGTTTGTCGACCCGCGCCCGGGTGCGCTTACCGCGGCCGTGTACTGCGAGGTTTGCCCGACATTCACCGTCGACGAGCCCGACACGTTGACGGTGAGAGAGGAGATCGGCAGAGTCCAGGTCGAAGGGCAACTGCCAATCGTGGGCTGGAAGGGCGGTATGGCGGGGACGAACCCGTAGATCGCACAAGCATTGAGCGCCGGATATTTCACTATGTTAAGTGCAGCCCCAATGGTGTCGGTGGGTGCGGGCCCGCCGGAAGGAGTCGTGTCAGTGAATAGCGTACCGCAACTGCTGCCGTCGCCTGCGACTCCGCCAGCGGAGTTGATGCAGGCGGAGATGGCATCACCCAGAGTCTGGATCTCGAGGCTCGAAGCGTAGTAGCTGGAGGGCAGCGTCGATCCTGGCACGGTTCCAAGCGAAGTATTGGTGTACTCGTTTGCCGCACTGAACGCTGTCTGGAGCGCCGTCGCATCCGATGTACCCGAACCGAGCGCCGAGTACGAACTCATGTAGTTGGCCAGAGCGGCGATGGAGCCGACTGTCGTTAGCTCATCCACAAAGACGTAGGTGGAGGAAGTGAGGTTGCCGCATGGACCGAGGGCAGCCATCATGGCGAGCGCGGAGTTGTTGGTTCCGGCGGTCAGTCCTGGATTGCCTCCGGTGCTGACCAGATAGACCTCTGTCCCGGCGGTAGGACACGTGTAATCGCCCGTGATGGTGAACGAGCCGGCGGCAAGCGAGTTAAAACCATTGCCTGCGTTCGCGTTGCTGTTGGCGGCATTGCTGCTTCCGTCGCTGGTCGTCACCGTAGCGCTGATGAGCGGCGTCGCCGCGGAGCCATCGCTCGTGGCTCCAACTGCATAGAGTTGGATCGTGGATCCTGTGACTGCTTGCTGACCGCCATGGACGGCACCCGACAAACTCAATCCCGCTGCGGTGTTGGCGCGTTGGGATCCTGCGCATCCGCTCAGGAGCGAACTCCCCACAAGCAGCAGAGTCCACGCAAGACAAACCGAGAGCGGCCAGAGCAACCCAACGCGGGATCCGGAGCGAGGGCGGGATATGCAGCAATTCTTAAAGGAATGCATGCGGACTGTCCTGACGTCGGAATCGAATAACTGCAATTGCTTTGGGGAATGATGACTCTCATTCCTTCTTACTTAGCGGCATGACCAGGAATGGGCGATGAGACGCCCAACTAGTAAGACAAGGTTAGGGAAAGCTGCATGACCCGCCCACCCGACAGATACGTGCTGTTCGTGCTCACGTCCGAAATGATCTGGTCAAAGGTACTGGTAATGCTCGCACAGGACGTAATCGCCTGGCCAACCAGGTTCTTGGATTGGCTTGCGCAACTGAAGTTGGTCTGGGGCGCGGCGAGATTGACAGTGTTGAAGACATTGAACGCTTCCGCGCGAAAGAGCACCTTAGACCCTTCGCGAAGCGCCGGCGTTGGGAACTGACGTCCTACGCCAAAGGTAGGCAGGATGAATGCAGGTCCCTTGTATGAGTTGCGCCGCACCGGGCTGTAGCTCCCCTCGGTGGGGTACGCAAAGGCATTGATGTTGTAGTACTCCTGAATCTTGGCTGAGCGATACCGCGTGTAGTGGAAGACCGGGTCCTGTCCGGCAACGATGACCGGACGCTGACGCGGTTCGTTGGTCAACGCCGCGTCACTGTTGATCGTCAGATTGACCGGATAACCGGTCCGAGCCTGGTAGATACCGGAGAATATCCATCCGTTCACCACGTCCTTCACCAGCGCGTCCCCATGGTTGAACTTGGGAAGGTTCCAGGACCAGCCCATGTTCAGGATGTGAGTCGCATTGGTGTCCGACGGTCCCCATTCTGTCTTGACGTTGAACACATTCGGAATGACGTTAGTGACAGTCTGTCCGTTGGTATCGATGTCGAGCGAACGGGAGTAGGTGTAGGTGGCAAGCATGGCAAGGCCATGGCTCGCACGCTTGCGATATTGGAGTTGCAGGCCGTTGTAGCTCGACCCTCCGATGCTCATGAAATCATCCAACCCCTGGCCGCCATAGTTGAAGGTCTGATACCGGACTCGCTGCAAGTACGAACCACCGGTGTTGGTGGCGTTATTGCAGTACACCGCCGGATTCGCCTGGAAGTACGGGCCGCTGCAATCGTAGATGGCCGGATTCAGATCGACCGGAACCGTAAGCTTGCGCCCGAATTTGCCCACATAGTTGATGTCCAGAACTCCGCCGTGTCCAACCTGCACTTCGAACCCCAGATTCACAGCCATCACATACGGCGTGCGGAAGTTGGCGTCCGGAAAGAAGGCCGTATACGGCGGCGCAAACTGCGGATTGCTTGGGTTATATCCGTTCGGAACGGTCGCTATATTTCCCGCAGATCCCGGACCGGCACAGGGAAATGTCTGGCAGAGTGGAACCGAGAAGCCGCCATCCGGGGTATTGGCCGTGAATTGGTAAAGAAACGGCTCGCCCTCGCCGACCACATCGGCGTTGATGGCGTCGAAGAACATACCAAATCCGCCACGAAAGACGATCTTGCTGTCTCCGAAGATGTCATAGGCAAATCCGACGCGCGGCGCAATGCCGTTGAAGTCGGTCGGCACAAGCGATTTGAGGACGCCGGGATCGCCCACAAAAGCCAGACCACCAGGAGCTCCAGGAAACTTCGTGGATTGGAAGCCGGGACGGAAGGTCTCGGAAAACCCTTTTGGCTGATACCACTGGAAGGGCAGTTCGTAACGCAGGCCAAGATTCAAGGTCAGCTTGGGGATCACCCGCCAGTTGTCCTGGACAAAGGAAAACACATCGTTCTGAATCCCACCCTGGATCAGTTCGCTCTGTGCGGTCATCTTGTCCGTAACACCGAATAACGCATCCGCAAGCGGTACAGAAGTGAACGTGCTGCTGAACCCGATGCTGCCGGGATACATATTCTTGTTCAGGTACTGCAGCCGAAGATAGTCCACGCCGAACGACACGTTGTGATTACCGTGCGTCCAGGAGACCTCATCCTTCAACTCAATGTTCTCGTTGATGACGTCGGCGTATCCCTGGCTGGTGGAACCCAGTGAGAATAAGTTGAAGTTGATGGCCGGCATTGCCTTGATGGGGTTGTTCATGTCGAAGTTCCCACCAAAATCCGCCAGCGTGTGGTGGTCCTGGGGCGTACGAACGTTCTCGTACCGCTTGTATCCGAGTCGCAGAATATTGTCGAGATTCGGCGTAATCAACCAGGTGTCACCGATGTTGCCGAACTTGCTGAAAGCCTGGTTGTACAGGACTTCGTAGGTCGGCACACCGACGTTCGAACTGTTTACGCCCGGCGCCGTGTGGTCATTGGCGCTGATCATGTCGTAGCGCGCGTCGATGGTATGGCTCTTCGTCAGGTTAATGTCCACACGAGCCAGCAGGTTGAGGTCCTGCTGCGGCAGCGGCGCAAGCTGCGTGGCAGAGAACAGCGGGCCGCCTGACGCCGCCGTACCGGTTTGAATGCCCGTCGGAACGTACTTCTGAATGATCCCAAGCATCACCGGGTTGAAGCACTCGGTCGGGATCTGATCAAACGGCATACCCGTGGCGGACGGATAAAGGTTGAGACTGTTGTTTCCGGCCGGTGGACTGGAAAGGTAGTTGTTACCCTCCCATGCCTGCGCCTGATTCAGGTCCGCGACGCAAGGCGACATGCCAGTATGCCCAGCCTGCAGCCACGCATTGTTGATGTTGTCCTGGGCAATGCTGCCCGCGGTTGCCTGCAGCGGATTGGTGATCTTGGGAATCGAGGAGTTGCTGGCCTTCAGAGCGGTGTTAATCGAACTGTACATGTACGCATTGAAGTCGGCGCACGTCTTGCCGGGAAACGGCCCCGGATTCGCGCACGGGTACGGCGTCACACCATCGTTCTCATAGCCGAGCATGTTGTCGTTGAAAGGCTGGATCGCGCCGACTGCCTGCTTGTGGGCGAACAGGTCCTGCACCGCAAAGAAGAAGAACGCCTTGTCCTTCTTGATCGGACCGCCAATGGTAAGTCCAACCTGGTTCTGCCGGTCTTCTTCGGAATGGGAGATGACTTGCTTGACGAAGTAATCCGCCGCATCGAGGTTGGTGTTGTGGAAGTAATCCCACACCGAACCGTGAAACGAGTTCGTGCCGGTCTTTGTGATCACGTTGAAGATGCTGCCGGAATTCCTGCCGTACTGCGCCGTGTAATTGTTCAGCAGGACGCTGATCTCCTGCAGCGCCGGGTGCGGCGGATACGAGATGCCCGTGTTGTAGAACAGGTTGTTCCACATCAGTCCGTCGAACAGCATCAGGTTCTGCGTATTGCGCGATCCCGAGACCGTGTAGGTCGGTCCGCCGCGCTCGTTGGTCTCCGTGGTCGGCGCATTCACGTTGGTCACACCGGGCAGCAGGGCCGCGAGCGCAACCACATTCTCGCCGTTAATCGGCAACTCCTCCACCAGCCTGTTATCGATCATCGTGCCCAGCGTCGCCGAGCGCGCGTCCACAGTCGATCCCTCAGTGGTGACGGTCACGCTCGAGTCCGCCGAGCCGACGAACAACTTGATGTCCATCTTCACGTTCTGATTCGCGTCGACGATAATCCCGTCGTCAATGGAGGTCTTGAACTTCGGCGCTTCTACCGTGAGCGTGTAGGTGCCGATCGGAACGTCCGGAAACAAATAGGCGCCGGTGGAATTTGTGGTCACCACACGTGTGAACCCATGCTCCGGCTCCGCAAGCGTCACCTTCGCAGCGGGAATCAGGGCACCGGTGGCGTCCACCACCGTGCCGAAGACGCTGCCGACATTCTGCGCCTGCGCGATCCCGCCAGCCAGACAGAAGACGAGTACCGAGAACAACCACAACCAAGGTCCACTCTTATTGCGCCGGACCGGACAGGTTGCCCTGGTCTGTTCTTCACGAAAAATCTTGCTCATGCACATCCCCAACGGTTTCAGAAAGGTATTGGTCTGACCAGGCTAGTCGCTCGACAGTATGAGGACTCGTGAATGCGGCTGTCAAGCAGATTCGCCATCTGTCCCACGAGACCCGCGCCGCGTACGCAACGAAGTGTACCGCACAACAGTATTCCTCATCCTCGTGCAACCCAATCGCAAAGCTTGGCCAGTTCCCGTTTTGGGACACTGAATGCAACTCTTCATACGGCAATCGAATAGAGATGAAACTAGAGTCCGGCGGCGAATAAATGCAGTGACGCCCATCACAGCAAACAGTCCCAACTCGGTGTTGTGATGAAGACCATTGACAATCATCTCGGTGGGATAGTTAAATTCTCTGCGGTCCGACTTGTCTAGTCCAGTTATAATTTTGACGCTATAGTGGTCAGACCATATTCGTCATTGTTTTCTGCGCGATCGGAACCATGGATTCCCTTCCTGTTCGCCGTAGACCGCATGTCGGACCGGAAATGCGGTCTAAGTTTCAGATAGAAAAACCAGAAAAAAGCAGGGCGTGGATGAAATTGCGGGGTCGATCGATGCGTCAGGGTTCCCAAACAATCGGGTTGGTAAGGTTGCAAGCCGTAGCTGTTTTCGCGGTGATGACAGGGTTGGCGGCGCCTCGACTGATGGCACAATCAGCCCCATTGGTGCTGCCCTACACCATCACCACAGTCGGCGGTGGAACCGCAACTGTTTGCACCACAACCGGAGCCGACAAGATTGGCAATGGCTGTCCCGCCACTCAGGCTAGCTTCGGCGCAACCAGCGCAATTGCAAGTGGTGGAGATACGCGCGCAGTGGGGGTGGACCCGCAGGGCAACATCATCATCGCCGATACGGGCGCCAGCATGATCCGCAAGATCAATCCCAAAACGGGCCTGGTGACGGTCGTCGCTGGCAGCCTGAACTCAGCGGCAGCCTGCACGCTCGGCGGAGGAACGCCGGTGGACAAGTACGGCGACGGTTGCATCGCCAGTGACGGCGTAGCCAACCTGAGCGGCGGATACACCGGCAACTTCAACAAACCGCGCGGCGTATTTGTCGCACCAAATGGAGACATCTACATTGCCGGTTACGGCAACTACATCGTCCAGAAGATCACCGCCTCGACCGGCGTGATGTCCATCGTTGCGGGGTATATCACCTGCACAGGATCGAAGTACACCAGTTGCTCCGGCACGGAGGGGTATACGGGCGACAACGGCACCGCCACCAACTACACGGTTGTCAATGGGGTTTCGCAGCTTAGTCCCACCGGCGGCGCAGAGTTATACCAGCCCCGCGGCGTATCCGCAGACTCGTTCGGCAACGTCTACATCAACGATACCGGCGACAATGCGATCCGCGTGGTGTACCAGGGCGGCACGACACTCGCCAATCTGATCAATCTGGAAACGGGCCTGACCGCGCAGGTGGGCTACATCTATACCATCGCCGGCAACGCGGCGAAGACAGCCGGAGCCGGCAGCGGCTACAGCGGCGATGGCGGCCTCGCATCCGCGGCTTTACTGACGATCACGGAAGACAACATCGTCGACAGCAATGGAAACATAATCATCGCGGACGGCGGCAACAACCGCATTCGCGTCATCTATGTTGGCGGCGCGACCATGTCGAAACTGATCACGCTGGAGAACCCCACCGTCACCACTCCGGTAGTTGGCTACATCTACACCATCATGGGCGGTGGCACCGGCACGACGTACACTCCAGGGACATCCGTTCCCGCAAACAGCCTTACTCTCGGCGGCCTGCGGAAGATTGCCATGGACTCGCGCGGCGATCTGTTTGCCATCGACAACACGTCCAACGTGATCTGGTTCGAAGATGTTTCAACCGGGTACATTCGCGCCATCGCAGGAATCTACGGCACAACCTACACGGCGAATCCCACTACGCCGGTCACCGGCACCTGCAGCGGCGCTTCGGACAACATCGGCGACGGCTGCCCCGCGACCCAGGCGGTCTTTGCCAACGGCGGCAATGGCATGGGAATGGCCATAGATGCTCAGGACAATCTTTACCTGACCGACCCGGCCGATGCGCGCATTCGCAAGATCTCCATCAACACGCTGTTCGCAGCAGCCACATCCACGACGCCGGCCACCAAAACGATCTCGGTTCACCTGGGCGCGGGTGAGACCACAACTCCGGCTATCACCTTCCCCAACGGCAATCCGGACTTCTCGCAGAGCGGCTCGCCCAGTTGCACCTCCAATGGCGACACCACGGTCGATTGCCTGATCAACGTTACCTTCCAGCCCACCACGCCTGGTGCTGATGCATCGACTCTGCTGGTCACAGGCACCACAACCGGCGGGAGCATCGGCCTGGGCGGAACTGGAACCGTCGCCACCGTCAGCGTCGATCCTGGCTCCACATCGCTGGTCAGCAGTACGCTGAGCACCAGCGCACAGCAGGTTGCAATAGATGGTGGAGGCAACATCTACGTCGCGGACAGCGGCAATAACAAGATTCTTTTCTTTCCTGCAAGCGGTGCAGCTGGCAGCACCATCGCGGGCGGAAACGGCTCCGGCTATAGCGGCGACAATGGCCCCGCCCTCTCCGCAAAACTGAACAGCCCGAAAGGTGTGGCTCTCGATTCCGCTGGCAACGTCTACATCGCCGACACCGGAAACAATGTCGTTCGGCGCGTGGATCGCGTATCCCAACGCATCACCACCTTCGCCGGAGGAGCCAGCACCGTCTGCACCCTCGCGTCCGACGCCTACGGTGACAGTTGTCCGGCAGCGCAGACCATCTTCTCCGCGCCGGCCGGCGTAACCACAGACTCCAGCAGAAATATCTACATCTCGGACACTGGACACAACCGGATTCGGCAAATCGCTCCCAATGGATACAGCTACCTCTACGCCGGCGGGACGGTCTGCTCCAGTGCGACCGACACCTACGGCGATGGGTGCAAAGCAACGCAGGCAGCGCTCTCTTCGCCCGCCGGCCTCACCGTCGATGCCTCTGGCAACCTGTTTATCTCCGATACAGGAAACAACCTGGTCCGCAAAATCTCTCCCCTTTCGGGCATCGTGACGGCTGTAGCAGGAAACGGACAGGCAGGTTTCGGCGGCGATGGCAACACCGCAACCCTGGCGCAGCTCAGCGCGCCACAGGGCGTTGCGGTTGACGCTGCAGGAGACGTCTTCATCGCCGATGCGGGCAACCACGGCCTGCGGATTGTGAACCCGGCGTCCGGCATCATCAGCACGCTGGCTGGAATACTAGGCAGCTCCGGCACGGGTGCTGTCCCCGGACCTGCAACCAATGTGCTCCTCAATTCACCCCGCGGTGTTGCCGTCTCGGCGCAGGGTAAGCTGACTGTGGCCGACTCGTCCAACAGCCGGCTCTTGCAGGTACAGCGCTCCAATGTCGACTTCAACTTTGGCACCGTGAACGTCGGCGCGAGCAGCGATACGCAGGCATTTACCATCACCAGCACCGGAACCGCGGCGGCTACGTTCTCTTCCCCGGCCTTCACAAGTTCGGGCAGCACAGCCGATCTGACCCTGACTCTCCCAACCAGCCAGGGATGCAGCAGCGGCACCTACGCGGTAGGAATCAGTTGCTCGATGACGGGCAAGTTTAGCCCCACCGTCGCCGTCGGGGAGACAGCAACCTACACTCTGAACAGCAATGCCGCAAACGCACCGTCGCCCGCGATCGTTCTCTCCGGAACGGGCAAATTCCTGATTGCGACGTCCATCGTCGCCGCCCAGACAGTTCCAGCCAGCGGGAATCCACAATATGGGCTGGGACTCACGGTGTCGGCAACAGTTACACCTGCTTCCACGACTTCCGCCATCACCGGCACCATCACCTTCAAAATCGATGGCGTGGCTGGAGTGCCGGTGCCGATTGTCTACGCCAACGGCGTGGCAACTGCCTCGGTGCCGATCAGCGCTCAAAGCGTGGGCGCGCACACGATTACCGTGATCTACAGTGGCGACTTCAACTACGCCGCATCGAATAACAACGCCACTCCGCTGACCATCACCGTCACCAAGGCAAACACGACGACTGGCATAAACTCATCGCCCGCAACGCTGCTGCAGTTCTCGGCCGAAACCGTTACGGCTACGGTTGCATCCTCAACCACCGGAATTCCTACCGGCACCGTCAGCTTCTACAACGGAACCGCCCTGCTCGGTACCAGTTCGCTGAACTCGAGCGGAGTGGCAACATTTATCAGTTCCACACTCGCGGTCGGCAGCTACAGCGTAACCAGCGCGTACAGCGGAGACGGCAACTTCACCACCTCAACCTCCGCATCGAAAAGCTTCACCGTGAACGCCGATCCCCAGGACTTCCAACTGACTCTGAGCAGCAACTCCGTCGGAATAGCAAGTGGTTCGACGACCCAAACGACGCTCTACGTCACCCCGACCAACACCGTCGCGGACACGCTCACATTCACCTGCTCAGGACTGCCACAGTACGCCACCTGCACGTTTGGCCCGCCCAGCACACTCGCCGTCGCGGCCGTAACCAACCTTCAGACCTACTGGCAGCAACCCATTCCAGTGACGGTCACCATCTGGTCCGACGTCGCGCCCGTTCCCTCGGCAGCCAACACACGACAGCCCGGCAGCAAATCGACCTCCACCGTGCTGGCGATCGGATGGCCGTTCATGCTGATCGGGCTTGGTGGCCTGGCCGGCGCCCGCAAGCGGCGTCACGGCAGGCCTGCTTTATACCTGTCGCTGATCTTCCTTCTAGCCGGCGCGTCGATCACACTGTCGGGCTGCAGCAGCTCGATCAACGGTGTGAAGTACACAACGCCGGTCGGCACCTCGAACGTCACCATCACCGTGGCAGGGCCGCACAGTCCAACCCACACCATTACGGTCCAGTACAACGTAACCGGCCCGGGCTTCTAGTACTACAGTTGTA
>PKWK01000416.1 GCA_003133205.1 Granulicella sp. | reverse complement strand
AGAAGCAACAGCAAGGGCAAAGGCAACTTCGGAGATTCTGAGCGGAGTTCAGAATGACGAGCCTTCGAAGGGGGCGGCGATTTGGAGGGGGCGGGAGGGGGAGCGGAAGTAACCCCATGGTCGACGCGATGGAGCGCGCCGAACCCTTCGGCAAGCTCAGGGCAGGCTATGGGGCACCCGGTTCTGCGGCGCTAGCGTTTGCCTTTTTGCCAGTCTTCGTAGGAGATGCGGGGGACGGTGACGAAGGCGTCGCGGGTGCGGACGTAGTTGCCGAGGCCGTTCATGCGACCGACGGCGTGGAGTTCTTCGGCGCGGATGTAGGGGCCGGCCAGATCGACGAAGCGGTCTTCGACGTACATGGCGACGACGCGGCCGAGGACGATGCGGGAGCGGCCGATCTCCATGGTGGTGAATTCGTGGCATTCGAGCGCGGCGTGGGCTTCGGCGATGCGCGGGACTTTGACGACCGACGATGGCGCGGTTGTCAGGCCGGCCATCTCCAATTCGTTGACGCCGGCAGGGAAGTCGGTCGCGCAGATATTCATCTTTTCGAGCAGGTCTTCGGTGACGACGTTGACCACGAACTCGCCCGTGCGGCGGATGTTCCTCGCCGTATCCTTGGGCACGGCGTCGCGTCCGGACCGGTTGGTGACGCCCATGCCGATGATGGGCGGATCGGTGCAGAGGTAGTTGTAGGAGCTGAATGGCGCTGCGTTGAGAACTCCGTTCTGATCCATGCTGGTGACCAGGGCGATCGGCCGCGGGGCCACGAGCCCGATCAGCAGGTTATAGATCTGGCGCGGCGGGGTCTTGTCCATCTCGAACTTCATTGATATCTCCTCGCCTAAGGGTACCGCAGAGGTCGCGCCGCTCCGGTTGGCAGGCAGGCGATGGTGGGACTTTGGTGGGGGAAATCAGGGTGGACGCGCAACTGGCGAGATTTTCGTGGGTTTAGCGAGGCGGGAGCGCAGTTATGCTGCTCGGGGCCGCGTTTGACTGGCGGTGTGTGCGGTTAGCGGACTAAGCTAGTCGTGGAGGTTCGATGCGAGTTGCGCGACGGTTGGATGGGCAGGGTAAAGGATTGACAGGACTTCAAGGGGTGGGCTACCAGGGCACGGCTCGGGCGGCGCTGGCGTGTGTGCTGTGCGTGCTGATGGTCGACCAGCCTCTGTTTGCGGCGAACGTGGTGAAGCGCGGACCGACCGCGGGCGTTCAGCAGACGAAGGGCGAGAGCCGCGTGCTGCATGCGCTGAACCGGCTGACCTTCGGGCCGAGGCCGGGAGATGTGGCGGCCGTGCAGGCGATGGGGCTGAGCACCTGGTTCGAGATGCAGTTGAACCCATCGAAGATTGACGATTCGGCGTTGAATGCGCGGCTTGCGATGTTTCCTGCGATGCAGTTGCCGCAGGCGCAGTTGATGGCTCGGTATCCGAGTCAGCAGATCATCCGGGCCATGGCGCAGAGGAATATGTGGCTACCTTCGGATCCGGTGGAACGGGCGATCTACGGCGACCAGATGGCGTTTTACAAGATGCAGCAGGCCAACAAGGCGGGCAAGGATGCGGCCGCTGCCGCCGCTGCCACTGCCACTGCTGGGAATGCCGACAGCTCCATGGCTGGAGACACGATGACGGCCGGGACGGCGCCGGCTGGAGCGGGAACGGCGCCGGGACGAAAGGCGGGGAAGAAGGCTGCGCAGGCTGAGCAGGGTGCGATTGCCGCCGGTATGGGGACGACTGCCGCGGGGACAGCAGGCGGAGGTATGGCTGCGGAAACTCCGAACTCCGAAGCGATGGCCGGCGGGGCTGGAAATGGCGCGACGAGCAACGCAACGGTGGTGCTGCCGAAGGCGGATACTGCTGACACGGGGCAGGCGGCCAACCAGCATGTGGAGAGTTTATTCAAGGATATCGAGGCGGTGAAGATCATCAACCTGCCTCCTGAAGAGCGGATGCGCAAGGTGATCGCGATGGCTCCGGCGGACTTTGTGGGGTTTCGGCAGAGTTTGAGCGGGGGCGAAGTGGCCCAGTTCACGCAGGGGTTGAATTCGCAGCAGAGGGAGATCTTCGCGGCCATGCAGAACTCGACGCGCATGATTGGAGCCGAGGAGATGCAGGCGCGGTTGATCCGGGACATCTACAGCGAGCGGCAGTTGGAAGCGGTGATGACCGACTTCTGGCTGAACCACTTCAACGTGTATGTGCGGAAGAACCAGAACGAGCCCTATCTGATCCCCTCGTATGAGCGGGATGTGATCCGGCCGAACGCGCTGGGCAAGTTCGAGGACCTGCTGGTGGCGACGGCGAAGAGCCCGGCGATGCTGATGTATCTGGACAATTGGCGGAGCATCGGGCCGGATTCTGCCGCTGCGAAGCAGGGACCCGCGTTCCCGGGGCGGTTTGGACCGGGCCTGTTCGGGGTGCGGCCGCCGATGCCGCAGAATCCGCAGGTGAAGGCTGCGCTGAAGGACCGCGGGCTGAACGAGAACTACGGGCGCGAGTTGATGGAACTGCACACGCTGGGCGTCAACGGCGGCTATACGCAGGCGGACGTGACCCAGGTGGCGAGAGTGTTCACCGGATGGACGATCGCGCAACCGGAGCGTGGCGGGGATTTCCAGTTCGACGAGCGGCGGCATGAGCCGGGGCCGAAGACGGTGCTGGGAAAGACGATCAACGAGAACGGCATGAACGAGGGGCTCCAGGTGCTGCATATGCTGGCGACCAGCCCGGCGACGGCGAAGTTTATTTCGACCAAGCTTGCGGTGCGGTTTGTGAGCGACGATCCTCCTCCGGCGCTGGTGGACAGGATGGCGCAGGCGTTCCTCGCGAGCGGCGGCGACATCAAGACAGTGTTGCAGACGATGTTTGATTCGGCGGAGTTCTGGGGGCCGGCGGCGGAGCGGTCGAAGGTGAAGACGCCGCTGGAGTTTGTGGTGTCGGCGGTGCGGGCGAGCGGCGCGACGGTGAATAACTCGCTGGGACTGGTGCAGGCGCTCGACAAACTGGGGATGCCGCTGTACGGAATGCAGACGCCGAATGGCTACTCGTGGATGTCGGAGCCGTGGGTGAGCACCGGGGCGCTGGTGAGCCGGATGAACTTTGCGCTGGTGATGAGCGGAGACAAGCTGCTCGGAGTGCGGACGGATTGGTCGAAGCTGCTGGGTGAATCGGCGGCGGCCGGCAGGTCGGTCGCAATGGAAGCCGCGGACGGCACGATCGATCCCGAGGTCGCGGCGAAGGAGAAGAAGCTCGAGCAGATTCTGCTGGAGCAGCCGCTGAGTGAGAAGACGCGGGCGGCGGTGCTCGGACAATCGAACGATCAGACGGCGGCGATCCAGGCGGCGAAGGAGTTCCAGGGCGGCGGTGGCGGAGCCCGCGGGGCTGGAGCATTTGCCGGAGGACCGATTGCCGGGGAATTCAGTTTGGCGATCGCAGCGCGAAATGCGGTTCCGGACGATCGGCAGGCAGCGATCATGGCTGGCCTGATGCTGGGGTCGCCGGAGTTTCAGAGGAGATAAAGCAGGTTCGAGGTACCAGGTTCGAGGTAAGACCCTGCGGTGCGACGTATGGGGGATGGCGGACAACTTCGCCGATGGTGTGGAGTTTGAAGATGCATTAGGTAGGATTCGGGACTGCGAACGTTGAGTCCGGGCAACTGGAGCAGCGACATGACGAGCAGAGGATGGAATACGGCGGACCATAGCGACTGGGGTTGCGACATCTGCGGACGAGACGCGGCGAAGCGTGGGGTCACGCGGCGCGGATTCATGAAGGGTGGCGCGCTGGCCCTGATCGGGACATCGAGTATTCCGGCGTTTCTGTCGCGCAGCGTGCTTGCCGAGGTGACGACCGCTGCGGCGAACAAGAAGAAGCTGGTGGTGCTGTTTCAGCGCGGCGCGGTGGACGGATTGAACGTGGTGGTGCCGTACCAGGAGAAGAATTACTACGCGATGCGGCCTTCTATCGCGATCAAGCAGAACGAAGTGATCGATCTGGATGGCTTCTTTGGACTGCACCCGCAGATGGCGCCTTTCAAGCCGCTGTATGACCAGGGACACCTCGCGATCGTTCATGCGGCTGGTTCGCCGGACCCGTCGCGCTCGCACTTCGACGCGCAGGACTATATGGAGAGCGGCACGCCGGGGGTGAAGGTGACCGAGGACGGCTGGCTCAACCGTGCGCTGGCGGTAGAGCCTACGCAGGGCAAGCAGTCGGCGTTCCGGGCGGTTGCGCTGGGGACTCAGGTTCCGCGGACACTGCAGGGGAAGGTGCCGGCGATTGCACTGAACAACCTGGCGGACTTTTCGGTGGGTGGCAAGGGACCGCAGACATCGCCGATCTCGAACGCGTTCCAGGCGATGTACGACGAGAGTTCGGACTCGGTGCTGCAGGGGACCGGGCAGGAGACGTTTGAAGCGGTAAAGATGTTGAAGGCGGCCGATCCGGCGAAGTATCAGCCGGCGGTTGGGGCGCTCTATCCCAATACTCCGTTCGGCAATAGTTTGAAACAGATAGCGCAATTACTGAAAGCTAACCTTGGAGTTGAGGCGGCATTCTCCGACATCGGAGGATGGGACACGCACCAGAACCAGGGTGCGGCGACAGGACAACTGGCGAACCGGCTGACGGAGTTCGCCAACTCGATTGCCGCCTTCTGGAAGGACATGGGGACGGACGCGGAGAACGTGACGCTGGTGACGATGTCGGAGTTTGGAAGGACGGCGCGGCAGAACGGGACCGGCGGTACCGACCACGGGCACGCGAATGTGATGTTCGTGCTCGGCGGGCAGGTGAGGGGCGGCAAGGTCTACGGGAAGTGGCCGGGGGTTGCGAACGAGCAGTTGAACGAGGGGCGCGACCTGGCGGTGACGACCGACTTCCGCAACGTGCTGGGCGAAGCGGCGTATAAGACTCTGGGATCGCGCAACCTTGAGGTGGTCTTCCCGGGGTCGCAGGTAAAGCCTGCGACGTTCCTGAACTTCATCTAAGGGGCGGCGGCAAAGCTGAAGAGGATGCTGAAAAAGTCAGCTTCGGCGCTTCGGACGGAAGGCCCGGGGCTAAAGAGGGTGCTGAAAAAGTCGCCTACCCCACGCGGAGATTCCCTCAGTGGCTAAAGCNNTCGCGCCCTTTCAAATCGTCGCATTTTTCATCATCCTCTAAAGCCCCTTTAGCTTTTGTGGCCTTATTCGTGGGGCGGAAGCCCCACGCTAATCCGAAAGGCAAGGGCAACTGCGGAAGCCCTACGCTAATCCGAAAGGCGATAGCAACGCCTTTTTCGGCAGCGTCTGAAGCCCATTCCTTTCAAAGCGAATCCATGTCCCATTGTGTGACGCACAACGCTAGCGACTGCCGCATCCATGGTCGTACACGATCGTCTTGCCCCACTGGACCACCGTCGCGAAGAGAACGCACGCATCGCCGTTATCGGTGTCCATCCGCCACGTGATATCTCCCTGGCGGTAGAGTTGATACCTTCCGGGGCGGGCCAAGACGATTCCGTTTGACGGGTTGCGGCTGATTGTGTCGGAAGTCGGAATGGTTGCAACGTTGTCCTGCGGGCGGGACAAGCCGGGTGCTCCTGTTCCATTTTCTGCCAGTTCCTGCGAGCGGGCAGGTTGGTTTGCCGACTCGGGCCTGGAGTTGTCGCCCGACTCCTCGCGGACGAAGACATCGCCGCTATTCAGCGCGCGCGTCCTCGCCCAGTGAACGTACCAGGCGGCTCCAACGGCAACAGCCACCACGATCATCAATATCCTAAAGATCGGTTTCATAGCGCTCCGCTGCATCTATTTTCATGCGCGGCGATTCCCCCGTCGAGACCCTCGCGTCGGATTTGTGTACCATAGTTGATTCCTGCGATGACGTCATAATGGGTGCTTTTCGGTGTCGGGAATTCATGACGCGCCGCGTTTTCCGGGCGTATCATCAATGTGTGCCGAAATACTCTATCGTCGTGCCGTTCCACAACGAAGAGGAGAACGTCACGACGCTCTATGACCGCGTCAAGCTGGTGATGGAGCAGGTGGGCGAGTCCTTCGAGATGGTGTTCGTCGACGATGGCTCGCGCGATCGCACCTACCGGCTGCTGGAGGAGATCGCCGCAGTCGACAGCCGGGTGCTGGTCATCAAGCTGCGCCGCAACTTCGGCCAGACGTCCGCGTTGGCAGCCGGCTTCGATCACGCCCAGGGCGACATGCTGATCTCGATGGACGGCGACCTGCAGCACGATCCGGAAGAGATTCCGAACTTTCTGGCGCGCTTGGAAGAAGGCTATGACGTGGTCAGCGGATGGCGTTCGCACCGCGCGGACAACCTGCTGTTCCGGCGCATTCCGTCGGCCTGCGCGAACTGGATCATGGCGCGCATCTCCGGCGTGGATATTCACGACTTTGGCACGACCTTCAAGGCGTACCGCCGCGAGGTGATCAACAACATACCGCTGTATGGCGAGATGCACCGCTTCATCCCGGCGCTGGCCTCGTGGTACGGCGCCAGCATCTGCGAGATCCCCATCTCGAACCCGCGGCGCCAGTATGGCCAAAGTCACTACGGAATTTCGCGCACGGTGCGGGTCTGTTTCGACCTGGTGACGATCCGCTTCCTGCTGCGCTACATGACGCGCCCGCTGCACTTCTTCGGGTCGATCGGAGCGCTGGGCATGATCTCCGGCGGAGGGCTGGCGATGTGGCTGCTCGCGCTGAAGATTTTTACCGGCCAGCGCGTCATGCTCGCTCACGGACCTATCTTCGTCATTGCCGGCGTGCTCATTCTTGCGGGCATCCAGATGCTCGGCATCGGCTTGCTGGGTGAGTTGCAGGTGCGTCACTTCCATACTACGAGCCATCGCGCGCCGTATGCGATTGACCGGATTCTGCGGCTGCGCTCCAGCGAAGAGAGCCTGTTGCAGTAGATCCACGCAGATGAAAAGAACCACCAAGACCGCATCCATTGTTGGCGCGAGCCTCTTGCTTTGCACCGGGCTTTCGGGCTGTCTGGTTGCGGGTTATTCGAGCCAAGGCGGCTGGTGGGTTTGGCCGGGCAGCCTGGTTGTCACGCTGGTGCTGCTGGCGGTGTGGTTTCTCAGCCGGCGCTGATGCGTGAGTCCTCAATCGCGGCAACGAAGAGAAGGCCCGGGGCTAAAGCTAAAGCCCCACGCTAATCCCAAAGGCAGGAGACGGATCCCGAGGACAGGAGATGGATCCCGAGGACAGGAGACGGACTTTTCAGCAGCCTATGAGCCGTGACCTTAAGCAGTACCGGATATTGCATCGCAGAGCGGGTGGCGCACTCAAGAGGCGACTGGCGGTTGTATCCTGTAAGTCATGCTGCTTAAAGAACTTCGCACCGCTGTCCTCGACGCCAACCTTGAACTGGTCAAGCATGGGCTTGTCCTCTACACCTTCGGCAATGCCAGCGGAGTCGACCGCGAACAGGGGCTTGTGGTCATCAAGCCGTCGGGCGTGGATTACGACGACCTGCGGCCCGAGCACATGGTGGTCACCGACCTGAACGGCAAGATAGTAGAGGGCACATTGAAGCCGTCGTCGGACCTCGACACGCATACGCTGCTGTATCGTGAGTTCCCGACGATTGGTGCGGTGGTGCATACGCATTCGGAGTACGCGACGAGTTTTGCGCAGGCCGGGCTTGCGATTCCGGCGCTCGGGACTACGCATGCGGACTATTTTTATGGGCCGGTGCCGTGTACGGCTCCGCTGACTGACGAAGCCATCGGTGGGCGGTATGTCCACGAGACTGGTCTCGCTATCGTGGCTCGCTTTGCCGCGACGCCTGAGCATCCGGCCATCGACCCGCTGGCCGTGCCGGCATGCCTGGTGGCGGGACATGCACCGTTCTGCTGGGGCAAGGACGCGCACGATGCGGCGCACAATGCGGTGGTGTTGGAGTATTGCGCGAAGATGGCGTACAAGACGCTGACGCTGAAGGCCGAGGCGAACGTGGTGACGCAGGCTCTGCTGGACCGGCATTATTTCCGCAAACACGGGCCTGCGGCTACGTATGGGCAGTAGCTAAAACTTCCCGATTAACAACATTCCTGCGACCATGAGCGAGCCGCCGATCAGGCGTCCGGGTGCGGCGGTGTGTCGCGTGAATCCGAGCAGGCCGAAGTGGTCGATTGCTCCAGCTTGATTCCCGCAATCCACGCTAGCATGCGGAGGGGTGGGACGCAGTGACGGGGTCATATGGGAAAGCGGATGTCTGGGGTGGAGCATTAAGACTTGGCGTAGGCAGCAAGGGTTTCCGGCGTGATGGCCTGGTGGGTCGTCGCGATGGCTTTCCAGGGGTCTTTGGCGAGGCGGGCGCGCCAGTCGGCGAAGTCGGGGACGCGGAAGGATGGGCGTTTGGGGGCGGCGAGTTCGGACCACGCGAGCGGCATGGAGACGGGCGCGCCGGCGCGGGCGCGGGGCGAGTACGGAGCGACGGCGGTGGCGCCGCGCTCGTTGCGCAGATAGTCGAGGTAGATCTTGCCGGTGCGGGCGGACTTGGTCATTTTGGTGAGGTAGAGCCTGGGGTTCGCCTTCTCCATGGCGAGAGCGAAGCGGTGGGCGAAGTCTTTCGCGGCGGACCAGTCGAGCGTCGGCTGAATCGGGATGACGACGTGGAGACCCTTGCCGCCGGTGGTTTTGAGGAAGCTGGCGAGGCCGAGCTTTTTGAGGCGGGCGCGGACTTCGGCGGCGGCTTCGGTGACGGTGGGCCAGACGAGCGATTCGTCGGGGTCGAGGTCGAAGATGAGGCGGTCGGGGTGCTCGAGGTCGTCGTTGCGCGAGCCCCACGGGTGGATTTCGAGGACGCCGAGTTGGGCGAGCGAGGCGAGGGCTTCGGGGGTGGCTGATTTCTCGGTGAGCGTGATGTATGGCTCGATTGCGCCGGTTTTCTTGTCGGGGACATCGACGGAGCCGATGCCGGGCGGGAGCACGGAGGTGACGTGCTTCTGGAAGAAGCAGGGCTTGGCGGAGCCTTCGGGGCAGCGCACGAGCGAGAGCGGGCGGCCGGCGATGTGCGGCAGCATGCGGGCGGCGACCGCCCAGTAGTAGTCGGCGAGGGCCTGTTTGGTGAGGCCGGTTTCGGGATCGAGGATCTTTGTGGGATGGGTGAGGCGGACTGGCGGATGTTCTTCGGTGGGAGCGACCTTGGCGGCGACCGCGCGGGGATGGACGACGTGGGAGGCGGCCTTGGTGCTCGATGAAGAGTGTTCATCCCACCCATCGCGGTGAGGCTGCGATGGATGGGGCACCCGAACATTCGTAGGCTTTGAGGACTTGGGTGTGGGGGCGGAGGTTTCGCGGGTGACTTCG
This sequence comes from Granulicella sp., assembly GCA_003133205.1. The sequence continues at coordinate 8,958 of PKWK01000416.1, read as the reverse complement.
GCGGCGGGCTTGTCTTCGCGGAGGCCGAGGAACGCGGCCTGGCGGACGAGGCTGTCGGCGGTCCACGTGGCGAAGCGGACCTGGGCTACGAGCGTGGGCTTGACCCAATACGCTCCCTTGCGGGCGTCGGCGGGAGGCTTCTCGAAGGGTGTGGAGGATTGGGCGAGGGGTTCGAGCTTGTCGCGTAGGAGCTTGTGGGTCTTCTCCGTAAAGCCGGTTCCAACGCGGCCGGCGTAGATGAGTTTGTGGTCGCGATAGTAGCCGAGGAGGAGAGCGCCTACGCCGCGCATGCCGGTGTGGCCGGCGCCGGGGAGAGTGAAGCCGCCGATGACGAACTCCTGCTCGTGGAGGCACTTGCATTTGATCCAGTCGGAGGTGCGGCCGGAGGAGTATTTGGCGGAGGCGCGCTTGGAGACGATTCCCTCGGCGCGGAGCTTGCAGGCATTGTGGAAGATGGTGGGGCCGTCGGATTCGAGGTGCTCGGAGATGCGAAGGATGTCGGGGTCGGCGTGAGCGAGGACTTCGGCGAGGAGGGCTTTGCGGTCGTGCAGCGGGAGGTTGCGGGTGTTGTGGCCGTTGAGATGGAGGAGGTCGAAACAGAAGTACGTGAGCGGGTTCCTGGCACTATCCTGAAATGCGGCTTGCAGCGCAGCAAAGCTGCTGTTGCCGTCGGGGGAGAGGACGACGACTTCACCATCCAGGGTGATCTTGGCTGGTTGCAGCTTCGCGATCTCCGCCGCAATTGTGGGCATGCGGTGGGTCCAGTCGAGGCCCTTGCGGGTGAGGAGTTGGACGCGGTGGCCGTCTTTGCGAGCCTGCATGCGGTAGCCGTCGAGTTTGAGTTCGTGCAGCCAGCCGTCGTTGGATGGGGGCGCTTCGGCCTGCTGGGCTAGCTGTGGGGAGAGGAACGCGGGCTGGGATTCGCGCGGGAGTTTGGCGGACTGCTGGGGGGTGAGGATGGGTCGGGCCTTCAGCCCTCTGTCGCTTACGGAATCGGCGGACCTGGAGCTTCGCCCCAGGCTAGAATTGGGCGCGCCTTTGGCGCTCTCCGTGGCGTCGGATTTGCTGTCCTGGCGATACCAGGCCTGGTTGCCGGAGCGCGTGTCTTTGGAGTTCCAGACGTGGTCTTCGCTGCGGGCGATCTGGTCGATGTCGCGACCGGTGACGACGGAGTTGGGCTCTGCGTCGGTGACGGCGGGAGCCGATGCGGGGCGCTCGAAGTCGTCGTGTTCCTTGATGAGCAGCCAGTTTGGCTTGCTGGGCGAGCCGCCGGACTTGCCGTGCATGCGGATGAGCGCCCACTTGCCCTTGAGCTTGGTGCCGTGAAGGATGAACTTGAGCGAGCCGTCGCGCAGTCCGGCGTCGACGTCGGGGCAGGCGGGTTGCGGCTCCCACGTGCCCTGATCCCAGATCATGACGGTGCCGCCGCCATATTGCCCGGCGGGAATGACGCCCTCGAAGCCGCCGTACTCCATGGGGTGGTCTTCGACCTGGACGGCGAGACGCTTGTCGGCGACGACGTAGCTCGGGCCCTTGGCGACGGCCCAGCTTTTGAGGACGCCGTTCCAGCCCAGGCGGAAGTCGTAATGCAGGTGCGAGGCGGCATGCTTCTGCACACAGAAGGGGTAATTCGTACTGTTCTCGTTTTTGGGGGACTTTGTGGAAGCGCCGCTGGGCTCCGCGGTGATGTGGAAGTCGCGCATGGAGCGATAGCGCGCTAGCTGCTCATCGACCGCGTTCGACGCAGCCTGGGCGGGGTTCTTCGACTTAGTAGAGGACTTCTTTGGGGCCTTGGAGGGAGCGCGCTTTGCCGCCCTGGACTTAGTCTTAGCGACTGCCATGGTTGCTCCGGCTCCTTCCCTCAACGAGGGATTTTACTCGCTGCCGTCCGTGCGCGTGTCAGGCGGACTTGCGGCGGGCGGCCTTCGCGGCGGGCTTGACGAGGGCAATGCCTTTGGCGGACTTGGCGGCGGGCGCCTCTTTCACGCTGACTGGCGGCTTCTTCTTGCCGGCGGCGGGTGCGGCTTCGCCGGCCTGAACGCTCTTGCGGAGTGCGTCCATCAGGTTGATCACCTGGCCACGCTTCGGCTCGACAACTTCGTCCCTGGGGATCGGCGCGTGCTTGATCTTGGCTTCGACCAGTTCCTTCAGCGCAGTCTCGTAGCCGTCGGTGAATTTGCTGGGGTCGAACTTGGCGGTGCGCTTCTTGATGAGGGTCTCGGCGAGTTCGAGGGAGTCTTTGTCGATGGCGACTTTCTTGATCTCGCCGAAGTATTCCGCGGGCTTGCGGAGTTCTTCCTCGTAGCGCATGGTGTAGGCCATCATGCCGGGTTGGTCGCCGGGCGCAGCGGTGATGGCGATGATGTTCTCGCGGCCGCTGAAGGCGATCTTGCCGAGGCCGGCCTTCTTCGACTTGGCGAGGGCGGCGCGGACGACGGCGAATGCTTCCGCCTGGATGTCGTTCTCGGGGACGACGAAGTAGGGCTTTTCGAGGTATTCGGGAGCGAGTTCGTCGAGCGAGACGAACTGCTGGATTTCGACGGTGTGCTTGGAGGGGACGCGGAGGTTGGCGATCTCGGAGGGCTCGATGATGACGTACTGGCCCTTGGTGTATTCGTAACCCTTGACGATCTCATCCTTTTCGACGGGTGCGGCGGCCTCGTCGGGCGCCTGTTCGAGCGCGGAGGCGAGCACCTTCTGGTGGCGCACGCGCTCACCGGTGCTGCGGCTGATTTGATAGAAGCGGATCTCGCTCTTGGCTTCGGTCGCGACGAAGAGCTTTACGCCGAAGGAGACGAGAGAGATCTGAATGTGACCGGACCAGTAAGGACGTGCCAAAGGACACCTCGCCGACAGCTATCACCGATGATTGAGATTCTTGGGCGGGCTGTCAAGATGTACGAACTTGTTATTGGCGAGGAAGATAAGGCTTTCCCCCTAAAATTTTTCGGCGGCGAGGACCTCGGCGTATGCGGGGACGGTGAGGAACTCGGGGAAGGTGGGCGACTCGATGAGCTTGCGCATGAGGGTGGCGGCACGCTCGTAGGCGGAGAAGCGGGCGTCGTCGACCTTGGGGCGCGTGGAGGCGAGTTCGTCGTCGATGGTCTGCTCGACAAGGGCGGTGGTGACCGCGCGACCGTCTTCCAGCTTCGCGTGGTGGTGGACCCACTGCCAGAGCTGGGCGCGGCTGATCTCGGCTGTGGCGGCGTCTTCCATCAGGTTGAAGAGGGGCACGCAGCCGATGCCGCGCAGCCACGCCTCGACGTAGCCGAGACCGACCGCGACGTTCTGCTTGAGGCCGGCGTCCGTGATGGTGCCGGGGGGGACCTGGAGCAGGTCGGCGGCGGTGGTGTGGTAGTCGGGGAGCTGCTTGGCGATCTGGTTGGGCTTTGGAATGGGCATGAGGCGGTCGAAGACTTCGAGCGCGATGGGGACGAGGCCGGGGTGCGCGACCCAGGTGCCGTCGTGGCCGTCGGTGGCCTCGCGCTCCTTGTCGGCGCGAACGCCGGCGATCGCGCGCTCGTTGGCGACGGGGTCGGACTTGCTTGGGATCAGCGCGGACATGCCGCCCATGGCGGAGACGTTGCGGCGGTGGCAGGTCTTGATGCAAAGTTTCGAATAGCTGCGCATGAAGTGCGTGGTCATGGTGACCTGACCGCGGTCGGGGAGGAGGACGCTATCGTCGCCGGCGAATTTCTTGATGAAGCTGAAGATGTAGTCCCAGCGTCCGCAGTTGAGGCCGGCGGAGTGGTCACGCAGTTCGTAGAGGATCTCGTCCATCTCGAAGGTGGCGAGGATGGTTTCGATGAGGACTGTGCCTTTGATGGAGTTCTTGGGCAGGTCGAGTTCGCTCTCGGCCTGGATGAAGACGTCGTTCCAGAGGCGGGCTTCGAGGTGCGACTCCAACTTGGGCAGATAGAAGTAGGGGCCGGAGCCGCGTGCGAGAAGCTCCTTCGCGTTGTGGAAGGCGTAGAGGCCGAAGTCGAACAAGGAGCCGGACATGGACTCGGCTGGTCCACCCTGCTCAGGGCTGACCAGCATGTGGCGCTCGTCGAGGTGCCAGCCGCGGGCGCGGACGAAGAGAACGGCGGGCTTGTCGATGAGTTTATAACTCTTCTTGGTTGCCGGGTCTTCGAAGGTGATGGTACGACGGACGGCGTCGCACAGGTTAAGTTGGCCGTCGATCAGGTTGTCCCAGGTGGGCGTGGTGGAGTCTTCGAAGTCGGCCATGAAGACCTTGGCGCCGGAGTTGAGGGCGTTGATGATCATCTTGCGGTCGACGGGGCCGGTGATCTCGACGCGGCGGTCGAGCAGGTCGGCGGGCAGAGGGGCGACGATCCATTCGGAGTTGCGGATGTTCAATGTTTCGGGGAGGAAGTCGGGTTTCTGGCCGGCGTCGAGCGCGGCCTGGCGGGTGGCGCGGGCGGCGAGGAGTTCCTTGCGGCGGGCGTTGTGCTTGCGCTGGAGGCCGACGATGAAGGCGATGGCTTCGGGGGTTAGGACTTCGGCGAAACGCGGGGAGATGGGGGCGTTGATTTGAACGCCGTTTGGGAGGCTCGTGGACATACCTCTATGCTAAACGCTCCGGCGATTAGGTGCGCAAGTGGACGGCGTAGTAAGGCTGGTTGCTGAGGGTCGGATTGAAGGGCGGGTGGAGCGTGGCGGAGGCGGCGGTGTGGAGTTCGAAGTAGTACTGGAGCGGGTAGGGGGAGTCGGTGTAGTTGTCGGGGATGACGGCGGAGTGGGTGGGGCCGGATTGCTTCATAGGCACGGAGAGCCAGCGTTCGCCGTGGTTGACGTGGCGATACCACAGGATGGCGTTGGTCACGGTGGCGGGCGTGCTGATGGTGAGAGGGAGGTCGCTGCCGGGGTGGAAGGAATTGGGCGCGGTGTGCTTTGCGGCGATGGTAGGGCGTGGAGGGGGCGGGGGGACGAGTTGCATGTCAATGAACATGGGAACACCGGGCTTTATTCCAAGACTCTTTTCGAAAAGAGCCAAGTCTGCCTCAATCGCCGGCAAGCGGTCGGCCCAGTGGCCGCGGCGGAATGGTGTTGAGCCGTAGCTGACGTCCGTTTTGTATATCGTCTGCGCGCGCTTGGCCATTGCTGCCCATGAGTCACGCGCCGCACGGAATGAGGCCACGGCGCTGGTGCCGCCACTACTTTGTTTGTAAATGCTGTAGTAGAGCGCGGCGCGGAAGAGGTTGGCGTAGTAGGAGCCGAGGCCGTTGAGGATGAGGATGTCTTCTTCGGCGCGGCGGAACTCGGGAGTGAGGTGCTTGGAACCGGCGGCTGTACGGGCTGCTGCGAGACCTTTGGTGGAGGTGGCGACCAGGGCTTCGAGCCAGGCGATGACTTCGCTGGTGTTGTAGCGCGCGTTCTTTGTGCCGGATACGAGGTCTTTGGCGTGCTGGTCGATGGTGGTGAAGATTTGCGGGTCGAGCGGGCTGATGGCACTGACGTTGTGGGGCGTGGGCGAGTCTCCGTAGAGCGGCTTGCCGGTGATGGGGAGGATGGAGACGGGGGTGAGCATCTCCGGCCAGAACTCGTGGTTGGAGGCCGAGGGGCACCATGCTGTCGTGATCAGCGGAAGGATGCGGCTGGAGTTCGCGAGCGCGGTTTCTAGCGCGGGTCCGGCGGGGCCGAAGGCTTGTTTGAGGTAGCGGTGATGGACTTCCGGTGCGGTGTCGGGGTTGTAGAGGTAGCGGCCCCAGAGGAGGTAGGTGACGGCGAACTTGGCGGTGTCGAGGTCAGACGTTTCCCACATCCCTGCAGGATGTGGGGCACCCAGTGCGCCGTCGGCGTAGGCGTTGCGGCCGCCAGGATGGCCGGAGCTTTCGCGGCCCTTGAAGGTGAGCGGCTCGCAGAGTTCCATGCCGGCGGCTCCGCAGAAGTTGGCGGCGCGGCCGTATCCTGCGGCGAGCGCGGGGTCGCCCCAGAGGAGATGGCGCTGCGTGCCGGGCCAGACGCGGTAGAGGAGGTCGATGCCGCTGTTCTGCTGGTAGAAGTCGCCGTAGCCGTAGCGGGTGAAGTTGCGCTCGCCGCTGGAGACGGCGAAGGCTCCGGTCACCCCTTTGCGGGGGTACTCGTTGGCGCGGATGTCGGCCTGCTGGTAGCCGAGGCCAAGGTGCTCGGCCCAAAACTTTGCGCCGGCCTTGACGGGCATGCCGGTCTTGCGCGCCATGTCGATCATGATCTGGTTGAGACCCTTGGCGTGCATGTCGATTTCGATCTTGCGGCCGGCCGCGGGGATGGCGTCGAAGAGTGTTTGCCAGAAGGGATAGCTGCCCTCGGGGATGCCGCTCTCGCCATGGATGCGCATGGTGAGGCCGGTGATCTGCGGGCAGTCCTTGAGGATGAGGGCGAGGGCATCGCGGCAGTAGGCGGCGTGCGTTTCGGGCGTGAGGCCGGCGATGTGGTGGTCGGAGTGCGGGCTGTCGGTCCACTGGTAGGCGTGGGTCCAGATGCCGAGTTGGAAGTCCATGCCGCGGCGAGCGGTTTCGGTGGCGATAAATTGGAGGGTTTCGAGGTTGCGCTGGCGCTCGCCGGGCTGGAGAGCCGGTTCGACGTGGACCTGCTCGTAGCCGGGGACCTCGACGAGGTAGGGGTAGGGGAAGTGGAAGTAGTCGCCGGTGACGCCGCGGGGGAAGTCCCAGCCGAAGCCGAGCGCGAAGTTGAAGCGGTTGAAGCGGGCGGCGGCGAGAGTGTCGAGGTAGGCGGTCCAGAAGGCGCGGTCGTAGAACCAGGCTTTGTCCTCGATCTCGGAGAGGAAGGCGCGGGCGACGCTGCGGACGCGGTTGGGGGTGGATTCGATGAGCGGCGCAGCTAGTTGCAGCTCGAGCATGGGGGAATCGCTGAGGCGGATGCGGTCGGCGAGTTCGAGGACGGCGTAGGTGATGCCGCGAACGTCGCTGCCGGTGGCGAGCAGGCTGAACTTATTGCCGCCGGGAATGAGGGAGGTCGACTCAGGCTGGGTAAATCTGGGCCGGTTGGGGAAGGCTTTGGCTAGCGGGCTGGCGACGGGGGCAATGAGGATGCTGAAGGGAGAGCCGCCTTTTTTGGCGGCAAGACCTTTGGGTGTGATGGCCTGGCGAAGTTTTTCGAGTGCCCATTGGACGGGCGCGCTGGTTATGAGCGGCGAGTCATCGTCCGTGACGATGGAGATGCGAGTGCCTGCGGGGAGCGCGTGGGCGAACTCGGCTGCGCTTAGGGACGCGGCTGCGGCGCTGAGCTTGAGGAAGGTTCGGCGTGTGGTCTGCTTGGGCATCGTCGTGGCTTAGGCGAAGCGCAGGCTGACGCGGCCGGCGTGGGCGAACACTGCTTCAGCCTTTGAGCCGGGCAGCGCGGGCGTGTTGCCGGTCCAGCTTCCGGTGGTGATCCACTGGCCGGCTTGGAGGCCTCCGGTGCGCGCGGCGCCCTCGTTGGCGAGGTAGGGGAGCAGGCGCAGGAGGTCGCCGGAGGTGTTGGAGCCGGTGCGCTCGACCTGGACCACGCCGTCGATGGAGAGCGTGACCGTCTCCTTGGAGAAGTCGATGCTCTTCCAGTCCGCGCAGGCCGGGCCGTGGATGAAGCCGCCGTGCATCTGCAGATCGGCGAGCGCGGAAAAATTGTTGGCGGCCTTGGGGTCGATGAGGCCGGACTCAAGCTCCTCAATGACGGGATGGCAACTGGCGATGGCAGCGACGACCTCTTCGCGCGTGTAGGGCGTGTCGCGTGGTGGCAGGTCTTCGCCGATCAGGAAGGCGATCTCAGCTTCGAGGACGCGGTAGCGGTAGGTGGGGCCACTGAGGATTGCACCGCTGGGGGCCATCCAGGCGCGCGGCATGGGCGCGAAGAACGGGACGGCTTCGGGGCTTGGAGCGCCGACCTTCCAGCCGCCGATGTCCTGGTAGGCGAGGGCCATTTCGTCGTGCACGCGGCCGCACTCTTCGGTCGAGGTGGGCTGCAGTTCGGGCGGCAGGTCGGCGATGGGGGTGTGGGTGCGGCGAGCGTCGAGCAGCAGGTTGGCGGCCTCGATCATTTGTTGTTCGCGTAGTCCGGTCATCTTGGGTGGCTCCAGTTTTTTGATCCCTGACAGTGTCGCTCATGCAGGAGGTCTCTGTCATGCGGCGGGGGGAAGGGGGCGCTGCGGTGGGGTATCGAGGAAGAGGCCACCTCGATCCAAGGTCAGATTGGCGATTGCTGGTGTTCTTCGGCGCGTGATAGAACCATTGCGGAATGCCGGGCCTCGTTCGTCGCTGGGATATTGGAAACTCAGGAGGATTTGCTATGCGAATTGGTCGAGCAGGGCGGTTGGTTGTGGTGTGCGGCTTGGTAGTTACGCTGATGCCGGCAGTAAAGGCATTGGCAGCTGTAGACGCCTACATGACGATAGAAGGGTCCAAGCAGGGGAGGATCAAAGGCGGAGATATGAAGACGGCCGGCACTGAGCAGATCCGGCTGACTGACGTGGTCCGCGAAGAGACTCCGAGCAGGGACGCTGCGAGCGGGATGGCGAGCGGGAAGCGTCAGCACGGATTGATCACGATTATGAAGGCGATCGATAAAGCCTCACCGATGTTCTATCAGGCGATGAGTTCGAATGAGGTGCTCCAGGTGTCGATCGTGTTCCCGGCTGGCAGCGCGAAGACGGAGAAGGCGGCGCAGAAGATCAACCTGAGCGACGCGGTGATCACCAACGTCACCAAGGTTGGCGGCAGCGAACGGATCACGTTCACCTACCAGAAGATCGAAGTGACGTACATGAATGGCAATAAGAGCGCCCAGGACGCCTGGGATGCCAAGTAGCGTCGGCTGAGTGCGTGGCGTAGACGCGGGGATGGTCTAGACTCGAAGCATCGAGACGCCGGTGACATCGATCGAAACGCGGCCTGAGGGCGAACCGCATCTCCACCGCAGCCTGAACCTGCGCGGCGCAGTGGCGCTGAACATGCTGGACATGATCGGCGTGGGGCCGTT
>PKWK01000288.1 GCA_003133205.1 Granulicella sp. | reverse complement strand
GTCAAACAAGTTGCGGATTGACTTTAGAATTCCTATTAATCGGGTACGTGTGAGGGCTCATGAATCGTAGATCGTTTCTTCTGTCCGCCAGCGGAGTCGTAGCGCATCCGCTTCTAAACTCGTTGCTGCCGGCGTCGTCCAGCCTTCTGCATGCACAGCAAACTTCCGCAAAATCTGCTAGTTCCAAATCGCCTCTGACCGCCGCCAACCATTCCCTGACCATAAAACCCTGCACCATCGAGATATCTCCCGGCGTCAATATCAAGACCATCGCCTACAACGGCCAGGTCCCCGGTCCCCTGCTGCGCCTCCGCCAGGGCGTACCGGTCACTATCGACGTTACCAACGCAACTGAGAGCGCCGAGATCGTGCACTGGCACGGCCTTACAACCGACTCGCTGAACGACGGCGCCATGGAAGAAGGCTCGCCGATGATTCCTGCGGGAGGACATCTGCGCTACAGCCTCACGCCAAATCCAGCGGGCTCGCGGTGGTACCACACACATACCACCGCCGGCGCGAACCTCGCCGTGGGGACGTACACCGGCCAATTCGGTTTCCTACTAGTCGAAGGCGCGAGCGATCCCAACCACTACGATCAGGAGGTCTTCCTGGCCATCCATCATTGGGAGCCGTCCTTCGTTCCCATGGTCGAAACCATGCAAGCCCAATCGGCGAATCATCCGCAGACGTCCGGCTCCGACGTTGGTTACAAATACGCAACCATCAATCAACATCGGCTGGGCGCCGGCGAACCGCTTCGCGTGAAGCAGGGCCAGAAGGTCCTCATGCGCCTCCTGAATGCCAGCGCAACCGAAAATGTAGTTCTTGCGCTGCCCGGCCATACCTTCAAGATCATCGTGATGGATGGCAACCCAGTCCCTAATCCAAAGGAGGTCGAGGTCGTCTCAATCGCGGTCGCGGAGCGCGTGGACGCAATCGTCGAGATGAAATCTCCAGGCGTCTGGGTACTCGGCTCAACCCTGGAGAAGAGCCGCCAGATGGGCCTCGGCATCGTAGTGGAGTACGCAGGCAAGACCGGCCCTCCGGTTTGGAAAGACCCGCAGAGCGCCACCTGGGACTACACCCAGTTTGCCAATAGCTCGCCGGCGCCAACTCCTGACGAAACCATTAACCTTGCCCTCATCGATCTCGGTCCACAGAAGGGCTCTAAGTTCGACACCTGGGCAATCAATGGCACATCGTGGCCCGACATTGAGCCTCTGAAGGTGCAGCGAGGAAAGCGGTACCGGCTCGTCTTCCAGAATGTTTCCGGCGACCAGCATCCCATGCATCTGCACAGGCACACTTTTGAAGTAACCGCGATCGGCGACAAGTCTATCAGCGGTCTCAAGAAAGACGTCGTCAACGTAATGCCGCTGGACACCGTTGCCGTCGATTTCGTAGCGGACAATCCAGGCGATACGTTGCTGCATTGTCATATGCAGTTACACATGGACTTCGGCTTCATGCAATTGATCAAGTACTCGACTTAGATCTGAGGGCTAAGTAACCGGCGACGGATTGAAGAGTGCAAGCGCGTTGTACAGACCCCAGCGATCCGTCCATGTCTGCTTGCGGCCGCTGGCAACGTCAAGCACCATCTGGAAGAGTTGCGTGCCAACCTGCTCAATCGTAGCCTCGCCAGTGGCGATCGTGCCTGCGTCGAGGTCGATCAGATCGACCCATCGCTCCGCAAGCAAAGAGCGCGACGCCACCTTGATTACTGGGACCATCGCCAGCCCATAGGGTGTGCCACGCCCCGTCGTGAAGATGTGCATGTTCATCGACGCGGCCAGTTGCAGAGTCCCGCAGATAAAATCGCTGGCCGGAGTCGCAGCAAAGATCAACCCCTTCGTCGTCACGCGCTCCCCGGGGCCGAAGACCCCCGCAATAGCGCTTGTACCCGCCTTGGCCACTGAACCGAGCGCCTTCTCCACAATGTTGGTCAAGCCTCCCCGCTTGTTGCCGGGACTGGGATTGGCGCTGCGGTCCACTCCTCCGCGATCGAGATAGGCGTCGTACCAGGCCATCTCGCGGATGAGGTCGCGAGCTACCTCCTCGTCTGCCGCCCGCGCGGTCAGCAGATGGATCGCGTCGCGCACCTCCGTAACTTCAGAGAACATCACAGTGGCGCCGGTGCGAACCAGCAGGTCCGACGCATAGCCAACCGCGGGATTCGCCGTAACCCCGGAGAAGGCATCACTGCCGCCGCACTGCAGGCCGACCACGAGATCGGATGCAGGCCGCGTCACTCGTTGTCTCGCGTTGAGCTGCGCCAGACGCTTCTCCGCCAATTCCATAATGGCAGCCACAATTTCGCCGAAGCTGTGATGTTGCTCATCCTGCATTCGAACGACATACGGAGCCGCAGCGAGAATCGGCAATGTACTGGAAGGCAGCAACCGCACCGGTTGCAACTTTTCGCACCCCAGGCTGACCACCATCGGAGCGCCGCCCAGATTCGGATTGAGGCTCAGATTGCGCAGCGTCCGAATAGGAATCTCAGAGTCGGGTGCATCGATCGCGACACCGCATCCATAGTTATGAGTCAACGCGATCACATCGTCAACGTTGGGATAGCGCGGCAAAATCTCCGCCTTGATGCGCTTGACGGCATAGTCCACCGTAGCGGCTACGCACTGCACCGTGGTCGTGATGCCGAGAATATTCTTTGTCCCGACCGACCCATCGTCGTTGAGAAAACCTTCGAAAGTGTAGCCCTCAAGCGGGGCCATCGCCGCCGGCACTGCGGTCGCGAGCGGAAGATTATCGAGCGGCGGGGCGACCGGCATACGCATCCGCTCCTCATGTACCCAACTACCCTTCGCAATCGCGCGCTCCGCGTATCCGATCACCGAACCATAGCGAACGATGGGCGCTCCAGCCTCGATGTCGACCAGCGCAACCTTGTGCGCTTCGGGAACATCTTCGACCAGCGTCAGCCCCGAATCAAACTGTGTGCCCGCCGGAAGCCCGCCCTCATTGACGAGGATCGCCACGGTGTCCCGCGGATGTACCTGCACATACAGCGGACGCAACTTCGTTTCGGTAGACATTCGATGTTCCTCGTGTTGTTGCTGCAATTCGTTACGATCTACCGCTGCTGTAGCTTTCCCTCGACCAATCGCCAGAGATGAAGCGGGTTCGAATCCTGTAACGATTCCGGTAACAATGCAGCAGGGAAATCCTGATAGCACACCGGCCGAAGAAATCGCTCGATCGACATCGCGCCGACAGAGGTGACGCGGTTGTCGGAGGTCGCGGGCGATGGGCCGCCATGCACCATCGCATAGCAGACTTCAACGCCCGTCGGAAACCCATTGACCAGGATGCGCCCAGCCTTGCGCTCGAGTAGCGGCACAAGTACGCGCGCGAGATCTACATCCTGCTCTGCAAGATGGAGCGTCGCCGTCAACTGGCCGTTGAGATACTTTGCGACTGCGATGAGTTCGTCGACGCCGCTGCACTCGATGAGCAGCGCCGCCGGGCCGAACACCTCCTCCAGCAGATTCGGAGACTTGAGAAAATGTTGCGCGCTCGTGGCAAGAAGCTTGGGCTGGCCAGCATAGGAGCCACTCGGTGGCGCGCCGCCGGCAGACAGCGTGCGCACTCCGCTATCCTTCCCCCAATCGGCCGCGCCCTGACAATAAGCGCGGTGAATGCCGGAGTTGAGCATTGTGGTTGCGGCCTTCGTTTCAACGGCAGCCTGCGCGGCCGCGCGGAAGCGATCAAAGTCTGGTCCCGCAATACCCATTACGATGCCCGGCTTGGTGCAGAACTGCCCCGTGCCGAGCGTGACCGAATCGATGAGCCCCTGCGCAATCGCCTCAGCCCGTTGCGCCAGGGCCCCAGGAAGTAGGAATACAGGGTTGATGCTGCTCATCTCTGCATAGACAGGGATGGGAACCTCGCGTCCGGCAGCCAGCGCAACCAGAGTTCGGCCGACCCGTCGCGATCCCGTAAAGCCCACTGCCTGAATCGCAGGATGCTGCACCAGCGCCTCGCCAACCGTGCTTCCGCTACCAACCAGCAGCGAGAATACACCTTCAGGCAATCCGCAATCCGCCACTACCTTTTGAATCACGCGGCCCACCAACTCGGACGTTCCAAGATGCGACGAATGCGCCTTTGCAACCACCGGGCAGCCTGCGGCGAACGCAGCGGCCGTGTCGCCGCCTGCAACGGAAAACGCGAGCGGAAAGTTGCTCGCGCTGAAAACTGCGACCGGGCCCACAGGAATCTTCTGTGCGCGAAGATCGGCGCGCGGCAGAGGTTTGCGTTCCGGCAGCGCTCGATCAAGCGTTGCGTTTAGCCAGCGGCCCTCGCGCGCCAGCGATGCGAACAGCCGAAGCTGGCCCACGGTACGCCCGCGCTCGCCTTCGACGCGGCCACGCGGAAGCCCGGACTCACTCATCACCCGCTCCACCAGAACATCCCCAAGATCAATGATCCCCTGCGCAATGGCTTCGAGGAACTCCGCGCGCCGCTCCAGGCTGACGGCGCGGTACGCATTGAACGCCGCCTCGGCCAGAGTGCAGGCCGCATCCACCTCCACCACAGAGCCTCCGCCAAATGCCGGCTCCATCTCCGCACCCGTCGCGGGGTTCACCGCGCGCGTCGCGCTCTCTGTGCCACGCACCGCGCGCGCACCAATCAACATCTCACCGGTCAATTTCATCTCAGTACTCCTCATTCCCAACTCAATCCATGGTACGTCGGTGGCACCGCGACGAACAAACTACGGGACCAGACAGGGGCGCTTCGGGTTGAACTTCCAGCCCGGCGCCAGGAACTGCATCGCCATCGCATCGTCCCGCGCGCCCAACCCCATCGTAGTGTAGAGCGCATGCGCGCGCTCGATCTGCTCCATATCGATCTCCACGCCAAGCCCCGCACGCTCCGGCACATCGATCTTGCCTTCAACAATTTGCAGCGGCTCTTTGGTAAGCCGCTGCCCATCCTGCCAGATCCAATGTGTATCGATCGCGGTAATCTTGCCCGGCGCCGCCGCGGCCACATGGGTAAACATCGCCAGCGAGACGTCAAAGTGATTGTTCGAATGCGAACCCCAAGTCAGGCCCCACTCGCGGCAAAACTGCGCCACGCGCACCGAACCCTGCATCGTCCAGAAGTGCGGATCGGCAAGTGGAATGTCGATGGCATTCAGTTGCACAGCATGCTTCAGTTCGCGCCAATCGGTCGCAATCATATTCGTCGCTGTGGGCAAGCCGGTGGCACGCCGAAACTCCGCCATGATCTCGCGGCCGGAAAATCCCTGCTCGGCCCCACACGGATCTTCCGCATACGACAGCACATGCTGCTTGCCCGTGCAGAGCCGCACCGCCTCGTCGAGCGACCATGCTCCGTTCGGGTCGAGCGTGATCCGCGCGCTCGGAAATCGCTCTGCCAGCGCCGCAACCGTCTCCATCTCCTGCGTTCCGGCCAGCACGCCTCCTTTCAGCTTGTAATCGTTGAACCCATAGCGTGCATGCGCCGCCTCTGCCAGTCGCACCACAGCCTCGGTGGTCAGCGCCTCCTCATGCCGCAGCCGCAACCACGCATCACCTGCATCCGGCTCGCTGCGATACGGCAGGTCCGTCTTCGTCCTGTCCCCAACAAAAAACAAGTAGCCGAGAACGTCAACGCTCGAACGCTGTTGCCCTTCGCCCAGAAGCGCCGCAGCCGGCAGCGCAAGAAACTGGCCCAGCAGATCGAGCAGTGCCGACTCAATCGCAGTCACCGCATGCACCGTGGTGCGCAGATCGAACGTCTGCAGTCCACGGCCTTCCTTGTCGAAATCCGCGAAGCGCATCCGCACGGAATTCAGGACGGCGTTATATGCACCCAGCGGCTGCCCCACTACCAGCGACCGCGACTCTTCAAGAACCCGCCGAATCTTCTCCCCGCCAGGAACCTCGCCCACACCTGTGTGGCCTGCATTGTCAGTCAGCAGAACGACATTGCGCGTGAAGAACGGCCCATGTGCACCGCTCAGGTTGAGCAGCATGCTGTCGTGTCCAGCCACGGGAATCACCCGCATGCTCGTGACCAAAGGCGTTTGCGCGTGCGAGTAGGGAGTCTCCAGCGCCGGCGCGGACTGCCTGCGAGTCTCGCTCATGCGTCCGCTTCCGGCGATGTGAGATGAAGGTCCAGCCGCTTGATCTCGCCAACAATCACCACATAGCTGAAGATCGCCAGCAGCGCGGTTACGCCGACGAAGATCAGCGCATCGTTGAACGAGCCAGTCTTTTTCACCAGGTATCCAATCACGATCGGCGTCGTAATACCCGCCATGTTGCCGAACAGGTTGAAGAGACCGCCATTCAGTCCAATCAACTCCTTCGGCGACGTATCGGCAATCACCGTCCAGCCCAGCGCGCCAAAGCCCTTCCCAAAGAAGGCCAGCGACATCAGGAACATCATCAGCGCCTGCACGTTGGTGTAGTTACACGCGATCATCGTCACCGAAAGCAGCATCCCAGCGATGATCGGAGCCTTCCTTGCAAAGGTGAGCGAACGGCCTCGGCGAATGAGCGCGTCGGAGGAGATGCCCCCCAACACGCCTCCAACGGATCCGCACAGCGCCGGCAACGCCGCAGCGAGTCCGCCCTTGAGAATCGACATATGGCGCGCCTGCACAAGATAGATGGGAAACCACGTGAGAAAGAAATACGTCAGCGTGGTGATGCAGAACTGTCCTATGTAGATTCCAACCAGCATCCGCTGTTCGAGCAACTGCGCGACGCCGGCCCAGGTGAGCGGGTTGCTGCGCGATTTCGTTCCTGCGACCCGGTCGATGTTCACCAATCCACCGCCTTGCTCGATGCACTCGATCTCCGACTGCGAGATCAGCGGATGGTCCTTGACGTTGTAGACCGTCTTCGACCAGGCAAACGCAAGCGCAATGCCGAAAAATCCCATGAACCAGAAGCAGCTTCGCCAGTCATAGCGGCCGATGAGCCATGCAAAAAGCGGACCGAAGATCACCAGCGAAGAGTACTGGGAAGCATTGAAGATCGCACAGGCTCCACCGCGTTCGGCTGTGGGAAACCACGCGGCAACAATGCGTCCGTTGCCAGGAAAGACGGGTGACTGCGCGAGACCGGAGAGCAGCCGAAGAAAGAAGATCACGCTGAAAGCCCATGCCGCCGCCAGGTGCCCCGTACATCCAACGAGGAACGCGCACAAGGACCAGCAGACAATGCTGATGCCGTAGACGCGCTTTGAGCCAAAGCGGTCCAGCAATCCTCCCGAGGGCAACTGGCCAAGCACGTATGCCCAACTGAAGCCCGAGAGCAGAAAGCCAAGCTTTACCGGATCGAGCGACAACTCCTTCTCCATCGCTGTGCCTGCGAACGAGAGCGCAACGCGATCGCCGTAGCTGAAGGAGCTTGCGATGAACAGCATCGCAACGATGAGGTAGCGTATGTGTGTCGATTTCTCGACTAGTATCGATTGATCCAGCTTGTTCAAGAACGCCCCGCGATCAGCGCGCTCAACGCATCCATCTCACTCGCGTCGAGATCCGTAAGCGGCGTGCGCACCGGGCCCGCCGGCCGGCCTACCGCGCGCATTCCCGCCTTGACGATCGACACCGCATAGCCCTTGTGCCGGTTGCGAATATCAATGTACGGCAGCACAAAATCACGCAGCTCTTTGTAGACCACAGCATGATCGTGCCTGCGCACCGCCGCGTAAAAGTTCTGCGCAAACTCCGGTAAAAAATTGAAGATCGCCGAGGAGTAAGTCGTAACGCCCATCTCCAGATAGGGCAGCGCAAAGGTCTCTGCCGTGGGCAGCCCACCAATATACGTCAGCCGATCGCCCATCCTCGCGTAGATGCGCGTCATCAGTTCAATGTCGCCGTATCCATCTTTGAACCCGATCAGATTCGGGCAGCGCGCGCAAAGCCGCTCCAGCCATACATCGTTCAGGATCGCGTTATCGCGGTTGTAGAAGATCACTCCCAGCTTCGTCGCAGCGCACACCGCCTCGACATGCGCAACCAGTCCGGCCGGGTCGGCGTTCAACAAATAAGGAGGCAGCAGAAGTAGCCCGTCGGCCCCGGCAGCCTCGCCCGCCTGCGCAAACTGCTTCGCCATGGCAGTGCCGTATCCACAGCCCGCGACCACCGGCACGCGATGATTCGTCTGCTCCACTGCAGCCGAGACGACCGCCGAAAACTCGTCGAGCGTGAGCGAAAAGAACTCACCCGTCCCCCCCGCCGCAAACAGGCCCGCCGGCTTGTGCGCCAGCAGCCACTCAATATGCTCGCGGTACGCACCTCCGTTGAAGGCATAACTATCGGTGAAATGGGTCACCGGGAACGAGAGCAGACCCGCTCCTATCTTCTTTGCAAACTCTTCCAGGGACATCTTGCTCATGGTCTTCCTTCAATCGAGATCGCGCAATTGCTCTGCGCAAACTATAAAGAACCGGATGAACAGGAGACAAGCGACCAGCGCTTTCATTGCACCTTGCGCGATTCAGGCACCTATCCCACAGGTTATTTCAACGTTCGGTTCAGCCGCACTTGAAGAATGCGGGGCTGGCGAGTGAGTAGCGTCGTGTTCTCCTCGTCCCCATTGAGGACCCGTTTCGTTACCCACTTCTCTCCATCGAAAGTGCCTTCTTCAATAGAGAGATACCCGGAATTGCGCGGTATTCCTTTCAACTCAGCGAACTCGACGTGGAAACCTTCGCCCGCAACGATGAATTTGTCCGCAGCGAGTTTGATGATAATTCCGCCCCCACGATGAGCCTCCATATCCGCAACGAATTTTTCGTCAAAATGCACAACAGCAGTGAGCGAATCGCCAAGCGAGATTGCCACCGATTCGTGCCGGTACATCTCAAGGACGATCGGGAAAAGAGTGCCGCGGTATCTGTTGCGGGCGATGATTGGCAGCAGGGGCCTCAGAATCCGATAGTTCTCCTCCAATGCCGCACCCGCCGCGGTAAACGTACCGTCCTTATACGCATGGTCGATGCCGAACGGCGAGAAGCCGATGCCATCCATCCCTGCAAGCGTCGTGAATACATACGGCGCGTAGTACGGAGCAAATCCAGTTTCGGGAACGAACAAGACGTTGTCTGGCCTGTTGTAGATAGTCGCCATTTGCGGAAAATCGACCCGGTAGATATCCGGGGCAAGGATGTCAATGTGCCTTGCGGTGGCCTTCCAGACGTCGATGACGTGATAGGTCGGCCCTCCACTTGGCCAGTCTCCCGCCCGCGCCGACCCTGTATTCATCAAGGACACGTTGACGTAGGACGCGATCTCACCATTCTGTGATGCAGCACTAAAGGCGGACCAGCGGGCCTTCGTGAGCCCGAAAGTAAGTGATCCGATCGCTCTTAACCCAATCTGGCACATAGGAAAAGGTTGCGTTCTTGGCAGTGCCAAACCACAGAAACACCAGCTTCAGATGGTGCCGTCGGGCGCCCTCGATGGCGCCGTCCACGAGATGAAAGTCAAACCGCCCCGGCTCACGTTCCAACAGGTTCCAGGAAAGAGGAATCTCCGCAGTGTTTGCATGGATCGCATCGAGAGCACGGTAAACGACCTCGATATCCTCCAGATTCGAAGCACTTGAATTCCCAGCCTGCCCACCCAGTATGAGGAAGGGATTTCCATCAACCAAAAGTTGAGTGCGCTCCACTTCATGCACCAGGTGTGGAATCTGTTCGTTCTGAGCATGTGCGACTGGGACAATCAAAACGAAGGCAAATGCTGCATGAATCCACCTTGCGCAATTCAATGGACATCTCCTCGGTGACGCTGAATGGCACACATGATCATCTTATTCGGTCGGGAAACTTGGGCGTGCGAGTGGCCTCAGTCGTAAAACCATACTTCACTGGCCGGCCAACTGGTAATGCCCCGCGTGGTCGAACAACACCACCGCCCGAGTCCCATTCTCCGTTGACGTCGAATTCGCCGCGCGGCCATTGACCGAGACGTACGGCGTCGCCGATGCCACAGGCACAGAGACGCGAGCCACCACGCCCTCCGGCACATCGACAGTGATCGCCACAGCGCCACCTTTCTTCCGCACATCAACCTTCAGAAGGCCATGCGGAGTAGGCTCAGCGCCCTTCGCCCAATCGAGATCGACCAGGTCCGGCCGTATGTCGACTGTGCTAAACCCAGCGCCAGTGGGCTGAATCCCCAGCACCTGCTCCATCATCCACGCGGTCGGCCCCGACGACCAGCCGTGCGCCAGGCTGACAAAGTAGCCCGACCGATTGTCCGACTGCAGCGACGAATGAAAATCCTCGCGATACCAACTCGGATCGTAGGCCTCCCAGAAACTCGTCGCGCCCTCGTCCACCATGCCGCCCCAGTACTGGCGAATCCACTTCAGCGCCTGCTCCCGATGCCCCATCTCAGCCATCGCCCGGATCACGTAGTAGTTGTAATACGGCGAGATAATCAGGCTGTTCGTGCCGCGCTCCCCAACCTGCGAAAGCACGTTCTTCCAGATCGCGTCGTACTGCACCGGCTGTGCCGCGCCGCCGATCACAGCGGCCGCATTCGTCTGCCACCGCGGTCCGAACGTCCCGGTACTCGCATCCAAAAGATACTTCTGCGCACCCGCCTCGATCTCCGCCGCTCTCGCCTCATACCTGGCCGCATTCGCCGTGTCGCCCAGTTCGCGCAGCATCCAGGCCGCCTCGTGATACGCACGATAAAACTCGAGCGTAGTTGCCCGTCGCGTCTCTGGCGTATCACCGTTCAGTTCCGGCGACCAATCGACGTAGAGCCACACCTTGCTCTTGTTCGCATAGATATTGCGCTCGTCGAACTCCTTGTCCACCAATTCCAGCAACTGCACCATCCGCGCATGTTCGCGCTCCAGAAACTCCTTCGATCCCGTATGCCGGTAGTAGTCCGCAACCCCGGTAAACCAGAACGACGAATATCCCGGAATCCCATTCACATGCTGATCGACCGGCGCCGGACCCATCAGACGATCGAGCGTATCTTCCATCAGCGGCCGCTCGCCAAACACATCCTCGATCACCCGTCCGCTCACGTCCGTGTCGCCCATCCAGCGCCCGCGGTCGCGCTTGCTCGCATCCCACACGCCGTCCTGCATGCACAGGTGCGCGGTGTACGCGCCCATCTCCCAGATGCGATTCAGCAGTGAGTCGGACGATTCGAACGATCCCTCGTATTTCACCGGATAATAAATGTCGTCCACCCGAATTGCCTTGAAGCGCACCTCCGGCCCGCCATCCACAAATCGAACCTTCGCGTACCGAAACGCAGTCTTCGGGCCGTGGCCAGTGCCATGCGGAGGGATCGCCAGTTGGTTGACGCCGAGATACGGAACCTTCATCGCCTCCGACTCCGACTCCCCCATCTGCACCGTCACCGTCACAGGCGTATCCGAATCCGAAATCAGTTCCACTCTCCCCGTCAGTTCGCGCCCGAAATCCAGCACCACACTCGGCGCCTCTTCATCCGTCAGCCTCGCCACCCCCAGACGCACGCCAAACTCGCCCTTGCCGCCAGTCAGGCTCTCAATATTCGTGAAGCTGCCGCGTCCCGCATAATGCGCCAGAATTCCGCTTGCTGGAATCGGCGTATGCGCGAGGTAGCTCGAGATGCCGTCGTAATCCGGCCAGTCATAGAGTCCCGCGTCCGCGTTCCACTGAAACATATCGACAGAGCTCTCGATGCTCCCAATACTCTGCACCGGCTTCCACTTCGCATTGTCGGTCGAACTCTCCCACTGCTTGTCGCTGATCAGCAGCGTCGGCCCATCAACGCCCTCGGCGGCAGCCACAATCTTCACCACCAGCACCTGCCCGAACGTTTGCTGCCGCACCAGCGCACTGTTGGCGAATCCCGAAACTCCGCGCCCACGCACCGCCTCGATCGCAATCGTGTTCGCGCCCGCCTGCAGATACTTCGCAACATTAGCCGCGAACACATGCATCCCCAGCGGCGAGGTCACGTCACTCTCCACCTGCTCCGCCAACTTGCCATTCAGCCACACCTTCACGCTACGCGGCCCGGCAATGTAAAGCGTCGCCTCCTGCGGCACTGCAGCCACCCTAAAGTTCCTGCGAAAATAGTGCGGCTCAATCCGCTCGTTCGCCGCAGGCCGCGTGTACAGCACCCGAGCGTCCGCATTCGCATCGTTCGCAGTCCAGATGTACTCCTCGGCAAGAGGCTGGTGCCTGCTGCTCTCCAATACCGGCTGGCCAACATTCACCGTCGGGTCCAGCGGCGCAACTTTGCTTGGAGTCAGCACCTGCGTTAAGGGCAGGTCCTGTGCCCACACAACACTCATCCCCAGCAGCGCCGCAACTCCCACCCGCAACCCGATTCTTCCGACAACTCTCATCCGCCGCACCCGCCATCCATCGAATTGAAACAGTCCCACCTTATACGCAACTCAACCGCGATTGGCAACGCCGTTGCGCCATCATCGCTCACTCGGCCCGTCGCTCAGCATTCCCTTATGGCCCCGACTCCGCCTCGCGGAAGTGGTAGATCCCGGCGCTCGCGCGGTACACCACGACCTCATCGTCGCGCCGCGTCTCCTGCAACCGCGGCCTATTGCCCTTCGCGAAACTAAGATCGGAGATATCCGCCACCATCTTCACCGGCAGAATCAGCGTACCCGTAGCGCCTGGAGGAATTGCGATGTCGATGGAAGTCACCCCATCTTCCTGCCTCCACTCGCTCCGTATCTCGCCCATCACCGACTTATAACTGCACTTCACCCAGGCCAGCCCCTCCACCATCGCCGGACGAATCGTGATGCGCTCATCCGCACTCCGCGACATGTCGAAGTCGATCCCACCCAGCCCGCGATAAAACCACTCCTCCGCACCTCCCAGCATGAAGTGGTCCTGGCTCGCTACGGGATTCGCATCCCACGCCTCGGTCAGCGACGTTGCTCCCTTCGCCAATTGCGATCCATAACTCGGAGGATCCTTGCGCAACATCATCGCCAGCACCAGATCGTTGCGCCAGCCCGCCATCAGCGCGCGCAGCATGTACGGATAGCCAACCTCGCCCGTAGTGATGTGATCGTCATGCGCCTCGATATCCGCCACCACATGCTCGAGCACCGCCGCTCGCCGCTCCTCCGGCACAATGCTCAGCGCCAGCGGCATCGCATTCGCGGTCTGACTTCCCTTGTCGTAATAACCCTTATCCGCATCCCAGAACTTGCGATTAAAAGCGTCCTTCTCGCGCTCCACCAGCGCCGCATACATCAACGCATCGTCCGCATGCCCAAGCAGCGCCGCGATCTTCCCCATCGCCACCGCATCCTCATATAGCATCAGCGTGCCCGTCACTCCCAGCGACGTATTCTTCGAGATGCCCGGCCCGCCCGGCCCAATGTCGTACCAGTCCCCTAGTCCATACGCCACAATTCCCTCTTCAGCCTTGCCCTCCAGGAACTTCACGTACGCCTTCATTACCGGATAGCTCCGCTCCAACTCGCTGGTGTCGCCGTAGAACCGATACGCCGCCCACGGCGCCAGCACGCTCGCCGAACCCCACTCCGGCGAGTCATCAAACACCAAATACTTCGCAACCGTTCCAAACACCATGTACTGCGGCGCAGTCGTCGGCACTCCGCCGTCCGCGTGCTGCGCGTCACCAATGTTCTTCTCGGTCGCCGCATACAACCCGTGCAGGTCGTTGTTGAACATCAACCCCGGAGCTACCAGGTGTGTCTCCTCCAGCCACCCCAGCTTTTCCCGATGCGGGCAATCGGTAAACAGACTGGCCTCGTTGTTATGCATCGCATTCACAATCAGCTTGTGAATCGCATTCAGCGTCTCATCCGAACTCTCGAAGCTGCCCGTCACAGGCGACGCCGAATGCCACTCCACACCCTTGATCTCGTCTATCTTCAACGGGCTTGTGGTTGGATCACTACCGCTCCACTCCGCCTGCAGATAGCGAAATCCGTAGTACCCGAAACGCGGCGTCCACCCCTCTCCATCCGAGTCGCCGCGCAACGTATAGCTCCACCACATCGGACCACCCGAACTTCGCTGACTAACGCTGCCATCGGGATTCAGCAGTTCACCAGGCGTCAGCTTCAACACCGCGCCTGCCGGTCCCCGCAGCCGAACCGAAGGCACTCCCGCAAAATTCTGGCCGAGGTCGTACACCGTCTTGTTTAGCCCCACCTCGGTCACCTTCACCGGCACGTGCGAGTCCCACTCCCGCACCTCGGGAGCAAGCGCTGCGATCACTTTGCCGCCGGACCCGTCCGTCTCCGTCGCGGCCAACCACCCCTTGTCCTCAAATCCGGGCAGGTCCCACCCGGTCTCCACCTTCCGCGCGTCGAAATCCTCCCCCCCGTAGGTCGAACTGAACAACACGGGCCCATTCGCAACCTTCCATTGCGCATCCGTTCCAATCGTCTCTGTCTTCCCATCGGCATACTTCAGCCGCAGTTCCGCAATCAGCTTTGGCGGCCCAAAACTCCCTTCGAGCTTCGTATATCGTCCCTTCGTCTTCTGGACGTTGTACATGCCATTGCCCAGCATCACTCCCAGCACAGCACGCCCCGGCGTCAGCATCTTCGTTACGTCGTAGCTTTCGTACGTGACGGTCTTCTTGTAGTCCGTCCAGGCCTGGTGCAGTCCGTGCGGAGCAACCAGCCGCATCCCGCCGCTGCTCCCAATCCGCGCCTCGTACTGCCCCAGCCCGGCAATCCGCAGAGTCGCCTTCACCAGCCCCTTCCGCACCGTAAACTCCCGCCGAAACACCGGCATCGGCTTGCTCCCGTCCAACTCCGCGCCGTCCCTCTCCGTACTCCACGGAGCCTGAATCCAGTGCGCCGTCCAACTCTCGTCAGCCGCCTGAGGCCGCACCGGCGCCGCACCTGCCGTCAGCGCAAAACCCACCCCCATCAGCAGGATCATCCCCTTTATCTTGTTCAATGTGTTGTTCATGCGCCGCTCACACCTCGGGCTTCTGCCTACCAAAGTACCGCATCTCCGCCAAATTGGTAGAATGGAGGTGACGCGCACGACGCATAAGGAGCTTCTATGGCAACTCTTCTCGAACAACTTCGCGGCATGACCACCGTCGTATCCGACACCGGCGACATCAACTCCATCGAACAGTTCAAGCCGCAGGATTCGACCACCAATCCTTCGCTCATCGCAGCCGCGGCAGAGATGCCAGCTTATGCCCCCATCGTCGACGGCGTCCTGATGCAGGCCCGCGAACAAGCCGGCCCCTCGGCCTCCGACAAGGAAGTCGCCGCGCTCGCCTTCAAGTCCCTCGCCGTCGCCTTCGGCCGCAAGATCCTCGAGATTATCCCCGGCCGCGTCTCCACCGAAGTCGACGCGCGCCTCTCCTACGACACCGAAAAATCCATCGAAACCGCCCGCGACATCATCGCGCAGTATGAGAAGGCCGACATCTCCCGCGAGCGCGTCCTCATCAAGCTCGCCTCCACCTGGGAGGGCATCAAGGCCGCCGAAATCCTAGAAAAAGAAGGCATCCACTGCAACATGACGCTGCTCTTCGGCCTGCACCAGGCCATCGCCGGCGCAGAGGCTAAGGTCACCCTCATCTCTCCGTTCGTCGGCCGCATTCTCGACTGGTACAAGAAGGACACCGGCAAGGACTACGTTGGCGCAGACGATCCCGGCGTCAAGTCGGTCACCACCATCTACAACTACTACAAGCATTTCGGATACAAGACAGTCGTCATGGGAGCCAGCTTCCGCAACATCGGCGAGATCACCGAGCTAGCCGGCTGTGACCTGCTCACCATCGCGCCCAAACTGCTCGCCGAACTCGACTCCAAGGAAGGCAATCTGCCGCGCAAGCTCGACGCCTCCAAGGCCGCCGCCATGAACATCGAAAAGCTCACCATCGACAAGGCCACCTTCGACAAAATGCACGCAGCCGACCGCATGGCCCACGACAAGTTGAAGGAAGGCATCGAAGGCTTCTCCAAGGCGCTCGAGGAATTGGAACAGCTGCTGGTCAAGCGTCTCAGCGAAATCAGCGAGAAGCAGACCGTCGGCGCTCACTAAGCATCCGCAGACTGGAAACACGAAAGCGGCAACCCTCCAATGGGTCGCCGCTTTTCCAGCTTTCGTATCAAGGACTAGGGTCCAAATCACATGGCCCAGGCAAATCATTCGACGCATCCGATTCAGGTCCTTCGCGACACCGCCACGTCGCTCGAAGCAGCGATCCGGAGCTGCCTGTCCAAGCCGCGAAAGACCGCCATCCACAACCTGCGCACGTTGACCCGCCGCATCGAGGCCGAGCTCGAACTGCTCGCCATGCTCCCCGCACTCCCGCCGCACGAAGAGCAGGCCCGCAACGCAGTCCGTCTACTGAGAAAGCTGCGTCATGCCGCCGGCCAGGTCCGAGACATCGACGTCCAGCGCAATCTAATCCGCGACGAAGCAGCAGCAAGCAACGGCACGCCCCACCCCAGCCGCGAGCAAGACCGCGACCTTCGCGAGCAAGCCTGCCAACTCCGCCGCGAACTAAAACGCAAGCGCGACGAAGCGGAGGACCATCTGCTGCGGCTCCTCCACAAGCAGCGCACGGAGCTTCCACTCGCAATTGAAGAACTGCTGGACACACTCGCCCCAGCGGAGTCGATCACCCTCAGCGAACCGCAACTCACCACCCTTGTCCGTGACTGGTACGGGAATCACCGCGAGCCCCACGAGCCCGCTCCAATCCCTCAGAACATAGCCGACCTACACGAGATCCGCAAACGCGCCAAGCTCGCCCGCTATCTTGCCGAGTCCGCCCCGGAATCTGCGGTAAAAGCCCGCCGCCTCGCCGCCCGATTCGAAAGCCTGCAGCAGGCTGGCGGCCAATGGCACGACTGGCTCATCCTCGCAGAAGTCGCCGCCCACGAACTGGGCGACTCTGCCCAGCTCCCGCAGCGCTTCGCCGCACAAGCCGACCACTCCCTACGCACCTTCAAGCGCCGCCTGCATTACAAAATGTAGCGGCTCAAGTCCTGGTCCTTCACAATGCTCGCCACCTGCTGACGCACATACTCCGGGTCGACCACGATCACCTTCTCCACCGTCCCATCGTCCTTCTTCCGCTCGATCACCGGCAGCGGCGGCGAGGCCTTCTGCGGCTCACTCCCCAGCGGTGCCGACGCGCCCACCTCGGCGATCACACCCTCTTGCGAAGCCTCCGAACGCGGACTCTTGAACAGGTCCGGCGCCTGGAAGCTGATCTCGTCCAGCACGCGCTCCATGATCGTGTGCAGACGCCGCGCACCAATGTTCTCCGTCGTCTCGTTCACCCGAAACGCAAACTGCGCCATCTCCGCCAGCGCCTCCGGCGTGAACTCCAGCTTCAGCCCCTCGGTCTCCAACAGCGCTGTCGACTGCTTCACCAGCGACGACTTCGGCTCCGTCAAAATCCGAATAAAGTCCTCCACCGTAAGCGAGTGCAACTCCACACGAATCGGAAACCGTCCCTGCAACTCCGGAATCAAATCACTCGGCTTCGACACATGGAACGCGCCCGCCGCGATAAACAGAATGTGGTCGGTCGAAACCATTCCGTACTTCGTATTCACCGTCGTGCCTTCGACGATCGGCAGAATGTCGCGCTGCACACCCTCGCGCGACACATCCGGTCCGTGCCCGCCCTCACGCCCCGCAATCTTGTCGATCTCGTCCAGGAAGACGATGCCCGAATCTTCCACCCGCTCCACCGCCAGCCGCGTCACCTGGTCCATGTCGATCAGCCGGTTCTCTTCCTCCTGCACCAGGTACTCGAACGCCTCGACCACCTTCATCTTGCGCTTCTTGGTCCTTTGCCCGAACAGCCCCGGAAGCATGTCCTTCAGGTTCATGTCCATGTCTTCCGGCCCTTGCGCGGATAGAAACTCGAAGCTCGGCTGGTTGCGGTCGCGCACGTCGATCTCGACCATCCGCTCATCCAGCCTGCCCTCGCGGAACTGTTGCCGCAGCTTCTCCCGCGTACGCTCCTGGCTCGACTGCGCAGCCTTGTCTCCGGTCTTGTCGCGAGCCTTGCCGTCGATGGTGACGGGGTCTGCCTCCGTAGCAGCAGCGCCCTCGGGCACAGCCAACTGCATCACCTGCACCGCGCGCATGCCGGTGGGAGTCATCATCACCGCGGCCGGCCCCGCAGCCTTCGCCGTAGCGGCAGCCTGCGCCGGCGGAGGAGGAAGCAGCAGGTCGAGCAGGCGATCCTCCGCATTCAACTCGGCCTTGTCCTCCACGTCCTCCATCTTCTCTTCGCGCACCATGTCGATGGCGATCTCCACCAGGTCGCGCACAATCGATTCCACATCGCGCCCAACGTATCCCACCTCGGTAAACTTCGACGCCTCCACCTTCAGAAACGGAGAGTTCGTCAGCTTCGCCAGCCGCCGCGCAATCTCCGTCTTGCCCACGCCCGTCGGCCCGATCATGATGATGTTCTTGGGCATAATGTCTTCCGCCAGCTCCGGCGAAAGCTTCTGCCGCCTCATGCGGTTGCGCAGCGCAATCGCCACCGCGCGCTTCGCCGCATGCTGCCCCACCACATACTTGTCCAACTCCGCCACAATCTCGCGCGGAGTCATCTCATCCAGCGCCAAAGCCTGGTCGTCCGCCGTTCCCGGTAAAAAAATCGCCATCTATCTTCTTCCTCGACGCCTGAATCAAGTCGTCATTCCGACAGAACCGAACCGTCGTCATTCTGGAGAAGCCAGAATCTCAGTATTTCGTAGTGCCACTACAGTCGCAGGAGTACGACTCTAAACCGCGGCCTTCTTTAGCTCTTCAATCGTCAACTGGTCGTTGGTGTAGATGCAGATTTGTCCAGCTATGATCAAGCTCTTCTCCGCGATCTCCCGTGCGCTCAGCTCGGTGTTCCCCATCAGCGCGCGCGCCGAGGCCAGCGCATAGCTTCCGCCCGACCCAATCGCCACAATCCCCTCATCCGGCTCGATCACGTCGCCATTTCCGCTCAGCACAAACGTCGCCGTAGTATCGGTCACAATCAGCAGAGCCTCCAGATGCCGCAGCATCCGGTCCGTGCGCCAGTCCTTCGCCAGTTCCACCGCCGACCGGCTCAGGTTCCCGGCATACTGCTCCAGCTTGGTCTCAAACCGGCTGAACAGCGAGAACGCATCCGCCGTCGATCCCGCAAACCCCGCCAGCACCTTGTCCTGGTATAGCCGCCGAATCTTCTTCGCCGAGGCCTTCATCACGCTCGCGCCCAGCGTCACCTGCCCATCCGCCGCCATCACCACGGAGTCGCCCCGCCGCACACACAGCACCGTAGTCGACCGCACCCGCCGCCCCTCCCCCAGGTCCAGCGGGTGACCGAGAGGATTGGCGTCAGTTTGGGCAGGATTGTCGAGCAGCGAGATCTTGGCGGAGTCGTAAAAAGTCGATTTCATGAGCAACTCCCAGTATATCGTCCCTTCGTCAATTCCTCCTTGTTTGTCATTCCCGAAGGGAATCTGCCTTTCCGCCGCCATCCTTCAGCGCCGTCATCCTGAACGGAGTGAAGAGCCTGCCCTGAGCTTGCCGAAGGGACCCCTGTATTTGCTTCTTTTCCGCCGCCCCCGAGCTAAACTAGAGCCATGCACATGGTCGCCGGCCCAAATCGCAAGATGCAGCGGGTCCTCAAGATCTCCATGGCTCTCACTGCGGCCTATGTCGTCGCCACCTTCTACTTCGGTATGCGCGCTCACTCCCTCGCGCTCGTGTCGGAGGCCGGCCACAACGTGTCCGACCTGCTGGCCATCCTGCTCTCCTTCGCAGCCGTCTATTTCCAGACCCGCCCCGCAACCGACCAGAAAACCTTCGGCTATCAACGCGCCGGAGTCCTCGCCGCCTTCGTCAACGCCCTCACCCTCATCGTCCTGGCCGCGTGGATCGCGATCTCCGCTATCCATCGCCTCTACGCCCCGGTCACCGTCCACGCGCACATCATGATGTACGTGGCCGCCGCCGGCGTCCTGATGAACGGCGCCATCGCCGGCCTGCTCTGGAAGTTCTCCGGCGACGTCAACATCCGCTCCGTCTTCCTGCACATGCTCGGCGACACGCTCTCTACCGCGGCCGTCATCGCGGGCGGCGCGGGCATCCTGTTCACCGGCATCATGTGGATCGACCCGATCCTGTCGCTGCTCATCGCAGCCATGATCGTCTGGAGCTCCGCCACCATCGTCCGCGAGACGCTGAACATCCTGCTCGAAGGCACGCCCAGCGCCGTCGAACTCGGCCAGGTCCGCACCGCCCTCTCAGCCGTCCCCGGCGTCCTCGACGTCCACGACCTCCACATCTGGTCGCTCGGCTCCTCCTCCCACGCCCTCGCCAGCCACGTCACCATCGCCGAGATGCCCGTCTCCGAGTGCTCCAGCATCCTCGACGCCATCAACTGCGCCCTGCGCGACCGCTTCCACATCACCCACACCACTATCCAGTTCGAAATTCGCGGCTGCGAAACCACCCACGGCTGCTCCGCCCCGCCCGA
>PKWK01000385.1 GCA_003133205.1 Granulicella sp. | reverse complement strand
ACGTGACGGCGAAGGACAATGCCACGGGCAAGGACGCGAAGATCACGATTACGAGCTCTTCGGGTCTGAGCAAGGAAGAGGTCGAGCGGATGGCGAAGGACGCCGAAGCGCACGCGGCCGAGGACAAGGAGCAGCGCGACAAGGTCGAGGCAAAGAACGGGCTCGACTCGCTGGTGTACAACGTCGAGAAGATGCTGAAGGAGTCGGGCGACAAGGTGGCTGAGGCGGACAAGGCTGAGGTCGAGACCGCGCTGGCCGAGGCCAAGACGACCCTGGCCGGCGATCCGAGCGCGACTGAGCTGAATGCGTCGAAGGACCGTCTAACGACTGCGAGCCACAAGCTGGCCGAGGCGATGTACAAGGCGGCTGCGGCAGCTCCCCCGGCGGAAGGCGCGCCGGCGGAAGGCGCAACCGGTACGCACGAAGAGGCAAAGAAGGACGAAGGCGTAATCGACGCCGAGTATGTTGACGTCGAAAAGTAAGAAGGTAGCCGGGTCGGTTTAGATCGAGGCGAAGCGATTCGGCATCGAATAGGTAAGAGAAGCGAAGAGCGCTCTGGTTGTGTCCGGCGAACTACCGGATCGGTTGGGGCGCTCTCCTCTTATAGAGTTCTTGGTTTTGGTGGTTGTGAGAAGGAAAGGCAAGCGCAGCAACGAAGGAAGTGGGCGCTATGACGCAGCAGATGGTTTGGAAGTGCGAGCAATGGGTTGGCGGCAGGATCAAGGAGCAGAGCGTTTTCCTCAGCGAAGAGCAGGCGCGGGAGTTTGCGCGCAAGCTGGCGGGAGCGTCTCCGGACCTGGTGTTCAAGATTGAGCCGATGCCGATACAGCATGTGTGGAACTGACGCAAGCGGCTAAGGGGGGCGGCAAGATCGGGGGAATTCGGGCTGGTTCCCCACAGGTTTTCGAAAAAGGAGGGCTGTGCAGTTGGTCCCGAACGTGAGACATTGGATCAGACAAAAATGAGAGGTTAAGTTAACCTGCGGACATGCCGTACTTGCCTGCCTGAACTCTTGAGAAGCATCTAAGCAATCTGAAGCTGCAAAGAACGACAGAGAGCTGGACAAGAGAACTGGAAAAAGAACCTGGAACTCAATCGGATTCCCGGAGGGCAAACGACCATGATGACGGAGACCATGTGGCGGTGCGACCAGGTTCGCGCTGGACAGCTGTACAACCGGATGATGTTCGACACGCGTGAAGAGGCCGAGCAGTTCATGAACCGGATGCGGCAGATGGAGCCGGATCAGACGATTTCCATTGAAGCGATTGATGCACGGAAGGTGTGGAACTGACGTGCTGCAGGGCAGGAAGCAGGCTTGATTTAGGAGAAAAGGCGCGGCTTCGGCCGTGCCTTTTTTTAGAGTATTGGGATAAGTGATTCTGAGGGACGAGAGAGCGTTTTGATGGCGACACAGACGAAGGACTACTACAGCACGCTGGGAGTGAAGAAGGCAGCGACGTCGGACGATATCCGCAAGGCGTTCCGCAAACTCGCGCGCAAGTACCACCCGGACGTGAATCCGAACGACAAGAAGGCGGAGGAGAAGTTCAAGGAGATCTCTGAGGCGAACGACGTCCTCAGCGATGAGAAGAAGCGCAAGATCTACGACCAGTTCGGATTCTATTCGGACAATATCGATCCGGCGGCGGCGGAGGCTGCGGCGCGCGGGGGGTACGGCGCCGGCGGATTTCCGGGAGGCGGCCCACGGCCAGGCGGGCGGGGAGCGCAGGAGGTTCCGTTCGACTTTGGCGGCTTCGACTTTTCCGGATTCCAAGGCGGCGGCCGCGAGCGTGGCGGCGCGCAGGAGTCGGGCGGCGGCGGGTTCGGCGGGAGCTTCAAGGACATCTTCGGCGGGATATTTTCGGGCGGGCAGAAATCGCGTGGGCCGCGGCCGGGAACAGATCTTGAATACCAGGTGAGCGTCGACTTCTGGTCGGCGGTGCGCGGCGGCGTGGCAAAGCTTGAGATCCAGCGACAGGAGACCTGCCCATCGTGCAAAGGCAAGTCGACCACCGGCGGAAACGTCGAGTGTCCGGAGTGCCACGGCACGGGCCAGGTAACGCAAATGGGTGGGCGGATGAAGTTCAACATCCAGTGCCCGCGCTGTAACGGCACGGGCAAGCTGCAGAATGGCTGTCCGACCTGCGACGGCGAAGGTGTGGTGACCAAGCGCGAGCCGCTGGAGTTTCGCATCAAGGCAGGCACGCGCGACGGCCAGAGGATTCGATTGGCGGGCAAGGGGAACGCAGGTACCGACGGCGGCGCGGCAGGAGATCTGTTCCTGATCGTCAAGGTCGGGACGCATCCGGTGTTCACTCGCGTGGCCGACGATATTTATGTAACGGTTCCCGTTACGGTAAGCGAAGCTGCGCTGGGCGCGAAGATTGAGGTGCCGACCATCGATACACACGACGGCGGCGGACGCACGCAGTTGAAGATTCCACCAGGGACGCAGACCGGGCAAAAGCTGCGGCTGCGGGAGAAAGGCGTTCCCAGTGCGTCGCGCGAAGGCGTGCGCGGCGACGAGATCGTCGAAGTAAAGATCGTGGTGCCCAAGGTGCAGGACGAGCGCTCCAAGGAGATCCTGCGCGAATTGGCGAAGCTGAATCCGGAAGACCCGCGGGCGGAACTGCTGGCTGAGGTATAGCAAATGGCAGTTTTGACGGTAGGAAATGTTGTTTTCGAATGGGACGATGGCAAGGCGGCTTCAAACCTGAGTAAGCACGGAATCTCTTTCATCGAGGCAGGGACTGTGTTTCGTGACACTTTAGGCATTCTGAAGCGCGATGTTGCTCATTCAATCGACGAGGACCGATTCCTGTTGATTGGGATTTTGTTAGAGCGGAGAATCGTTACCTGTAGTGCATGTTGAGCGTGGTGCGCGTCTCCGTATCATCAGTGCGAGACAGGCCACGCCTCGGGAGAGGAGGGACTATGAGCGGAGAGACAGACAAGGCGGCGTGGGAGGATAAATTCGAGATGGAGCCGGAGTACGATTTCTCGGACGGAGTTCCGAATCCTTACGCAGCACGATTTAGTGAAGGCACCACACTCGTTGTACTTGAGTCGGATGTTGCAACGGCGTTCCCCGACTCGCGATCGGTGAATGAGGCGCTGCGGCTGCTGATCAAGACGGCAAAGAGCGCTCAGGAACTGCAGAAGGCAAGTTAGGGCGACGATGGCGACGAAGCGTAAGTCGAAGGGCGCGTATATGATCTCGGCGGTTGCCGAGATGTATGACATCCATCCGCAGACGCTGCGGCTGTATGAGCGGGAGGGGTTGTTGCTGCCCAGCCGGTCCGAGGGGAACACGCGGCTGTATACGGATGAGGATCTCGAGCGGCTGGAGTTCATTCTGAACCTGGCGCGCGACCTTGGCGTGAACATCGCCGGCATCGCGATTGTGCTGCAGATGCGCGAGCGCATGGAAGAGATGAACCGGCAGATGCAGGGCTTCGTTGACTATGTGCGGACTGAAATGTTGGCGCGGATGCAGCAGCAACAACAGCCTGGTGCGGGGTTGGTGCCTATGCCGCGGCCGGCAATCGTTCCGCAGAGGTCGGCGGCGGGCCGGCCCATTTCGCTGAAGGCGGCCGTCCTGGCTGGGAAGAGCGCGGCGAAGGGTTCCAAGGCAAAGTAGACAGGACGCTTCGAGTGTGGCTGCGAGCGGGGCGGATGCTCTAAACTGGAAAGCGCTGTGCAAGGAGGCATCGCGCGCCGGTTTGGGCGAACGGATGCCTGAAAAGGTGAGATGAGTTTCTTCTTGCGGATCTTGTTTTATAGCGCGCTCGCCGGCACGGTGACGTCGACTATCTATTGCGGGATGGTGCTGGTCGGCGCGGTGCGTTTCGCTCGCCGCAAGCGGCGTGAGGAGCGGACGCCCGAGGACTTTCTGCCTCCGGTGAGCGTGCTGAAACCGCTGCATGGCACGGAGCCCGACCTTGAAGACAACCTCAAGCGTTTCTTCGACCTCGACTATCCGGAGTATGAGTTGCTGTTCTGCGCGCGTCACGCCGACGACGCGGGGTTGCAGATGGCGCAGCGCATCGCGGCCGGCTACCCGCACGTCCGCGCCAGATTCCTGACCTGTGGCGAGCCGCGGTTCCCCAATGCAAAGATGTGGTCGATGGCCGCGCTGAGCGAGGCGGCGGCGTACGAGACGCTGGTGACCAGCGACGCGGATGCGCGCGTGTCGCGGGACTATCTGCGGCGTTGCGTGCGTGAGTTGGTGGACCCGCAGCGGGAGCTGGCGTCGTGTCTCTACGTGGGGCGGACGACCGGAGGAATGGCGGCGCAACTCGATGCGGTGGGCAAGAGCGTGGAGATGTCGGGCGGAATCTTTGTCGCCGACATGCTGGAGGGCGGCACGCACTTCGCGCTGGGCGTGAGCATGATTCTGCGACGCCAGGCGTTCCGGCTGGCCGGAGGGTACGAGGACCTGGGGCAGTACTACGCCGAGGACTTTGTGCTTGGGCAGCGGCTTGCGGCGAAGGGACACGGCGTGCGCATGGCGAACTACGTGGTGCGCCTGATGGTGCTTCCGCAGGGCCTGCGCGGCTCGTTCCGCGACCAGCTTCGCTGGATGAAGAGCACACGCAGATCGCGCCCGGCAGGGCATCTGGGGACGGGGCTGACGTATGCGGTTCCGTTCGGGCTGCTGGGGCTGGCGTGGGGGATTCTTGCGGGTCATCCGGCGCTGGGCCTGCTGTGGCTGCTGGCCACGTGCGTCAATCGCTGGGTGATGGCTGCGGTGGTGCTGTGGGCGCTCGAGGACGAGCAGGCGGGCAAACCGACGCTGATCTATCCGCTACGCGACCTGCTCGGGTTTGCGGTGTGGGTCGCGAGCTATATGGGCGACACGATGCAATACCACGGTGGGGCGTATTCGCTCGGCGTCGGCGGAAGGTTCGAGCCGGTGGAGCGGAAGGCGAAGCCGGGCAGCGGTGCGAATCTGCCGGGTGGAAAGCTGCCCGATGCGCCTGTGCGCGGGAAATAATCTGGCTACTGATTGGTGAGGATTGACTTGCCTCCGGCGGAGGCGAGCACGTGCACCGGGCCGAAGCGTGAGAGGTCAGGCGTGCGGACGTCGGGATGATACGTCAGCAGGAAGATGCGGCGCGGGCTGGCCCAGAGCTGGTTGAGCGTGGCATCGGTCTCGAAGACCTGCGGCGAGTCGGGCCAGAAGCTGCCGTACCACGGCCCGTTGATGCGGCCGTTGACGAGATGCACTGGTTGCTGCGTGTAGAAGAGCAGGGTCGAGCCTGCGGTGAGCTCGCCGTCGATCAGAATGAGGTCGTTCGGGCGTGGGTGCTCGTTCTTCTCCGCCAGAATTGCGTTGGCGAGCGGGAGCGATCCGAGCGTGGGATAGAAGCGCACGAGGCCCTCATGCATGCAGAGTAAGAGACAGGTACCGGCGGCGGCGAGCGAGAGGTTCGCCGCGTAGGTTCGCCCGCTTCGGCGCAGCAGGTAGGTCAGCGGACCGATGGTGATCATGCTGAGGCCGACGAGGGTGAGCGGGCCGCGGAACAAGCCCATGGCCGCGCCCGTCAGGTCGAACAGGTGGCCGAGCGACAGGTTGTACTCGCCGCCCTGGGCGAGCAGCGTGGCGATGTCGGTGTGCGGGTTGGTGTGGGGCGCGGTGATCGCGAAGAACAGGGCGATCGCTGCGCAGAACGAGCCGATGGGGACGAGCAGCCAGCGATGCCACACGAGCGTGCTGCGGTTGGCGGCGGGGTCGCTGATGCCGCGTGAGGTGCATTCGGCGCGAGCCAGCAGAGCGCCTGCCATCAGTGCTAAAGCAGGCAACGCGGGCAGCGAGTAGTACTCCTGACGCGCCGACAGAGTGAAGAATCCGAGCACGAGTCCGGTCCAGAGCAGCAGAGCCAGCGCCGCCTCATGCTGTCGCCGCGAAACAGATGCGCGCGCACGCAGGTCGCGGATGTGGCCTCGGATTGCGCCCGGAAGGAACGCCACCCACGGGAAGATCCAGATCGCGGCGAGCAGCCAGAAGATCGGGATGGGGACCTGGCCGTAGTCGTGCGGAATGCGGCGCGAGAGGAAGCGGGCGATGTGTTCGTTGTAGAGATAGAACCACGCCCATCCTCCATGCGCGGGCAGGCCGAGACCGGCGGGGAGCGCGATTGCCGGATTGCGCAGCGCGGCTAGGACGTGCCACGGCGCTGCAATCGCGAGGAAGGTTAACGTGGACGGGATGAGGTGGAATTTGAAGAGCAGCTTGAGCTGGCGGGTAAAGGCGAGGTAGAGCAAGACGAACGCGATGGGAAAGACCAGGCCGATGAAGCCCTTGGTCAACAAGTTGAGCGCGGTGACGGCGGCGAAGGCCATGCACGGCAGAAGCGCGGAGGGCCTATTGGTGGCGCGGGTGGTGACTGACCCCACGATCACCCCTTCGCTGTGCTCGGGGTGATCATGGGGCACTCGCTGCTGGATGCGCTCCAACGCGATGAGGAAGGTGTGGACCGCGAGTGTCATCCACAGGGCGACGACAATGTCGGGGATGTAGAAGCGCGTGTAGAGATACGGGCCGATGCAGGTGGCCAGCGCCAGCGCGGAGTAGAGCGCGGCACGGTCGGGGTGGGCGGCGGGCGAGATGCCGGCGAAGAGGCGCAGGCCGAGCGCGTACGTCGCCAGCAGCAGGGCCAGCGTAAGCAGTGCGAGCGGCAGCCGGCCAGCCCAGTCGTGCGTTCCGAAGAGGTGCATCGAGCCGGCGGCGAGCCAATACATCAGCGGCGGCTTGTCGAAGAAGCGGATGCCGTCGATGTACGGCGTCACGAAGTCGTGGCGCCGCAGCATCTCGCGCGCGATCTCGATGTAGACCGAGTCGACATCGTCGAGCAGGCCGGGAGTGAAGAGGCAGCCGATGTGCAGGATGAGCCACGCGAGCACGATCAGGGACACCGAGCGCGGGTTCCATCGGGCATCTGGGCGCTGGACGACGTCGTCCGGGCGCGCGCGATCTTGCGGCTGGACAAGTTGCTCTGCTGGTTGGCTCGCGGACTGATGCAACTGACTCAAGGCGTGCGCGTCTCACCTTTCTTAGGGGTGGAGTCTAGGGCGCGCGCTGCACGAGTGTCCAGAGGCCCGGCTGGATGTGGATCGATCGGTCGATCGGTGATCAGGGCCTTGCCGGAGGTCTCTTCAAGCACGACCTGGCGCGAGCCGAGCAGTTCGTCGACCTCGTCGCGGCGCTCCAGCGGAACGAAGAGAAGTTTTCGCTCGCCGGTTCCCCATCGCGCGAGCAGTTCGGCCGGCGTCAGGAATAGGCCCTGCGCATCGGGGAAGGTCGAGCCGAAGAGCATCGAGGACGAGCGGCCGTCGACCAGCAACGCGGGCCGATCCAGCGGGCGGTTGAGGTAGAAGGAGATGGAGGAGCCGTAGGCCTGATCGCCGTAGAGCAGGAGCGTGTTGTCGCGGGAGATCGCGCCGGTGGCTTCGAGGTGCTGGATGCTTTCGGCGAAGTCCTGCGAGGAAAGCATGGGCGCGAACCGGACCAGCGCGATGTGCGCGG
>PKWK01000135.1 GCA_003133205.1 Granulicella sp. | reverse complement strand
GGACGCGGAAACTACCCCCAGTTCCAGGCCGAACAGTCCGGCGTGGGCAACAAGGCGATCGGGCTAAAGAACTGCCGCAACGTGACCCTGCGCGACTTCTCGATTCTGAAGGGTGGGCACTTCGGAATCCTAGTGACCGGCGTCGACAACCTGACCATCGACAACCTGAAGATCGACACCGACCGCGATGGCATGGACATCGATTGCTGCAAGAATGTGCGCGTGTCGAACTGCACGGTCAACTCGCCGTGGGACGACGCGATTGTGCCGAAGTCGAGTTTCGCACTGGGGTACAACCGGTCCTGCGACAACTACACCATCACGAACTGCTTTGTGACGGGTACCTACCAGCTGGGTACCGTGCTGGATGGAACATGGAAGAAGTTCGACGAAGATATGATCCGGGCGCAGCGCGTGGGACGCACGGGACGCATCAAGCTGGGCACCGAGTCGAACGGCGGCTTCAAGAATTTCTCGATCTCCAACTGTGTGTTTGAGGGCTGCCAGGGATTGGCGCTGGAGACCGTAGATGGCGCGCTGCTGGAGGACATCACCGTCACCAACATC
The DNA here is from genome assembly GCA_003133205.1 of Granulicella sp. The sequence continues at coordinate 29,051 of PKWK01000135.1, read as the reverse complement.
ACGATGCGCGACATCATTAGCTGCCCCGTTTATCTGCGGCTGGGCGCGCGGCTGCGCGGGCCCAAGGGTACGGGTGACCAGAGCACCGTCGTGGGCACGCTGCGCCGGGTGCTGATCTCGGGCATCAACTGCTTCAACTCGGCGGCCCACTATGGATCGAACATCACGGGCATTCCTGGCTTCGCGGTCGAAGACCTCAAGATCTCCGACGTCTACGTCCAGCATGTGGGCGGAGGCACCGCCGAGCAGGCGAAGATCGTGGTCCCCGAGAAGGAGAATGCCTATCCCGAGCCGGGCATGCTGGGGACGCTTCCCGCGCATGGCTTTTATTTCCGCCACGTCAATCGCCTCGAGATGAGCCACGTCGAGATACAGCCCGCCGCAGCGGACGCGCGTCCATGCATCGTTACGGATGACGTGCATCGTGCGGACTTCTTCGCGATCACCGCGCCGAGCACGCCGGCGGCGTTCTCCTTCAACAAGTCCACCGACATCCGCGTGCTGATGAGCCGTGCTGCGCCGGATTCCACCATCGCATAGCCTGACAGCGGTGTATAGGTAAACACCCACATCTCAGAAACGAGATGTGGGGCACCCGCGCCTGTTAACATAGCCTTTGAGTTCGAGGCGCGCCTTCGCGAGTGGCGCGTCAAAGCAAAGGCGGGCGCGGATTGCTCTATTGGCTGCTGTATCAGAAGTTGTTTCCCTACTTCCGGGTGTTCCGAATCTTCCGGTACCTGACGTTCCGGACGGTGTTTGCGAGCCTGACGGCGCTGCTGATAGGGCTGTTGATCGGGCCGTTCGTGATTGAGCGGCTGCGCGAGTTTCAGATCGGGCAGTACGTGCGCGAGGATGGGCCGCAGACCCACCTGAAGAAGGGTGGGACGCCCACCATGGGCGGCGTGCTGATCGTGATCTCGATCCTGGTGCCGACGCTGCTGTGGGCAGACCTTTCGAATATGGCCGTGTGGATCGCGGTGCTGTCGACGCTGGCGTTCGGAGCGATTGGGTTCGCCGACGACTACATCAAGGTGGTGCGCAAGCGCAGCAAGGGGCTGAGCGTGTGGGAGAAGCTTGGCTTGCAGTTTGTCGCGAGCGCGGGGGTTGCGGTTGCACTGCTGCGGCTGGAAGGGCGCGGGAGCTATTCGTCACGGCTGATGGTGCCGTTTGTGAAGCGATTCCGGCCGGACCTGGTGTGGGATTGGATGGGGCATATTCCGCACATGCACTGGCTGGCGTTTCTGCCGTTTGTTCTGTTCGTGATGGTGGTGATCGCGGGATCGAGCAATGCGGTGAATTTGACCGACGGGCTGGATGGCCTGGCGATCGGATGCACGATCATCGCGGCAGGAGCGCTGGCGGTGCTGACGTATGTGTCGGGTCACGTCGTGTTTTCGGACTACCTGGAACTGGACCGCATGCCGCTGGTCAGCGAGGTGACCATCTTCTGCGGGTCGATGGTGGGCGCGAGCATCGGCTTCCTTTGGTACAACGCGCACCCAGCCGAGGTGTTTATGGGCGACGTGGGATCGCTGGCGCTGGGCGGCGCGATTGGGACGGTCGCGGTAATCATCAAGCAGGAGTTGCTGCTGCCGTTTATCGGAGGCGTGTTTATTCTTGAGGCGGTGAGCGTGATTCTGCAGGTGGGGAGCTACAAGCTGCGGAACGGGAAGAGGATCTTCAAGATGGCTCCGCTGCACCATCACTTTGAGTTGATGGGGTGGAGCGAGTCGAAGGTGATTGTACGGTTCTGGATTATGGCGCTGGTGTTCGCGCTGTTCGCGCTGACGACGCTGAAGCTGAGGTGATCATGCAGAAAGTTCATTTGCTATGGCATACGCATACCTTTTCAGACGGCAAAGAGGATGACAAACTAATCGGTGTCTACGACTCCCATGCGGCCGCTGTAGCCGCAAGAGGTCGCGTTGGCGAACAGCCAGGGTTTGTCGATAACCCTGAGGGCTTCGAGATCAGTGAATACACGGTCAATAAGGACCATTGGCAAGAGGGATATGTCACCGTCGACTAGAGGCTCGGTAGATTGATGGAACTGAAGAATAAGCGCGTGCTGGTGGTGGGGTTGGGGAAGTCGGGGATGGCGGCTGCGCTGTTTCTGCGTGACAAGGGTGCGCGGGTGACGGTGTCCGATACGCGCAGCATGGCGGCACTGGAGAAGGAGATTCCGGGACTGCTGGACGCGGGGATCATGGTGGAGGCAGGTGGGCATGGGCTGCTGACGTTTCGGCGGCAGGATTTGATTGTGGTGTCGCCGGGGGTTCCGTACGACACGCCGGAGCTGAAGCAGGTGCGCGCGTTCGGGCTGCCGATTATTGGCGAACTGGAGTTGGCGTGCCGCTATTTGCAGGGTAGGGTGGTGGCGATTACAGGGTCGAATGGGAAGACAACGACGACTTCCCTGCTGGGCAAGATCTTTGCGGATGCGGGCGGACCGACGCTGGTGGGTGGAAATATCGGGACGCCGGTGATCGAGCTGATTGGGCCGAGCATTGAGCTCGCTAGGCGGGTCGAAGAAAAGCAAAATACGGGGATTCTTCGCTCCGCTCAGAATGACAAACAGAGTGCGGGGAATGACAAGCAAGATTTGTGGAGCGTGCTGGAGGTGTCGAGCTTCCAGTTGGAGACGGTGGAGGAGTTTCATCCGCATATTGCGGTGGTGCTGAACATTACTCCGGACCACCTGGATCGGCATGGGACGTTTGAGAACTACGCGGCGATGAAGACACGGATTACGGCGCAGCAGACTGCTGAGGATTTTCTCGTGCTCAACGGCGAGGACAAGCCGACGCAGGTGCTGGCTGGGAAGACAGCCGCGCAGGTGTTCTGGTTCAGTGGGCGGCGGCCAATCAAGCAGGGCGCGTTCGTGCATGGGGAGAGCGTGCTGTTTATTCCGCGAGAGGGCGCGAAGGCGGAGCCGGTGATGCCCGTCGCGGAGATTCCGCTGCGCGGGGCTCATAACGTGGAGAATGTGCTGGCGGCAGTGTGTGCGGCGCGGCTGGGCGGCGTGGCGGCGAAGTCGATTCGAGCTTCGGTGGCGAGCTTCAAAGCGGTGGAGCATCGGCTGGAGTTTGTGGCGGCGGTGCGCGGCGTGGAGTTCTACAACGACTCCAAGGCGACGAATGTGGATGCGACGAAGAAGGCGCTGGAGGCGTTTCCGGGCGGCGTGCACTTGATCCTTGGCGGCAAGGACAAGAACTCGGATTACGCCGAGTTGAGCGATTTGCTGCGCGAGCGATGCAAAATTGTTTACACAATTGGTTCAGCGGCGGAGAAGATCGAGCGGCAACTGGCGGGAGTCGTCAAGATAGTTTCAGCGACTACGCTGGATGTGGCAGTGCGGAAGGCCGCAGAAGACGCGGTGGCCGGCGATGTGGTGTTGCTTGCGCCGGCTTGCTCGAGCTTCGATCAGTTTGAGAATTATGAGCAGCGGGGACGGATCTTCAAGGAATTAGTAGCGCAGCTAATTAGCAAGTCAGCTAGTTAGCAAGTCAGTGGATCGGCTAAGTGCGAGTGGATGTGGGAGTTCGATGGCGAAGCGGGTTGGGGTCGACAAATGGCTGTTCGGGACCGTGCTGCTGCTGGTGCTGTTCGGGCTGGTGATGGTGTTCTCGGCGTCTGCGGTGATGTCGCAGGCGCAGTGGGGATCGCCGTATAAGTACGTGGCAAAGCAGGGGATGTATGCGCTGTGCGGGATGGTGGCGCTGTTCGGACTGATGCGGGTGGACTACCGGCGGTATAACAGCTATCCGGTGGTGGCGTCGGCGGTCGCGGTGACAATGATGCTGCTGCTGGCGGTGTTTGCCATGCACAGCGTGAATGGGGCGCATCGCTGGATCGGATCAGGGGGCATGTCGCTTCAGCCTTCCGAGATTGCGAAGCCGGTGCTGGTGCTGTTTCTGGCGTACTTTCTGCAGACGCGCATCCATACGATGGACGACTGGAAGGGCACGATCCTGAAGGCGGCGCTGCCTCCGCTGATCTTTGTCGGGCTGATTCTGAAGGAGCCGGACCTGGGCACGGCGCTGGTGTGCGCGGCGGTGGCGACGGCGATGTTGTATCTCGCCGGAATGCAGTTGAAGTGGATCGGGGTGGCGGCGCTGGCGTCTTCGCCGGTGATGTACTACATGCTGTGGATGGTGCCGTTCCGGCGCGCGCGCATGGAGATTTTCTTTCATCCCGAACTGGATCCGCTGGGCAAGGGATTTCACACCATGCAGTCGCTGATTGCGGTGGGGACGGGCGGAGTGTGGGGGCGCGGCCTGATGGAAGGCGTGCAGAAACTGTTCTATCTGCCGGAGTCGCATACGGACTTCATCTTCGCCAACATCTGCGAGGAGTTGGGGCTGCTGGGCGCGCTGGCGCTGGTCGGGCTGTTCTGCATGTTCGGCTACCGCGGGCTGCGAGCTGCGTTCCTGTCGACGGACCCGTTTGCGCGGTTCCTGGCGTTCGGGCTGACGAGCGCGGTGCTGATCCAGGCGTTCTTCAATATGAGCGTGGCGGTTGCGTTGGTGCCGACCAAGGGGATCACGCTGCCGTTTATCTCGTTTGGCGGGACTTCGCTTTTCTTTACGCTGGCGGGGATGGGTGTGCTGCTGAATATTACGCGTGAGATTGATTGAAAGACAGCTGTTAGCTGTTAGCTTTTAGCCGTTAGCTAAAAGCTAAAAGCTAAAGGCTAGGAGCTAGCCTTTGAAGGTTCTGATTGCGGGTGGAGGGACTGGCGGGCATGTGATTCCGGCGCTGGCGATTGCGCGGGAGTTGCGCGATGCTCATGGGGCGGACGTGCGGTTTGTGGGAACCGCGCGCGGGCTGGAGACGCGGCTGGTGCCGGAGGCGGGATTCGGGCTGGAGTTGGTGCGGTCGGGGCAGTTGAAGAATGTGAGCCTGGCGACGCGCTTGCGCACGGCAGTCGATTTGCCGCTGGGTGTGGTGGAATGCGTGCGGCTGCTGCGCGAGTTTCGGCCACAGGTCGTAGTGGGAGTGGGTGGTTATGCGAGCGGACCGGGGATGCTGGCGGCGATTCTGCGGCGCGTGCCGACGCTTGCGTACGAACCGAATGCGGTTCCGGGAATGACAAATCGCTGGCTGGGACGATGGGTGAGCGCGGCGGCCGTGAACTTCGAGCCAACGGCGAAGTACTTCCGCAACGCCGAGGTGACGGGGGTTCCAGTCAGGACGGAGATATTTGCGCTGGCGGCGAGGCCGGTGGGCGCGGCACCGCGATTACTGGTGACGGCGGGAAGCAATGGGGCGCTGGTCTTCAACCAGACGATGCCGAAGATTGCGGCGGAGTTGCTGGATGCGGTGCCTGGGTTGACGATCGTGCACCAGGCAGGCGCGCGGAATCTGGAGGTGACGCGAGCGGCGTATGCGGCTAGCGGGGCCGATCCGGCGCGGTGGTCGGTGGAGGCGTTTCTGGCGGACATGCCGGCGCAGTATGGAGCGGCGGACCTCGTGCTGGCGCGGTCGGGCAGCACGGTGGCGGAGTTGTGCGCGGCGGGCAAGCCTTCCCTGCTGGTGCCCTTTGCGGCCGCGGCGGACGATCATCAGCGGAAAAATGCGGAGGTGCTGGAGCAGGCCAGTGCGGCGGTGATGCTGCTGCAGCGCGATGTCACCCCGGCGACCCTGCTGGAGGGATTGCGCGCGTTGCTGCTTGATCCGGAGCGGCGGGCGGCGATGGCGGTGCGGGCGAAGTCGCTTGCGCGGCCTGGAGCGCTGGAGCGGATCGCGGCGATGGTGACGGGGTTGGCGAGGGCTTAGTTGTTGGTTGTTCCTTGAGAAACAGAAGGGGCAGAAAGAAGAAGGGCTGAGGATTTCTCCTCAGCCCCTGATGTGTTTTGTTGGTGAGGCTTTACCGGTGACCACCACCGCCGCCGTGTCCACCGCCGCCACTGGATCCACCAGCGCGGGCGCCGCCACCAAAGCTACCGCCGCCACCGGAGAAGGAGCGCGCCTGAGGCTGTCCGCCACCGGAGAAGGAGCGCGCCTGAGGCTGTCCTCCACCGCCGGAGAAGCTGCGGGCTTGCGGGGCTGCCGGTGCTGCGAAGCTGCGGGCTTGCGGCGCTGCGAAGTTCGCGCGGGGCTGCACTTGGGCGTTGCCGCCGTTGAAGGAGCGCGCCTGAGGGGCTGCGTAATTTCCGCGGAACTGCGGAGAGGCATTGCCGCCAGTGAAGGTGCGGGCTGCTCCGCCGTTGTAAGTGGGACGGGCTGTGTTGCCGCCAAAGCTGCCGCGGTTGTTCGCCATTGGGTTGCCGGCGCGGCTGGCGAAGTTGTTGCCGTTGATCGGGGAGCCACGGCTCGGGCCTACCGCGCGGTCGCGATTGAAGCCGCCGCCGCCGTTGCGGGCGAATGCTGCTCCACCGGGACGACCATCGAATCCACGGACTGGGTGGTTGTAGATAAAGCCATCGTGGTCGTGGAAGCCGAGGTGGTTGTAGGCGCCGTTATAGAAGAGGTGGCCGCGGTTCCAATATCCACCGTAGAAGCCGGTCCCGAAGTAGCCGAAGCCGTAGTTGATGCCGCCGTAGTAGCCGACCGAGAGGCCCCAGCAGCCGGGATTCCAAAAGTAGGCGTCCTCGCCCCAACCCCAGTAGCCGGGAGTCCAGAGTGCGCCTACATACGGTGGATAGACCCAGGCGCCATCGACCCAGTAGTAGCCGTCATCGCCGTAGGCCCAGTAGCCGGGGGTCCAGATGTACCCGTAGCCGGGGGCCATGGGTTGTTCATAGACCGGGATCAGCGGGGGAGCGATGCCGACCGAGACAAACACCCGTGCGTTCGCCGCAGCAGGGGCCATCAGGAGGCCTCCAGCGATGGCTATCGCAATGATCGTGCTTGTGAGAACTCTCGTGATCTTCATACTTATCCTTGTCCTGCCGATCCTTCGCTTGCCCGGTCACGCTTTGAAACAGCGGGTTGCGCGGATTGCAAAGACCCAGATCCATTGAAAGCCTCCGGTCGTGCAGGTCTTGTCCGGACGGCTCCCATGAACTCCTGGTGAATTAGACACAAGATACGCCAAATGGTTGCGGGTTGCGAGGGCTCTGTAAGCACAGTAATTTTGCAGGACGGGACTGCAGAATTAGAGCCAAATCACGACCCACATTTCTATGTCACTCGCGCAATGGGAGATAGCGAATCTGGCACACAAAATGCGCGCGATACCCCGTCCATTCAGGCAGTTGCGCCGAAATGGACGGGGTACAGGCGTTCCGGCTTCACCGGAGTCCAACTTGCGGTGATAGAGCCGTCGCGAAGTTGGGAACCTTGGGGGTGGGGAGCGGTTTGCGGGGTAGAACGAACGGATGAGGGTGGTGGCGTCTCGCTGTGGAGCAGAAGGATTCCAAGGGGCCTGGGAATGGGATGATCTTCGCCCTTCGGGGACCGTGGCCAGTCATCTGGACATCTGGCGTCGGGAGGTCTGTGACCGGGAGCCCGGGCGAAGACTGGTAGAGTGAAGTTCGGGCGCGCGGGAAGACCGACGCCAACGCAGCAGATAACACCGTAAAGAGAGAGCGCTTCACATGTTTTTGCCTGGTCATTTTCTATTTGCTCCGTCGCACCGTATCCACTTCATCGGCATTGGCGGGATTGGCATGAGCGGGATCGCGGAGATCCTGCTGACGATGGGGTATGCGGTGTCTGGGTCGGACTTGCGGCGGTCGGCGGTGACGGACCGGCTGGCGAGCATGGGCGCGGTGATCTACGAGGGGCACGCGGCCGGGAACGCGGCGGCCAGCGATGTGGTCGTGACGAGTTCGGCTGTCTCTGCCACAAACCCTGAAGTGATGGAAGCGCGGGCGAGGAAAATCCCGGTGATCCAGCGCGCGGAGATGCTGGCGGAGTTGATGCGGCTGAAATACGGGATCGCCGTGGCCGGCATGCATGGCAAGACGACGACGACGTCAATGATTGCGGCAGTTTTGGGCGCGGGCGGTGGCGAGGGGAATCTCGACCCGACAGTAGTGGTGGGCGGGCGTGTGGATGCGCTGGGATCGAATGCGCGGCTTGGCTCGTCGCAGTACCTGGTTGCGGAGGCGGATGAGAGCGACCGCTCGTTTCTGAAGCTGTCGCCAGTGCTGGCGGTGGTGACGAATCTCGACCGCGAGCATATGGATTGCTATCGCGATATTGCGGATGTGGAGGGAGCCTTCGTCGAGTTCATGGATCGCGTGCCCTTCTATGGGGCGACGACGGCGTGCGTGGACAATGCGCTGCTGCGCGGCGTGCTGGATCGGGTCAGCAGGCGAGTGTACACGTATGGCGAATCGGCGGATGCGGACTTTCGGCTGCAGCTTTTGGAGAAGCCGGCGGGAACCCAGGTCTCAAAATCGAGACCTGGGGCACCCAACGATTGGGGGCACTGGCAGTTCGAGGTTAATTATCGCGGGCTGGTGCTGGGGCCGTTCACGCTGCATGTTCCGGGGCGCCACAATGTGCTGAACGCGACGGCAGCAGTTGCGATTGGCGTGCAGCTTGGAGTTGCGCCGGATGGAATCGCCGCCGGGCTGGCGAGTTTCCGCGGCGTCGACCGGCGATTCCAGGTGAAGGGGACGGTGCGCGGCGTGACTGTGGTCGACGACTACGGGCACCATCCGACGGAGATTCTTGCGACGCTGCGGGCGGCTCGGGATGCTGGGTACGGGAGGGTGCATGTGCTGTTTCAGCCGCACAGGTATTCGCGGACGCGTGATCTGCAGCCGGAGTTTGCGCGGGCATTCGCGGATGCGGACACGGTGCAGGTGCTGGATATCTACGCGGCGAGCGAGGAGCCGATTGCGGGTGTCGATGCGGCGGGTCTGGTCGAGGCGATTCGACGGACGGGGACGGTGGGCGGCGGGGTGGAGTATGCGGAGTCGATGGCGGCCGGGGTAAAGGCGCTGGCGCGGATTGCGAAGGACGGCGATGTGATTCTGACGTTGGGGGCGGGCAGCGTTTCGCAGGCTGGGGCAATGCTGCTGGAAGCGCTGGCGGGCACGGCAGATAGGCACGTCGAGCGGCCCCCGGAAAACTAGCCTGGCAATTATTCTTGGTGTGAGTTGCTGAGTGGGTACGTCCCCAACTTAGGTAGGTACGGAATTGGGCCCTTACGATATGATGAGCGTGGCGATTCCTCGCGACCCTTGCTCAAGGCCTTGCGATCAGGCAATCTTTTTTCGAAGCGTGGCTCGGCGGTGCTGGATGCGCCGGAGTCGATTCGTGCCTCATCGGGACCTAGACTCGCCGGAGGAAAGCGGGGAGCGGCGGTGACCGAGATGCCTCTGCGCCGGGACTCTTCTTATGCGGACGATTATTCCGACGGCTACGACTCCGATCCTGAATTCGCGCCGCGCGGACGCCGGCCGGCAGTTCGCCTGAGCTTCCGTGGCGGGCTGTTGCCGAAGACACTGTGGGGACGAATCGCAGCGGGCATCGGGTTTCTGTTGGTGGCCGGAGCGGGGATTGCGGCGGCGCTGTGGGTGCAGAGCTATGTGCTGCACGATGAGCATTTCATCGTGCCCACTTCGGCGGCGATCCAGATCGCGGGAAATAGTCATCTGACGCGCCCGCAACTGCTGAGCGTCTTCGGCGAGGATGTGGACCGCAATATCTTCAACATCCCGCTGGACGAACGGCGCGCCCAATTGGAGAGCCTGCCGTGGGTGGCGCACGCGACGGTGATGCGGCTGCTGCCGAACCGGGTGCGGGTGGCGATCGTGGAGCGGACTCCGGTGGCATTCGTTCGCCAGGGCACGCAGATCGGGCTGGTGGACGCGAACGGCGTGCTGTTCGATCTGCCCGGGCCGGAGGTAGACGAGACGACCGGCCAGCAGCGCGCGCCCACAGTTTCGCGCAATGCTCCGCAGTACTCTTTTCCCGTGCTGACGGGGATTTCGGCAGCAGACCCGCTGTCGACGCGAGCGGCGCGGATGAGAATTTACATGGGCTTTATGGCGGCACTCGACGCAACCGGAGAAGGCGTCTCGCACCGGCTGAGCGAGGTGGATTTGTCGAACCCCGAGGACGTGAAGGCAATCATTCCGGATGCAGGGTCCGCAGGCGCGGACATCCTAGTACACTTCGGCGAGGAGAAATTCTTGGAGCGGTATCACCAGTATCAGGAGCACCTGGCGGAGTGGCGCACGCAGTATCCAAGACTGGCGTCGGTCGACATGCGCTATGAGCAGCAGGTCGTACTGGAGATGCAGCCAGGCTCGGCGGCTGTTCCGACCAGCACGGCCGCGGCTGCGAGCGACGCGGCTTCGGCAAGCACATCCGGCGACTCCGCTGGCGTGGTGAAGCCGAAGCCAGAGGCGCCGAAGACCGCTGCCGCTCCTGCTGGTCACGTTGCCTCCGCGAAGGCGAAGAAGCCCGCTGTGAAACTGAAGGGCAAGCCGACTCGCAGCGCGCACACGAAGACGACTGGCCAGGGTTCCGCGCCGGGCGCTGCCGCGCAAGGGGCGCCGCGATGAACGCAAAGCAGGACAATCTGATCACCGTGCTGGACGCGGGCAGCAGCAAGATCTGCGTGCTGGTGGCGGAGTTGCAGGATGGCGTGCTGCGCTATCGCGGCCACGGCATCGAGGCGTCACGCGGAATGCGCAAAGGGCTGATCGCCGAACTTGGGCCGGCGGCAGAGGCGATCAACCGGGCTGCGCTGACGGCGGAGCGCGTGGCGCGCGCCGGGATCGAGACGGCAGTGGTGGGCATCGGTGGGACGCACGTGCGCGGAGTGAATAGCCGCGGCGGAATCTCGATGGGCAGCCGCATGCGCGAGATCACACGCGAGGAAGTGCGCGCGGCGGTGGATCGGGCGCGCTCGGTGGCGCTGCCGCCGGATCGCGAGGTGCTGCACCTGCTGCCGCAGGAGTTCATCCTGGACGACCAGGCAGGGATTCACGACCCGATCGGCATGGTGGGGAACAAGCTTGAGGTGAACCTGCACCTGTCGACTTGCTCGGGCGGCGTGGCGCAGAGCGTGGTGACGTGCGCCAACCGCGCAGGGCTTGAGGTTGGAGACACAATTTACGAGGGAATCGCGGCGGCGGAGGCTGTGCTCTCGGCGGACGAGCGCGAACTAGGCGTGTGCGTGGCGGACATTGGGTCGAGCACGACTGAGCTGGCGGTGTTCTTCGAGGGCTCGATCGCGCATACGGCGGTGCTACCAATCGGCGGCGACCACTTTACCAACGACCTTGCCGTAGGCCTGCATGTCTCGGTCGACGAAGCGGAAGAGCTGAAGCGGGTGTATGGCAACTGCGTGGTGACAGCGGTGCCGCAAGGGAACGAGATCGAGGTGGGCGGGAACCTCGCGGCCGGGTCGTTGAGCGCTGGAGAACAAACGATGCGGTTGGTGCGGCAGCGCTTTTTGGCCGAGATCCTGGAGCCGCGGGCGCGGGAGCTGTTCACTATGCTGCGCGACAATCTTCGCCAGGGCGGTGTGCTGGAAGCGCTGGGCGCGGGTTGCGTCCTCACCGGAGGCGGAGCGCTGCTGGCCGGGCTGCTGGACAGTGCGGAGAGCCTGTTGCGCGTGCCTACGCGGGTGGGGCTGCCGGTGCCGTTGTCGCGGATGCCGCCGGAACTTGCGCGGCCGGAATTTTCTGTCGCAATCGGGATGCTGCTCTACACCCATAGGACCCAGGTACGCCGCGCCAGCGAGGAGCAGGGCTTGAGGGCCAAGTTGAAAGCCATCTTCGCCGGCAGCTATTAAAGCAGGTTGCGCACTGGGAGCCTGTCGCAGGATTGCAGCGCCGCTCGATTGCAATATCCGCCGTATTTTGCGTAGTTTACGGGTTTGGATCAAGGCAAGAGTTAACTAAAGTTGCAATTTTTCAAAGAAAACCTGTTCAGGGCAGGAGAAAAACCAGTATGTTTGGAATGCCCCCAGGGAATGCTACGGCTTTTGATCCTGAGCTAATGTGGGAACCGGCGACATCTGGAGTTCGATTGGTAACCAGCAGGCTATCGATGTCCTCGCGAACAAGGTTGATCCTGTCGTTTGCGCTGTTTGCGACGACGGCGCTGCTGATTCTGACGGGGCCTGGCCCCGCGGCAGTATTGAGGTATTTCGCGGGCAAGGGGCCGGGACTCGGGACGCAGATGGGGCACCGCGAACTTGTGTTTTCGTTGATCTCCGACGGGCTGGCCTGGTTCACGTGCCTGACCATCTGCATTTTGATTGGCCGACTGGCTTACCGCCTGCGCGATCGCGTGCCCTTCTCTCTGACAACTTATATTCTCGGCGTGTTTCTTGTGTGTTTCGGCCTGCTGCGTGCAGTGGGATATGCAACGTTGTGGAGTCCGCTTTCAGGGCGCGGTCGGGAATTACTAACGGTTCGCGCGGCCGCTTTGGTGGTGGTTGCCATGGGCGTTGCGGTGTTGTTTCCGTATGCCCGGGCGTTGATCGCGACGGTCACCTCGGCCAACAAGGACCATGAGAAGTTCGTAGTGGCCGCCGAGAGCAGCCTGGATGCGTTCTACATCATGGAGAGCGTGCGCGACGAGGCGAAGGATATTGTGGATTTCCGCATCGCCTACATCAATGCGAACGGAGAGCAAAGGCTTGGCAGGCCGCGCGCGGAGCTGGTGGGCCAGAATCTGAGCGAAGTGCTTCCCTACCTGGTTTCGACCAACATTCTCCAACAATTCAAACAGGTTGTCCTCACGGGTATTCCCTTCACCGACGATCATCACGTGGTGCGCGAGGGGATTGAGTCCTACTGGATTGTGATGCAGGTGGTGAAGCTGGGCGACGGGGTGGCGGTGACCAACCGCGATGTAACCGAGGAGCGAGCGCGGCAGCATCAGATCGCAGACCTGAACGAGTTTACCCAGTCGATGATTGAGAATGCTCCGTTCAGCATCATCGCAACCGATCCGGCCGGGACGGTGACGGCGATGAACCCAGCGGCGGAAAGCCTGACGTTCTACCGCAAGCATGAATTGATCGGACAGCACTCCGTGGTGATGCTGCATGATCCGGCGGAGATGAGCGCGCGCGCTGTGCAGTTGAGCAAGGACTTGAACGAGCCCGTGCAGGCCGGATTCGGCTCCCTGATCGCAAGGCCGAGACATGGGCAGACGGACGAGCACGAATGGACCTATGTGCGCAAGGACGGATCGCGCATATGGGTGAATCTGGCGATAACCACACTGAAGACCCAGGGCGAGAAGATCGCCGGCTATCTCGGGATTGCATTCGACATCACCGAGCGGAAGAAGCTGACGGAATACGTGAACCACCTGGCGCACCACGACCAGTTGACCGGACTGCCGAACCGGGTGCTGCTGGACGACCGCATGCGGCAGGCAATCCAGCGGGCGAAGCGCAACCGGCACAAAGTCGCCGTGTTGATGGTGGACGTCGACTACTTCAAGCGCATCAACGATTCGCTTGGCCACTCGGCGGGCGACAGCCTGCTCGACGCCATCGCGAAGAAGCTGTGCTCGGCGGTGCGACAGACCGACACCGTGGCGCGCATGGGTGGAGACGAATTTGTGATCGTGATGCCGGAGTTCCGCGACGAGAGAGACGCGGAGCGGTGCGCTGAGGCGATCATCCAGAAAGTTTCGACGCCGACCATGGTGGGCAACCGCGAGGTCAACGTCACGGTGAGCGTTGGGCTCTGCATCTTTCCGGACTGTGCGCACGACGCCGACAGCCTGCTGAAGAACGCCGACGCGGCGCTGTACGAAGCCAAGGAAAGCGGCCGCAATGCGTTCCACGTCTTCAATCAAGGCATGGTCGTGGCGACGGCGGACAAGTTGGAGTTTGAACACGACCTGCGCCACGCGCTGATCAACGGCGAACTTTCGCTGAACTACCAGCCCCAGGTGTCGTGTGTCACCGGCGACGTTATTGGTGTGGAGGCTCTGCTGCGGTGGAACCACCCGCGGCGAGGATTGATCCCGCCGTCGCAGTTTATTCCGCTGGCCGAAGCAACCGGCCTGATCGTGCCCATCGGCGAGTGGGCGATCCGGACGGCATGCCACGAGGGGAAAGAGTTGCAGGATGCCCTGGGACGCGAGTTGGTCATCGCGGTCAACTTATCGCCGCGACAGTTCAGGCAGAAAAACCTGACCACGCAGGTCGGCATGGCGTTGCGAGAGTCTGGATTGCCAGCGCGAAGCCTGGAGATCGAGATCACCGAGCAGACGCTGATGTCCAACTCGGCAACGACCAATGAAACGCTGATGCAGTTGCGCAGGCTAGGCGTGAAGATCGCGATCGACGACTTTGGAACGGGCTTCTCCAGCTTCTCCTACCTGCTGCAGTACGAGGTGGATCGGTTGAAGATCGACCGCAGCTTCGTGAATCGGTCGGTCGACGATCCCAACGCGGCGGCCATCGTGCGGGCGATCATCTCGATGGCGCATGGGCTGAATCTGAAGGTGGTTGCCGAGGGCGTGGAAACGAACGGCCAGTTGAACTTCCTGCTGCGGCGCAGATGCGACGAAGCGCAAGGCTTCTACTTCGGCAAGGCAGTGCCGGCCGGAATGGTGCGCGAGGCAGCACGGCTGATTTCCATTCAACGCAACGCCGAGCCTGCAAGGGCTATCGCTTAGTTCAGCGTCTCGACTGCTGCGGCGTTCGGGTTTTCGCTATCGCGAGAAGTCCTTGCCGCGGACAAGCGCAACGACAGCATCGAGAGCGGCGGCCCACTCCTGCCATGCACTCTGCTGATCAGCTCCAAGCGTCTTGACGTACAGGCTGAATGCGTAGCCCTGTTGTGGGCCTTCCAGGTCGATGAGCGCAGGCCGCAGCACGCAGTCGAGCGCGGCGGCGGGATGGTCAAGCGGAGCCGCCAGGCGGGCGAGCCGGCGCAGCATCTGCTCATGCTGGGGAAACGAAGTGAACAGCGAGCGCTCGCGCGAGACGAGGTCGATGTAGCTGGCGAATCCGAACGACAGGCTGGCGTGTGGGTCGGACATATCCACGTCGAGATTCAGTTGTAAATGCTTCAGTTCGTCGCCCTCGAGCGCCCACGCGTCACACTTGGCGGTGAAGACGGGCGAGCGCGCCGCATTGAGCGCACGCAGCGCCTGCATCAGCGGTGGATGATGCTCCGCCTCTGGAATAGCGTCGAAGTCGTATGGGTTGGCGCGGAGATCGACAAAGGCAGTCTTGCCGTCGGGGTCTTTCCATGGAACGACGAGGACCGGGTCCTCGGCAGAACATTCAGCGGACCACTCAGCAAGCATTACCCCATCATAGCTGCCAGGCGAAGTCTCCCCTTAGATGGGGGTAATGTTGCCCGAGGCCGGCTTCCAGTCGGAGAAGGCGACGTAGTAGAGCAGGATCAGGTTAACGAGAGGGACCAACATCAGAATGCTGAGCGCAGGTGTGAAGCCTGCCTTCTGGAAGATCTTCCAATAGGGCAGGATTATCACAGGCAGAATCACCAATATGAAAACCAGCCCGGCAACAATTCTAATAATTTCTACTGTGTCCATCGTCGAGTCTCTTCCTTGTGGGGGACGCACGGAATGGCGTGCCCATCCCATTGATTTGGTTTGAATTCGCACCCATGCTAGGCTCGCCTGATTCGCAGGTCAATAAAAATAACCATGCAGTGACGCACTCTTGGCAGTGCGGCGCGTGTGTGCTTCAGGCATGCGCGAGGACGAACCGGAGGAGCGTGGTCTCGGCCCAGTAGCCATCGTCGCCGCTGGCCAGGTCGGGCTTGGCGAGGAAGGCGCAGTGGCCGCCGTGCTCGGTTTGCAGAAAGGTAATGTGAGGATTCGCGTTGATCGCCGCGACCGTCTCCGGCGTCAGGTGAACGAACGGGTCGTCATGCGAATGCACGATCAGCGTGGGCACGGCGATGCGGCTCACTACCCGCGCGGCTGCAACCCGGAAGTAATAATCTTCCGCGGAAAGGAAGCCCGAGTAGAGCGCCGTGATGCGGTCGTCGAACTCGCGTAGAGAGCGGATGCCGACTGCACGGTTCGGATCGAACGCCCGCGGAAAAAGTCGTACTTTGTGCCGGAACCGCTTGAGCAGGTTGCGCAAAAAGCGCCGCTCGTAAAGACGGTTCTCGGGCCGATGCAACGCAGTAGCCGACGCGTCCAGATCCATGGCAGGCGAAACGCCGACGACTGAATGAAGTTCGGGCGGAGCGTTCTCGCCGAGGTCACCCGCGAGTTTGAGCACGAGGTTCCCGCCCATCGAATAGCCGATCAGCGCGATGCTTTCGAGACGTTCACGCTCGAGAAAGTAGCGCATGACGGCGCCCACATCGCCGGAGAGGCCGGAGTGATAGAGCGTAGGCGAAAGTCGCGCCATCTCATAGTTGCGGCCGCCACAGTTGCGCATGTTCATGCGAATGATGTTGGCGCCCGCACGCCAGAGCTTGTTCGCGTTGCCAACCATGTATTGCGAGTCCGCCGAGCCTTCCAGGCCATGCACCACGATCGCCGTTGGCCGCTGGGCGCGCACCTCCGCCGGCTGCCAGTGGCACTGGCACAGGACTTGCGTCGCGATCTGAGTGTCGCTCGCGGGAGAGACTTCGACAAGCACAGGCACCGGCGCAGGCAGATTGTCTGCACGCGGCAGGAAGTTGCCGAAGATGGTCTGCATGTGACCGTTGCGCAAGAGGCGTCGTGGCACGAAGGCCCGCGCTTCAAACGGAGCCGCTCCAATCGCGGTAACTGAATCGCCTGCGCTGCTCGGCAGGTCGATCGCCTTCACGTCGCTCATCGCTTCCCTGCCCTGTCCGCGCAGGCCTTTAGAAAAGCCACTGCGTTGAGCGCGCCGGTGGGCTCATCTTCGTGCTTGAAGTAGACGAAGACGTCCCGGTCAGCAGCGAGTCTAGTGAATTTCTCTGCGAATGCGGCTATCTCCGGTTCGCTGTATCCGCTCGTCCGACGCAGACGGTAGCAGGCGTGGGTGCGAGCGCATTGGACCTCGGGAGTGCGCAGATCGTCGCTTTCGGCGATACACACAGCAGCGTTGTGCAGGCGCAGGACTGCGTAGGTCTCTTCGGTGAACCAGGACTCGTGGCGAAATTCGAATGCGACCATCGGCGCTACGGGGCCGCCCAGTGCAGGCGCGGAGAGGAAGTCCGCGAGCAGAACCGGATCGGCCTTGAAGTTTGGCGGGAGTTGGAACAAAAGTGGCCCGAGCTTTCCAGCAGCGCGCATCGGTTCGAGCACGTCGACGAACCTGCCGACAGCCTCATGGCATTCGCGCAACCGGCTGAAGTGAGTGATGCGCTGCGGCGCCTTGAAGCTGAATCGGAAGCTCGCAGGAGTGGCGGCAAGCCATCCGGACAGCGCCGCTGCGGACGGGAACGCGCGAAAGGTGTAGTTGACCTCGACCGAGTTCAGTTGCGAGGAGCAATGCTCCAGGAAACGCTTCGCCGGCAGTTTCGCGGGATAGAAAACAGGCTTCCACAACGGATAAGCCCAGCCGGAGGTTCCAGCATGGATGCGTTGGGGCATGGGCGCGATGACTGGATTGGCGTTCGCCGCATCCGACTCAGAGGCGACGGCTGCGAGCGGCGGCTGCGCGGTCTTGGGAGAGCGGGGCAAGGTGGACTCAGAATCAGAGCTCGTACGGCATCGAGCTTGCGATCGAGAAAGGATTGGGGCGGCTACTGGGTTTCGAACCCAGGACATCCGCTGCCACAGAGCGGCGTTCTGCCACTGAACTATAGCCGCCGTATACTAGGAATTATAGCATTGGGCGGCGCTGGCTCGACGGCTGCCCGCCGGATGCAGCGGGCCAACTCTGACGAACGGCGTGCGGCGGGCCACAAGGAGACTGCGATGCAGGTGACCCGCAAGCCGGAGATCCTGTCGCCACGCACGCGCCGCGGCGGCAAAGCATTCGACGACGAGAACCTCGATCTGCTGTCGCACCTGCTGGACGACTGGTTCCGCATTCCCGGCACCAGCATCCGCTTCGGACTCGACGGCATTGTCGGCTTCATTCCCGGCGTGGGCGACGCCATCGGCGGCATCGCCTCCTGCATCATCATCGTCGCGGCGTGGATGCGCGGAGTTTCGTATGTCACCCTGGCGCGGATGCTCGCCAACTGGGGCATCGAGGTGCTGCTCGGCACCGTCCCCGTACTCGGCAACCTGTTCGACATCGGCTGGAAGGCGAACCGGCGGAACTACGCGCTGCTGACCAGCAGCCTTGCCGATCCGCAGGGAGTCAAGCGCAGGAGTTGGATCTTCTTCGCCGTGCTCTGCTCGATCTTCGTGGCGCTGCTGGTGCTACCGATGCTGCTGTTCGGCTGGCTGACGGTGCAAATGCTGCACGCCCTAGCGGCACTTTCAACACCTTAACTAACCGCTATACGTCTTCCCATTGGAATACGTCCTCCGTCTTCACACCGAAGGCTGCGGCCAGTCGAAATGCGAGTAGCAACGATGGAGCATACTTTCCCGCCTCCAGGGCGATGATCGTCTGGCGTGACACTCCCACGCGATCCGCTAGTTCCTGCTGCGTGATCTCGCCATGCTCGAAGCGCAGTTTGCGGATTCTATTCTTTAGCTGTGCACTTTCAGAGGGCGTCATCGCTGCCGCTCCGCTTGTACTGCACGAGGATCGCAATCGACTGGGTTACGGTGTAGACAATAAGGCCGGTAAAGACCAGTAGGGGCAAGAAGCTGACGGGAACGGTGGTCCGGTGATGCACGTAGGTCAAGAGCGCCCAAACGCCCATGCACAGGAATACGAATACCTCCCAAAACATGAACATCCCGATCATGGCGGCACGCTGGTAGATGGAGTTTTCCCGCTCGTCCAGCTTCACTCTGGCGCGCCGTCGGCGATCGTGGAGGAAGTAGGAGCCAAACCCCCAGATGCCGCACAGTCCGAACACGCCCAGCGCTGGCACGGATGCGTCGGCCAATGTCCGGTGAAAATGCCACGCGAGCAACGGAACGGCCACAACGTATAGGGCCGCGGCGGCTGCAAACGCAATCAAATTGAACCAGGCTAACTTCTGCAGCGGTGCTAGAGGAATGCTGTCTTTCATACTGCCTCCGTTCGCTGCAGAATCCGTGAAGTAATCTACAGCGAACATAATGTATGTCATGACGTACATTATGTCAATGGTAAGTTACTTTCATGCAACCGCGATGGATATGGATACTGACCGACGAGCCTGGGCTTCCGTGCTCCGCTGGACGCTACCGCAGGGCCGCTCCAGCATGGCCTTGCCGCGGCGGCGCAGGGCGAACGTGATGGCGTCTCCTAAGCACGCGACCGGAGACGGGGCATAGGGATGCGTGAGGTAAGATTGAGGGAGTCGGGGCGTAGCGCAGCCTGGTAGCGCATCTGCTTTGGGAGCAGAGGGTCGTCAGTTCGAATCTGACCGCCCCGACCAATACAATTCATTAAGAATCAAGCAGATGTGGCGATTTCGCCTAGCGCATCTGCTTTTTTCGTCTACACGCCTGTAGTCGATTTTGAGACGGTCGGCGCCTCCTTGCAAATCCAGCGGGTGTTTCAACGGGATTTCCACATGCAAATACCGATGTGTTTGTTGCGGGTATCGCAAGGATTGTTCTCTTGCATGGCACGAATGTTCACCATTCAAAGTGTCCTTGTGGTAAGATTTTCTTACGTCCCGTAAGGAGGACTACTTATGAGCCGAGACGAAGCGCTCCACATGGTCTGCCACGCAATTGCTCAGATTCAGGAACAGAGCGGCAGGACGGTCGATTTGCTCAGCGAATGCTCACGTCCATTCATTGATGTCGATGGTTTTGACAGTCTGAATGGCGAAGAGGTCACTGCGCTGCTGCTGGAGAATTTATCTTTTGGATCAGACTTCAACCCTTTCACCCCTGCCGACAACGGCGATCTCACTATCGGCGAAATTGCAGATCGCCTCGCAGCGAATGCCACGGTAAAGCAGGAGGTCGTATGACCATCGAACAGCGAAATGCGATTGCGTCGCGACTTCGCCTTGCTCGGGAAAGGGCCGGATTGAGTCAAGGCCAGGTTGCCAAGCTCGTCGAGATGCATCGTCCGTCGGTTTCCGAGATCGAAGCAGGACGCCGGAGTGTAGCCGCCGAAGAATTGACGAAGTTCGCCAATATCTATTCCGTTACCGTGGGTTGGCTTACAGGCGAACCGCGCGACCCTGCCGCCGACAGACTGGAGCTGGCTGCGCGCGAATTGTCGAAGCTGAAACCGGGTGACGTTGATTTGTTGATGGACCTACTGACGTCGTTGCGGAGCAAGCCGGAGGGTGAATGAATAACCGGCAGGCCTTGGCAAAATTGGCGGCGATGCGCGCTCTCCGGATTCGAGCGGAGATGCACGCCAAGCCGTGGGATGCAATCGACGTTTTTGACTTAGCGCAACAGCTCGGCGTCGAGGTACGCTTCACCAAAATATCGAGCATGGAGGGTATGTATCTGCGGCAGGACGCGCCCGCCATCTTGATCGCGTCGGAGCGACCGGCCGGACGGCAACGGTTCTCGTGCGCTCATGAACTTGGACACCACGCATTCGGAGACGGTACACGGGTTGACGAACTGTTCGATCCTAATTCCGGCAGGGACCGGCAAGACGACGAAGTCCGTGCCGATATGTTCGCCGGGATGTTGCTCATGCCGAAATCCGCAGTTGACCACGCGTTTTCTGCAAGAAAGCTGAACCCCATTACTGCTAGTTCTGTCGAGTTCTATCGCGTCGCGTGCTGGCTCGGCGTGGGGTACGCGACGCTTACCGGTCACCTTCATTACGCACTTCGCGCTATCACCAAAGATCGGTTCGATAGTATGGACCGATTCACCCCGAAGGCGATCCGCGAATCCGTTCTCGGCCAATCTACTTCCGAAGAACTCATCATTGTCGATGAGCACTGGACAGGAAAGCCCGTGGATGCGGCGGTGGGAGACTTCCTCATACTTCCTCCAAACACCTTGGCTGAAGGACCGTTCTGTGAGAACCGCTCAGTCCTAAAGCACGGGGTCCTCTATCAGGCGGTCACACCCGGGATCGGCCGCTTCGAGTCTTCGAGCGGTTGGGCTGCATTTGTAAGAGTTTCACGGAAGCATTACGAAGGCCGCAGCATATTCCGTCACCTTGAGGAGGTCGAATATGACTAGAGGACCAGTGGTCATTGCGAGTGAGAACGTATCGATCGCTTGGGCATTGGCGTTCAGCGAGATCGCCGAGGCGCCAAAGCACGAGATCGTTCCATTGATCGTCTCCGTAACGGGATTCGATGCAAATGTCGTCCGCGAGGACCAGCGCGTACGCGCGCTGTTGGATACCGAACTCAGTGCCCACGGAATGCAGTCAATCCGCACGGTCGCGAGCACGATCTTTCCCTCCTCGCTGTGGAATCCCAACAACCCGCCCCAGGAGCTCTTTGACCGCTACGCACGAGTATTACCACGGCTTCGCAAGTGCTCACTCAACCATAACGGGATCTACTTCGAGCGGATGATACGATTTCACCCGAAAGGCACGCCCGTACCAGTCAATCAGGTTGCGTATGTCCTAGCGACGCGGGCAACTGGAAATCACCGGCGGAGCGCCTACCAGCTGTCCATCATCGACCCCACACGTGATCATACAAACCAGCGCCAGCGCGGCTTTCCCTGTCTCCAGCAGGTCTCGATCAGCCCCATCGGCGAAGACGGACTATCCGTGACGGGCTTATACGCCACCCAAACGCTCTTCGAGCGAGCCTACGGAAACTACCTCGGCCTGTGCGAACTTGGGAGGTTCTTCGCCCACCAATGGGGATTGCAGCTTACTCGCGTAACCTGCGTGGCTTCGGTCGCTAAGTTCGACATCCACGCGACGGAAGGACGAGCCATCGCCCACCGCGCGCTCGCGTTTATCAAAGATGCGCCAGAAGCGATCATGGCGACGAATGAAGGATAGAATGCCCGGCCAATTATTTATTTTCGAAGGTCCCGATGGGACCGGAAAGACGACGCTCAGCCTCCGCCTTGTTGAATGGCTCACGTCGCAAGGGCAGCTTGCACGATACGTCAGTTCTCCAGGACGCATCGAAGGGTCGCTCGGGGAACTCGTGTACAACGTTCATCATTCTCCGGCACGATACGGACTGCATGGAGTCATTCCCGCAGCAAAACAGTTGCTCCATGTTGCCGCGCATATCGACGCTTTGCATACGACAATCATCCCAGCGCTTGAATCGGGCGAAATCGTCGTGATGGACCGGTTCTGGTGGTCTACCGTCGCGTACGGCAAGATTGGCGGCATAGACCAAAAGTCGCTCAAACTCATGATCGATCTGGAGCTTCACCATTGGTCACATCACCGCCCAACAGCTATTTTTCTCCTTGTGCGATCAACACCCGCTCGGATTGAGCACCCGTCCGCAATCCACAATTCACTCGAAGAAGCATATGCGGAACTCGAGGCGACCGAAAAGGCAAGATATGCCATTCATCGCATTTCGACTGCCCAAACCCTTGATGAATCATTTTGCGACATTTTGTCCGTGGTGAAACTCGGGGCATCCGTGGCACCCAACCATGGTGCTGCACGTGCTTCACGGCAAGGAACACTCCCGCTTCATTCCGACCCTGCGTTGCCGCCTCGGCAGGCACCCGTGGTCTTTACGAAGCTGTCCCCCGCGATTCCTTCGGAAGTCTACGATACCTACTGGCGCTTTGCAGCGAAGCGCCAGGATGTGTTCTTCAGGCGGGTATATCACGCATTGCCGCCGTGGACCGATGACCCGATCCTTTTGCACTTCAAATTCACCAACGCCTACCGCGCATCAGATCGAGTCAGTCAGTTCTTGATTCGGAACGTTATCTACTGTGGCGATCAAAAACCCGACGAGGTGTTCTTCAGAACCATCTTGTTCAAGCTCTTCAATAAGATTGAAACCTGGCAACTGTTGGAAAGAACACTTGGACCGTTGACGACCGCAACATTCGACCTAAATTCCTTCGATAACGTCTTGACCGCAGCGATGGCTCGCAAGCAGACCATCTATTCCGCCGCGTATATCATGCCCTCCGGGGGAAGGCATGGTGAGCCCAAGAAGCATCGCAATCATCTCATGCTGTTGCGCAACATGCTGGCCGACGGTGTTCCTGAAAGAATCACGCACATGAAGAGAATGCGCGACGTATTTGAGGTATTGCTTTCCTATCCAATGATCGGCGATTTCTTGGCATATCAGTACGCCACCGACCTCAATTACAGCGCACTGACTTCTTTCAGCGAAATGGAATTCGTCGTTCCCGGTCCCGGCGCGCGAGACGGAATAAGGAAGTGTTTCAAAGACCTCGGCGGGCTGAACGAAGCCGACATCATCAAAATGGTTGCCGACAGGCAGCAGGTCGAATTTGCGCGCCTGGGGATCGAATTCAAATCACTATGGGGTCGGCCTCTCCAACTCGTCGACTGTCAAAACCTGTTTTGCGAAGTCGACAAGTACGCCCGACACGCACACCCGAATATTGTAGGAATCACCGGCAGAACTCGCATCAAACAGGTGTTTAGAAGCACGCCTTCGCAGATTGACTATTGGTATCCGCCCAAGTGGGGCCTCAATGAACTAATCGAGCGTGAGAAGGAGGCACCACATGCCGTTATTTGACTCTCCGACCGCCGATAGGGCATGGCTACTTGCCGTTGCCGCGCTCAAGGACGGATCTCAGGTGCTCCGACAGAATGGGAGAGGGGGAGGCACATCTGAACTGCTCCATGTAACGATTCATGTCCATGATTCCCGCCAACGATGGGTCGTATCCCGGAGCCCGGCACTGAGCGTTGCATTTGCCATCGTCGAAGTGATCGGTATACTGAACGGTCGCCGGGACTCCGCGTACCTCAACTTCTTCAATCCTATCTTGCCGAAATTTGCCGGCACCGGGACGGAATATCACGGCGCATACGGCTTTAGACTACGAGGGAGCGTGGGATTCGATCAGCTGGAGCGTGCCAGCAACGCTCTGAAGGCCAACCCGGATGGGCGACAGGTCGTGCTACAGATTTGGGATGCGGCGATGGACTTTCCATCGGATCGCGGCACACCGGTCGCGGAGGATATCCCATGCAACATCTGCTCAATGCTCAAGGTACGCAACGGGAGACTTGAGTGGTCGCAGATCATGCGCAGCAATGACATCTTCTTAGGTCTGCCTCATAATTTTGTGCAATTTATGACATTACAAGAAGTACTCGCGGGTTGGATAGGTATCGAGCCGGGGACCTACACACATTTTGCGGACAGTCTCCATTTATACGAAAAGGACATGGAAGATGTCTTATCTTCCGCCGAGGTGCCGATGGCCGCGACCACAGACTCACTGGCATTGCCGAAGCAAGAGGCCGATCCAATATGGGTTGAGATGAATCGGCGGGTAGATGTCTTGGTGCAGAACAAGCTCACTCCGAAGGAATATCGGAACGTTGCCCGGCTCGACAATGCACCGAAGGCGTTCAACAGTCTCATGGCGGTTGTGGCCGCAGATGCTGCTCGTCGCAGGAAGAGCCTCGATGGAGTTAACGAAGCCATCTCTCTCTGTGATAACCCTCAGTTGAGACAGCTTTGGGGTCGCTGGGCGGAAAGAAAGGGGTTCTTTCGGCCTGAGGTTCCCATTGGCATTGCTCTTCAACAAGAAGAATGAGCGGTGCGGGAAGTTGAGTTGATGGCTGCAAGGTCAAGAACAAACGTGGCATGGATTGGCCGTTTGCCCAATCGTCAAAGCGCCGTGCCTGAAGAAGCAAGCCTCATGTAGATATAGTCTTGTCTGAATCGCCGCCTCAACCTTTCCTTCCATATGCTCAGCAACCGGAGATCATCACCGGTGAAGACTCCGTCCATTTCGAACCGGACGAGTTCGTCGGGCACCCCTGTCCGGTCGCTATCATTCCAATACCATCCCGTTGCGCGGGTGACGGTGTACCCACTGAAGAACCGTTGTATCTCATCAATGGTTCGTCCCAAGAGAAACGACGGAATCGGTCTTCGATAGCCACGAGAATCGGGATTGTGGAAGAGTGGCAGAAGAAGAATGAGGGTCTGCCAATGGTGAGGATTGTCTCTCGCAATGCCCTTGCCCGAAGGGGCAAGCGCAATTCCGCTGCCGATTCGAGCGTCAGTCGGCAGTCCCCCGCTCAATAGACGGCTCGCAGATCGGGCGCTAATTTCCGTCTCGTCCCGTACACGCACGCCTAACGCCTCCTCCCCAGTGCAATAATCCAGCAACGAATCACATTCCCACACGAAGCGACATAACATCCGCCGAGTTCAAGATCGCTCCGGGAACCTCCGGGAACGACAAACCTGAAGTCGGGTCTTCGCCTTCCGGCAAAGGCCAGTGAACCCAAGTCACGTTGGCGTTGAAACGATAGCGTACGGATCGCGTGCTGGTTTCTTCAGAACGAATAATGTCCGAGGCTTTGAGATCCAGCCCTTCTTCATCGAACACTTTCTGCAGTACACCGCGAATCCGCTCGACCTTCTTGCGTACAGCCGTCCTGCTCGTTCGGGCTGTTCTCACACAGGAACCCGGAGCATTCGAGCCGTGCTGCAACACAAATGGGTCCAATTGCATTTGGGCGGCGATTCGCCATGCATCCTGGGCAATCCACCGATGGCGTGCGAGATAGTCCACGAGAATCAAGTGTCTTGGCGACCACGGAATCCAGTACCTGCGCCCGCGATAGATCAGGATGAAAGCAACAATTTCCTCACCCGGAGTGCATTCACCCGGAATCTCGGTGTAGTCGTGAATGATGATGAAATCTACTTTTTTGGAATCTTTGAGCATCACGTCCATCCTCCAGTCCTATCTACGCACGTAAATGCGTTAGCGGAGGATTCCCTGGACTCAAGTGGCAGGATGGATGCTCAACCGCGCCAACCGGACCTCACCTATAAGATAAGTGACCCGGCCTTGACACCGCCGCTATGTCGTGGAGAATAGGAGACATCCCGCACGGCAGCACTTTGCGGCAGCAAGAGTGGTGGCGCGTTTGGCGTTCGTCTGCTTGGTTCAGGTGAATGCCTACCGCGGTTGATTGCGGTACCCGGGGCGGTGTGTCACCACCGCTCCGGGACAATCTTTATGCAAGGAACGGTCAGTCTGTTCCTTGTTCCGGATACAGAATAAGTCCTTTTGTATTTTCGACACTTAACCATCGCTGAAAAGTGGCTGAAATCCGTCACGGGGTGCGATCATCATGTCCGGCAACTCCGCAACCCTTTCGGACGATGGCAGATTTCAAATCGATCTGAAGCACAACTGTCTCTATTTCGGGGGCAACCTCATAGACCTTGATCTACAGGATTTCAAGGTTTTTCGGGCCCTCTATGAGTCCAGCCCCGCATTCTTGCAGGTTCAACAAGTAATTGACACGGCGTGGGCGGGAAATAATTCACGAACGTTTGTCGGCCCCAACAGCGTACATCAAGCTATTCCTAAGATTCGTAGGGCACTCAGCCATTGCGGCAACGGGAAGATCCTGTCGATAGTAGGCGAACGCAATCGCGGGTACCGATTAGCGTGGCAAGGCAAAGATATTGAGCGCGACCAATACATCTCCGCAAAGAACTACGGCGAGGTCGGCTCCGGCGTTCTGCCAAACAGAGTTCTGTCCACAATGGAGAGCGATGGATTCAGCGGAACCCGCAACATTCCGGAGTCTCTCCAGCTACGCATAGATGAACTGATGCTTCCCCCAGCGATGGTGAAGGCCGTGCAGCGAGTGCTCATGGCAGACAACTATCCAATGGTTATGACTCTTTCCGCTGAGAGCGTGATCAACCCCATCTGGCGGATTATCTCAACAGAGGAACGTCTGCGCCTATCAACCACGTACTCGCCATTCGGGACCATGCCACCGAGAATCATGCACCTTGATGTTTTTCTAATCAAAGCGAATGACGCGCTCGGCCGCCCTTGCCTTCTTCACTACTTCAGCGGTAAACCAGTCTCAGGATGGCAGGCATTCATGCTCCCTTTCAGGCATAGACGACCTGGAGAGAGCGACACCACACGCCAAGAACAGAACTCAATAGACATAGCTAGCTTTCTCGGGATGAGTGCTAAGGACGTTAACGTCGAAAACCTCGGAGAACAGTTCGTCGTGAGCGTCAAGCCCGACCCAGGCTACTCTGAGCTTGTGGTCTACATCTTCCAGTTCTGTCGCGTTTCCATGAAGACAGCGCCAAGCTGGCTGCTGGAAATGGACCCAGAGATGGAACTTCGTACTTCGATGCGACAATTTAGCTGGCTTCATCCCGAAGAAATGGAAAGTCAAGAGCGCTCGATGCTAGTTAATGGCGATCTCGTCCGAGGAATGCACGCTTTTTTTGGAACGACACTGCCAGGCGTACCAGCGGGCATTCCTAGTGTGTTGCGAACGTCGCACAAGTAAACAGTGCCGCTGCCTTTTCAAAGCCCTTTCGTCGGCCCCGCACACGGCGTGACGGACGCTTATATCGTCGAATAACGTCACCGGCGAAGCCGACGAAAAGGTTTTGAATTGGGAAATCACTCCGGCGGCTCGCTGACGCCGTCAGGCTGCAAATAGGCAAGTCCTGCCGCTATTGTGTCGAAGATAATCATGCTGTGCATTTCCGGCTCCCACGCCTTGCGTTCAGCGGGAAGCATCAAACGGAGCTCCGGAAACTTGCGGGCGACCACCGACGCAATCTCGTACTTGGAGGCCCTTTTAGAAAGCTGAAATGCCGTCCTGATCTCGTCCTGGCCAATCATCACAACCGGGATCGAATACCCTTCCGCATCACGCCTGATTTGCCGCATCAGTCGATCCTTGAGCGGGGAGTCGAGACTTCCTCTGTACTGCGACTTTCGCACAACTACTGTCGCGGGGGATGAGACACGCAATGCTGACTGAACGCGAGCGTTCTTGAAGTCACCCCGTTTTTTGCCATCCGCCCATATTTCTCCTGATCCCCATTCAAGCACCGCGTTCGTTCCGTCGAGTATCGCGTAGCCGAAACGACTGCGGCGAAGATCAATAGCCATGATGCGCTCTTTGGTGTTCCTCATTCGCTGAATTCGACCGCATCAAGGTTTCGCCTCGCCCAGAGCCACTCCAGCTTACGTGCAATCATGGCTGCTTTGCGACCTTTGACTGAGCTCTGTTGCAGTTCTGCCTCAAATTCCGCCAACCGATCTTCGATATTCTGCCGGACGGCTTCATAAGCTCCCGGAAAGAGTTGATCTATGGGAGCGCGAAAGATAACTTGATAGCCGAGGGCGACCAACAGAACTGGCATGGTGCTCGCGCGCTCATGGCGCGACACCGTGACTCCGGCTACCAATCCGAGAATGTTCGCTAGTTCCCGTTGCGTCAGTCCAGATTTGCTGCGGAGAGACCGTAGATACTGAGCCCTATTATGCAGTGGCATGGTGTTGGTTATCAAAGATCAGTTTTTTACTTCGACGTTTGTACTAATCTTAACAACCGGAGACATTGCCTCAAGGTAGGAACATTTTCAGTACGTGTCACATTATCAGCAGGGGATACGCGGTTCTCCACATATCTCGGAGAACCAGCACAGAAGAACTGCACCCTCCGGGAATTCGCCCTGGGACTTAGTAGTGGACAATATCTGAACTGCTTCGGCTGTCTCCGTCGCCCACCGCGCGGCCGTTTTTACATTGATCCTTCCTTGTTTCGCTCGGCTCATCCCCAGTTTGCCGAACTTTCCACGATTCCGCCAAATACGAAGCAAACGAGGCTTCAACGCACTAGTGCTTTGACCGCGTGATTGTGTAGTGAAGTGTCCTTCTGGCCTGTCTGCGTGTGAACTTCCACTGAATCGTGGCCTTGTCCTTATTGACGCGGCGGTTCCATGCGCGAGCCTGTTTTCGCAAGGCGGCGATATTTTCGATCCGTCGTTTGCCGAGGCACTGGCGGCTGAACATGCTGACCTCCATCTCCGCCTGATTCAGCCAACTTCCATGTTTGGGGGTGTAGTGGACCGTGAATCGGTCCCATAACCAGGTCCCTGCGGTGTCCCCGAACCGCTCCACCAGCGCCTTCTGCGTGTGCGTGGAGAGGTTGTCCATGACCAGGTGGATGGTGTCGGCTGCGGGATAGCGGGCGGCGA
>PKWK01000330.1 GCA_003133205.1 Granulicella sp. | reverse complement strand
TCGTGGCCCAGCATCTTGTCGTAACGGGCTTTTTCTACATTGAGGATCTTGCCCTTCAGCGGCAGGATGGCCTGGAAGCGACGGTCGCGGCCCTGCTTGGCGGTGCCGCCGGCCGATTCGCCCTCAACCAGGTAGAGTTCGCAGCGGTCGGGCTGGCGTTCGGAGCAGTCTGAGAGTTTTCCCGGAAGACCTCCGCCATCGAGCGCGCCCTTGCGCCGAGTGAGGTCGCGAGCCTTGCGTGCGGCTTCGCGTGCGCGTGCAGCGTCGATTGCCTTGTTGATGATCTTCTTCGCGACGGAAGGGTTCTGCTCGAGGTACGCGCCGAGCCGCTCATTCACGAACGCCTGCACAGTCCCCGCGATGTCGGAGTTGAGCTTGCCCTTGGTCTGGCCTTCGAACTGTGGCTGCGACAGCTTGACCGAGATGACGACTACAAGGCCTTCGCGCACGTCGTCGCCGGACAGATTCTCCTTCACATCTTTGAACAGGCCAATCGACTGACCAACGGCGTTGATCGTGCGCGTCAGAGCGGTCTTGAAGCCGGAGAGATGCGTGCCACCGTCCACCGTGTTGATGTTGTTGGCGAAACAAAAAACGGTCTCGGAGTAAGCGTCGTTGTATTGCAGCGCAATCTCCATGGCCACGCCATCGCGCTCGGCCTCCATGTAGATGGGCTTGTCGTGGAGCACCTGCTTGCCACGGTTCAGATGCTTGATGAACTCGGCGATGCCGCCAGCGTACTTGAAGAGCTGCTGCTTGCTCTCGCCCGTCTTGGGGTCGGTGGTCCGTTCGTCGGTAAGGGTAATTTCCAGGCCCTTGTTGAGGAACGCGAGTTCGCGTAGACGCTGCGCCAGCGTATCGTAGTTGAACTCGGTGACGGCAAAGATCGACTTGTCGGGAAGGAAATGGACCTTGGTGCCGCGGCGCTTCGACGGTCCCATCTTGCGCAGCTTGCTGGTGGGCTTGCCCTTGCTGTAGTCCTGCTCCCACGCAAAGCCGTCGCGCCAGATCTCGACGTCGAACTCCTGCGAGAGCGCGTTGACGCAGCTTACGCCAACGCCGTGCAGACCACCCGAGACTTTGTAGTTGGACGCGTCGAACTTGCCGCCCGCGTGCAGCATGGTGAGAACAACCTGGACGGCAGGCATCTTCTCGCCGTTGATCACCTTATCGTCGACAGGGATACCGCGGCCGTCGTCGACCACGGTGATGGAGTTGTCGACGTGGATAGTGACNNTGGTGGAGGCCCATCTCGCCGGTCGAGCCGATGTACATCGCCGGACGCAGGCGAACCGCCGCGAGGCCTTCGAGCACGGTGATATTCTCGGCTGAGTACCCGCCGCCCTCTTTCGGTGCGGGGACTGGGGGCGGGGTTGCGACGGTGGGTTGTCCCTCAAGCAGGACAGCTTCAGGGCTGATTGCGGTCGATGCCATTCACACTCCATGTGGCTCAGTTACGCCACCAAATTCCAGGTCTTTCATCGAGGGCCGGACGGCGGCCCGTTAGTTTCACAAAAGGTGCGCCAAATCAGTAGTTTCGGCGTTCGCGCTGCCTTTGTTTTTCTCCTAATTATAGCACGTCTGGAGGCTTATTTTTTGGCGTTCCGGAGTGACCTTTGCGGTGCAAAAGAGGGCGAATCCGCGGGCAAAACAGGCCGCTATCTGGTACACTCAAAAATGCTGTCTAACGTAGCTTTTCGTCAGGAAACACCATGCCAAAGTTGAAGACCCATTCGGGCGCTGCCAAGCGCTTCTCGAAGACCGCGTCCGGCAAGTTCAAGCGCGGCCAGTCGAAGATGCGCCACATCCTCACCTCGAAGGCCACCAAGACCAAGCGCCACCTCGGCGGCGCGGCCTTGATCTCGAAGGCGGACACCCCGAAGATCGCCCGGATGCTTCCCTACGCCTGAGTTTGGGCCGGGAACACCCTAAGTTTTCAAGTCAAGCCGTTCTGAATCAGAACAAAGGGCCAGTCAAAGCGTTCCGGCCCCTGGGTTTTGCGAAGCAAACCCCACCGAGACTTGGAGTTGCATAGCGCGTGAAGAGGAATCCTTTCCTCCAGCCGCTTAACCGAACCACGCAAAAGGAGAACCACCATGCCCCGTGTAAAACGGAGTACCAAGCGCACTGATCGCCGCAAAAAGATCCTCAAACGCGCGAGCGGCTACTTCCTCACCAAATCCAAGCTCTACCAGGCAGCGCAAGAGGCCGTCGAACGCGGACTGATGTTCGCCTACACCGGCCGCAAGCAGAAGAAGCGCCAGTATCGCGCCCTCTGGATCGTCCGCATCAACGCGGCCTGCCACCTGAACGGCATGAGCTACTCGACCTTCATCAACGGGCTCAAATTGGCCGGCAATCCGCTGGATCGCAAGATCCTCGCCGAAATCGCCGCCCACGACGCTGCCGGTTTTGCCGCTCTCACCGAGACCGCGAAGGCCGCACTCGCCTCCGCCAAGTCGGCACGCGAGAAGACCGCAGCCTAGTTCTACCGCAGTATTCGCGATGGGCGTGGCCGCGGCCACGCCCTCGCTATTTTGCATCGAAGAGAGGGAAGGCTCCGAGGTCCATCGATACCACTAGCAAAGCCACAATCCCTCGAGTCTGCTGGTCGGCTGTTGTGCCGCTGGTTCCCTCCATCTCGGCTCCTTAACCGCCCGGTACCGCAACCCGCTATCCTAGAGGTATGTCCTTGTCGTCGACTGCTGAACCCGAAGTGCTGACCACCACCTCGGCCGCCCCTGAGCCTGACTCCGAGCCACCCCAGTTTGAATCCTGGGGGCGCTATCCCAAATATGGCGCGAAGGTTATCCCGCTGAACTGGCGGGGCGACTTTCCTGCCGTCCTCGCGGGGTTGCATGACAGTGCGCTTCCGGTCGGATTGGGCCGCAGTTACGGCGACGTATGCCTGCTGAAGGACGGCACGCTGCTGCAGACGACGGGGATGAACCGCCTAATCGACTTCAACCCCGAGACCGGCGTCCTGACCGCCGAATCGGGTATTTCGCTGGCGCAGATCCTTGATTTCGCGGTGCCACGCGGCTTCTTCCTGCCGGTCACTCCGGGCACCAAGTACGTCACCCTCGGCGGCGCCATAGCCAACGACATCCACGGCAAGAACCACGAGGTCGCCGGCTCGTTTGGCAACCACGTTCCGTGCTTCGAACTGGTGCGGTCCGACGGCAGCCGCCGCATCTGCTCGCGGACCGAGAACCCTGACTGGTACACCGCCACCATCGGCGGCATGGGGCTGACGGGTCTTATCACCTGGGCACAGCTTCGGCTCCGGCCCATCGTCTCGCGCAGTATCGACTACGAGGGAATCCAATTCCACGGCATCGACGAGTTCCTCGACCTCAAGCAGCAGTACCAGAACGTCGAGTACACCGTGAGCTGGGTGGACTGCGCTTCGACTGGCAAGAATTTCGCGCGTGGCATCTTCATGCTGGGTGAGCACTCGAAGGTGCCGGGGGAGTTGAAGCCCTCGCCCGAGCC
>PKWK01000182.1:506-4513 GCA_003133205.1 Granulicella sp. | reverse complement strand
CCCTGCGGGAATGACAAACAAACGGGGCGAGAAGCAGATTCCCTGCGGGAATGACAAACAAACGGGGCGAGAAGCAGATCCCCTGCGGGAATGACAAACAAAGGGAATGAGAAACAAAAAGCGCTGATTCGGAGGTTCGCTAGAGGCCGAGCTTTTTGACTTCGTCGTTGTAGTACTTGCGGTAGAGGATCTCCCACTCCTGCGATCCTTCGAGGATGATCTTGCGTTGGGATGCGATCTTGAGGCGGGCCGCGGCGTCGAGCTTCATCTCCGCCGCCAGCAGCTCTTCGAGCGCTTTGCGCGCTTCCTGGCGGATGGTGTTGCGGTCTTCGAGGAAGTCGCACTCGGGGATCTCGGCCAGAGTGTCGGCTACGGTGTGGGCGAGCTTGTTGACTTTGTCGCGCGAGATTCTCACAGGACCGCCTTGTACTTGCGCGCCAGCTCGTTCTTCACTTTTTTGAACATCTCGGGATAGCTCGCGCCGGTCTTGCGCATGTCTTCCTGGAAGGCATCGAGGATGACGCGAACTTCTTCGTTGATGCGGTCTTCGAGGGCCAGCTCTTCGATCATCGCCGCCGTCACCCGCTCGTTCAGGACTGCAGGCTTCGCGGTCTCGATCATCTTCGCATCGACAAGATGCTTTACTGTCTGGCGTGCCAGATACCCAACATAATCTTTAGAGAAAATCATCGCTTTCTTCCAGAATACACCAGCGCGCATCGGGGCCGGATTCGGGTGGCTTTGCGTCGCGGGCTGTGCCTCGTGCATGATGGAGACGAATCCGCTTGCGCCGGTGTGCCAAGGCTGTGCCGGCGTAAGATGTGAAATCGCAGCACGCCGTGCCGGACGCCCAAACCAGATTGTATTTCCGCGCCAAAGGACAAGCCCCATGCCGCCCAGCACCCCATCCCGCAAGCAGGCTGCACCAGCGCGGAAGCCTGTGTGGCTCCGCCAAGCGGCCATTTGGCTCGTCGTTCTGGCTGTTTTTCTTGGGATCGACTTGCTTTTGCGCACCCCGAAGAAGGAGCCCGCGCCGGCTCCGGCCGTCCCTGTCGCGTCGGTTCCGGCAGCGCCTGCGCCCACGGCGAAACACCTGTACTCCGAGACTGCTGATCCCAGGGCCGACATCGCTGCTGGGCTGGCGCAGGCGAAACGCGAGCACAAACGCGTGATCCTGGACTTTGGCGGGGACTGGTGCGGCGACTGCCAGGCGCTCGACATCTATGCCCACCAGGCTCCGAATGCGGATTTGCTGGACAGGAATTTCATCCTCGTCCACGTATGGATCGGCCACATGGACGCGAACATTGATGTCGCCGCGAAGTATGGCGTGCCCATCAGCCGGGGCGTGCCGGCCTTGGCGGTTCTGGCGCCGGACGGCAAGGTCCTGTACTCGCAGGCAACCGGCGAGTTTGCGGATATGCGCCATATGGACCCCAACTCGTTGACTGCGTTCCTGGAAAAGTGGAAGAGCTGAGCGCACCAGGCCAGGCGCAGAATCCCAGGCCCGCTGTGGCGCGGCCGGCCACCCGGTTGCGTAGCGGTCGCGCCCGAGTGGGGCGGCTGTTGCGTGGGTATGGCGTGCTGACTCGCGCGCTGCATCGGACCGTGCTGGGCGTGATCGACCACGATTGCCTGAACGTGGCGCAGTCGACCGCCTACTCGGCCATCGTCGCGCTGTTTCCTGCGCTGATTGTTGCGGCCGCGGTGATTGGGCTGCTGCCCGATACGGCGCCGGTGCGTTTTCAGCTTGCTGCGTTCTTCGTCCGCGTGCTGCCGCCAGGGGTGAGCCCGCTGCTGGATGCTGCGTTCGAGAACACGCCGCAGCATCTGCATTCGGTTCGCGCGCTGGTTGGCGCAGGGATTGTCAGTTTTCTAGGCGCGTCGAACGTGATTGCTACGCTGATGGAAGGGCTGCGCCGCGCGCGCGAGTTGCCGGCCGACTATTGGAGCTTCTGGAAACGCCGCCGGCGCGCCTTTGAACTGGTGCCAATTTCGCTGGTACCGCTCACTATTGCCAGCCTGATGGTGATGTTCGGCCACGCGGTGACGGGATGGCTTGCGCCGAGCATCGGTCCGGAGGTGCGCGCGTCGATCTATGCGGTGACGGTGCTGATCCGCTGGGCCATCGCACTGGGAGCAAGCGTGGGCGTGATCGCGCTGATCTATCACATGGGAGTGCCTGGAGTTGTGCCGGATGCGGCGACGGGGCGGACGGGCGATCGATCTCGAAGTGTGCATCGAATCGCGATGCGAAACGATGCGACTGCGGCCCTGGCTGCTCTGGCGGCGCCGCGGTCGTGGCGGTCGATTCTGCCTGGGGCCGTGATGGCCACGGCGATGTGGTTCCTGACGACGCTTATGTTCGGGTGGTATGTGACACGATTCGCCAATTATTCGGAGGTGTATGGCTCGCTCGGTGCGGGGATTGCGCTGCTGTTCTGGCTCTACATTGTTTCGCTGAGCGTGTTGTGCGGGGCGGAGTTCAATGCGCAGTTCGACAGCCAGTTCCATGCGCATTTCGGCCGTTTGCGGCAGAGTGCACCACCGCCCACTGGGCCAGGCGGGTCCCCCGCGGAAAAGGGCTAACCGGCAATTTTCTGTGTGGGCTTGCGATACGTGGCGAGAGGTGATGGGGCCGATTGCGACGTACGGATTTATTTTCCCTTCGATTGTAAAGACTGCGTGAGCGATCAGCGGTATCTCGCGTCACCACGCATGTTGCGCCCGGTGCGGTTAGAATGGCATGTGACACCAGACACACGCGTCGAACTGTGGCCGACCGATCTGCGCAACGCCCCACGAACTCCCCAGCCCCATCACAAGGAACTCGAAGTCATTTATGGAAACTAAGATTCAATCAGACGTGGCCGGTGCTCGCTCAGGTAGTGCCTTAGGTTTCGCAGCTTTGAAATACAACCGCCGCGCCAAGATCGTTGCGACTCTGGGTCCGGCATGCAGCACGCCCGATGTCTTCCGGAAGATGGTTCGCGCTGGGCTGGATGTCGCCCGCCTCAACTTCTCGCATGGCTCTCACGCACAGAAGGCTGAGTTGATCCGCATGGTCCGGTCCGTGTCGGCCGCGGAGCATAAGCCCATCTGCATTCTCGCGGATCTTCAGGGGCCGAAGATTCGCACGGGCAAGCTGAAGGACCACAAGCCCGTGCTATTGGTCGAAGGCCAGCGCCTGACCATCACGCCGCGCGAGGTTCCCGGCTCTGCTTCGCTGGTTGGCACGACCTTCAAGACGCTGGCGGAGAATCTTGGGCCCGGTTCCCGCATTCTGCTGTCGGATGGGCTGATCGAACTGCACGTCGAACGCATCGAGAAGTTGGACGTCGTCTGCCAGATTATCAATGGAGGCATGCTCGGCGAGAATAAGGGGATCAATCTCCCTGGGATTCCCGTGAAGGTGCCGTCGCTGACCGAGAAGGACGAGGAAGATCTGACCTTCGCGGTTGGCGAGGGGATCGATGCGGTGGCTGTTTCATTTGTTCGTACCGCGGACGATGTGCGCCACGTCCGGCGCCGGCTGGATGCGCTGAAGTCCGACGTCTGGATCATTGCGAAGCTGGAAAAGCCTCAGGCGGTCGAGCACCTCGATTCGATCCTCGAAGTTGCGGACGCGATTATGGTCGCGCGCGGCGATCTTGGTGTCGAAGTGCCGCCGGAGAAGGTGCCCGCGATTCAGAAGCACATCATTCGCCGCGCCGCGGAGTATCGCAAGCCGGTCATCACCGCGACGCAGATGCTGGAGTCGATGATTGAGAATCCGCGGCCCACGCGCGCCGAGGCCTCCGATGTCGCCAATGCGATCTACGATGGCACCGACGCCGTGATGCTCTCGGGGGAGACCGCGGCGGGCAAGTACCCGGTGCAGACCGTCGCGATGATGGCGAAGATTGTGGCTGAGACGGAACACCAGATACGGCTTGACCCGCCGCTGCATCGGAGCGCCAAGCAGACAACACGGCTCTCAGTCGCCGAGACGATCTGCGAGTGCATGG
>PKWK01000182.1:0-474 GCA_003133205.1 Granulicella sp. | reverse complement strand
CCGCCGATCTTTGCGCTCTCTCCGTATCAGAAGGTGGTGAATCGCTGCATGCTGCTTTGGGGGACGTTTCCGATTTTGTGCTCCCGTTTCCGGGACACTGACAAGCTGGTGAACATGGCCGAGGGGATCCTGGAAGCGAATGGCTACGTCCATCGCAGCCAGATCGTGGGCATCGTTGCCGGGACGCGGACCAAGTCCGGCGCAACGAACTTCATGCGTCTGCACATGATCGGCGACCGCGCGGATGAAGTGAAGCCTGCGAAGAAGCTCGTTCCAGCGACGAAGAAGCCCGCTCCAGCGGTGAAGGGCAAGAAGAAGTAGCGGCAGCCAGATTCGTGAACCGGGAGCCCTATCGCTGGCGGTAGTGCGCGATAGGGACGGGTTTTCCGCAGCGGGTTGCGGCCTACAATCGAGCCATGGGGCGCATCCGTGTACTTTCCGACCAGGTGGCCAATCAGATCGCTGCCGGCGAGG
>PKWK01000413.1:48575-55731 GCA_003133205.1 Granulicella sp. | reverse complement strand
CAATTCAGAGTAGCGAACTCAACCCGCCTTCTTGGCCGACTGAAGATCCAACCGTTCTCGAAGCTCCAACAGATCGGCGAGGCGAAACGGCGCGCGCCCCGCCGACGCTTCCAGGAAGGCATCGGGAGGCACCACATCGGTCAAATTGGTCGCAAAAGAGCGCTGCGTTCCTTCAGAGTCGAAATAGAAGACCCGATCGGTGCTCCATGTCTTACAACGCTCAAGGAGTTCATAGCGCGTCCCGCGCAGCGGATGAAACGGGTGGATTATAGTGAACCAGCCACTCGCATCCTTGGGATCAACTGTAGTTGATGATGCTCGATAACAACCTCGCGGAGAACTCCATGCGCCCGGTGGCGATTGGCCGTCGCAACTGGACCCACATCGGTCACGAGAAGGCAGGACCACGCGTCGCAGCAATCCCGCGCAGATAGTAGACAAACTCTTTGGACGGCAGTATCGTTTTCAGTTCCGTAACGACAACTCAAGACGGGGTGCCGATGAGCGACTCCTTACTATTTTGGCCAGGAAGCAGCGGAGGCGGTTTTGAGAGCATGAACTTCAATGTTTATGGTGACCACTTTTCGATGGCTCCAGTTTCGTCCTCGGAACGTACATGGTTGATTTGAACAATGCCTTTGGCGCTAGGGAAAAGTGACCCGCTTGTGCTCGTTTAGAATGACCCACACTGAGAACACGAGGTGGGGAGGGCAGCAACCCGCAAAGTATCATCCACGCCGAAGGCGTGCTGAGTTTGCCCTTCCGTCATCGATGCCAAAGGCATGTAATGCCCTGCGAGGGGCGGAAAAGAACCTTACGACGTCCAAAAGTGTCTTCGCAAACTGTTTGGCGCGCGCCAAATCCAGCCAGGTGCTCCTCCTGCAATCGCGAAGAGCATCCACGCCAACGATCTCGGCAACAAGCTGCTGGGTCATTTTTGGCGAGCATACCCGGGTCACTTTTCCTTAGCGCCGAAGCAATGCGGGTAGGAGAGCAGAGACTGGCGTAATTGCGTTGGCCGCGAAGAGCGATTCGGGGATAGGACTGGACAGCGATCTTTTTGACCCCAGAGGGAAGCGGGCTAAGTGTTTGCTCGAGTGAATCAACTCCCAGATTGAACTCCGCTGGCATTTTGCTGAGGCACAGCTAGTTTTCGGATGGCCTTGCCGCATGATCGATGATGATGATGTCTGCATGGCCCTTTCTTGACACTAGCCTGAGGCCCAGCTGCTCCTGCAGCGCCGTAAAGATGGATGGCCCCGAGGCTGCATCCGTTGACGATGGCACAGATTGATTGCCTTCCGGAATTCTTTCTTCTTCCGGCTGCCATTTCAGTGCGAAATTATACGTCCCGTTTAAGCCGGTTGCATCATTGACAGGGTGTTGTATCCGCGCTGTGAGAGCCGTTGCCAGTCGCGCCATGGAAACTCCCGTTCCCGTAATTTCGCCGGTTGTCATACGTAGCGTGCCGTTAGGCAATGCGGGATCATCGGATTTGCCTTCCGGGAGCTTAGGCCCAGCTTTTGAGACGACGAGATCGTAGGCCCGGACTTCTCGGGATTCCTTGTGCGCCGCGAGCTGAAAGCGATCTGTCAAGAGCTTCCGCATCATGAGCGATAGCGCCTGTTGGCGTTGGTCGGGGTTAAGTTTGCGCAGAATTGCCACGTCCGCGTCACTGACCTTTGCCGTCAAATCGAACAGGTCTGAGTCGGCCCATCTGGGAGCTCCAGCGAAGCCATGATCTCCGAGCTGCGGCTCGGTTGGGCCGTAGGCATAGGCAGCAAGCATCAAGAGCGTGCAGTTGGTTGCGCGGATTCCGTCGAGAGTGGGCCGGAGAATGGCTAATTGATTGCCGGGTTTGGACGGCCGGATCGATGCTACCTCGAACTGGCGTGCGGTTGACTGTTCTTGGAACTGGGCTGAGATTGACTGTCCTTGCGCATTCAGCGCGAGGACGCTCGTTGCCAGTAAAACAAGGGTCAACGCGGTTCCATGGCCGTGACGTTTATTGGATACCGGTTTTGTAAGGGGCATCGTTTTTCGTGGCTCTAGCACCATTGCTGGGGAGGAGTTTGGCTATCTCGATACCTCCACCTACCTGATTTTGCGACAGATCGTAATTTTGGCGAGGCACACCTTCTATATTAACTTTTGCCTCGGCCAAGGCCTCGACGCTTGGAGGAAATAGCGGTGGCGAACTCATTGCAAAGGACAGCACACACCTAACGTTCACCGATAGTAGCGATAAATCCTGTCTTATCCTGCACAACAGCAACTATCGCATATCCGCCATCTAACAGCGGCTGCGCTGACAATCCCCCGGGGATTATCATGATAGGTCTTGCAAGGATATCCCCCTTAACCCTCGTGCCAACGAGTAGCACACCATCTAAATCATTACCCCCTACCGCCGTGATAATAAATCCGGATTTGGCTAGGGACTGTGCAGCGTTCGCCACTGACTGTTTTGAAGTGAACGCGACGGCCGCTTCGTAGGCCCCTGTCTTGTCTCCACTCCAGCCATAGGAAATATAAGAAAGTTGCCCCCCATTGAACGAGATCGCCGTCGTAACTCTCCCGTTCGCAGCGTCCAGTGCGATAGCGGAACCGACGTCGGCAAGAGTCACGGCATCTATGTGGAGATCATAATTGCTGGAATCAGCGGCCGTGGCCCAACCAATGGCGCACGAATCAAATGCGGGCGCAAGATCCAATCCAGTTATGACGCTATGGAGATCAGACACCTGCGTTGCAATTGCTGGCCATTGGGAAAATCGATAACTCTGGTAACTCGTGTCGATACGAACAGTGCCAGCAGGCTGTGCAAATGTCTGATCCACCCACCCACAGTCGGAGATATCGAGAACTGTTCCACCGTATTGACACCCTGGGCCAACAGAGAGCGGAGTCCCTATCGCGTAGGGAAACTTTAGGCCACCTAACGGTAACAAGTTCCCGACGGCGGCTCCGCCATTCCCATGGTATCCGTTGAAGGTTGATGGTGAGTCTACCTGCTGAAAGCGTAGGTCTAGAGGATCGGGTGCCCGCGGCCCAACGCCAAGGGTCGCCGTTCTACTGAGAACGCTGCCGTACCGATTTGAAACCTGCACGGAGAAGTTCGCCCCATCGTCACCCGGACTGACAGCTGGAACGACATAGGACGTCGAAGCAGAAGACGGAATAGCAAGACCACTCCTGTACCACTGATAAGTCAAGTTGCCGCTTCCGTTCGCTGTCACAACGAAAGTCGCTTTTGATCCAAGGGGAGATGTGGTGTCGGATGGCTGTTGCGTGATTGTGGGCGGACTCAAATTTGGGACAACATCGCCGCTTCCACAGCCTCCGGCTGTTAGGGCGATGCCGATCGATCCCACTGCGCTCAAGAGCCAGTGGGATCCCTTGCAATTGGTAAGAACAACTTCCGACACCAGGGTCACCTCGACGCAGTCCCACTAAGTGCAACCTGCGCTGTTCGCATCACATTTGTACTTCCGGGTGCCAACTCGATTCCTGCGATGATCATCGTCGCTGGAAGCGAGGTGAGCCCGGTTGAAGCAGCATCCAGTGCATTTGGTGCAAAGACCACAGTGACAGAGCAGGTTCCGTTCGTCGGCACGGTAGCACTTGTGCAACTGTCGCTTTGAAGAATATAGCTGGATAGGGAGAACGAGATTGCTGCGGCCTTATTCGGGTCAAAAGACAAGCTTGATGTCGAATTGTTCGTCACAGTGATCGTTTGGCTACTGGATGTTTGCCCAACGGTTACGGTGCCAAACGAGAGGCTAGACGAATTAGTGCCAATTGTAGTTGCGGGGACCTGGCTACGATTAGGTGAAAAGAACATGAACGTCTGATAGACGTTATCTAACCAAGCATTGAAGGTTACAGGCCCCGTATAGTTGTCTGAAGCCGAAGGAGTCGTAATTGTGTACGTAGATTGTGTTCCCGAAGTTGCTGCTTGGGTTTTCGAAGACTGGTTCTTCCAAGTTGTGGTATTCGAAGCGGCTAAGGTTGTGGAGACCTTTGCGATAAACTGAAAACCAATTTTTGCTTCGAGGGCGAAGCCAACGCTATATTCGTTTGAAGAAGTGTTGGTGGTGGAGGTTGCATCTGAGATGCTCAGTTGGGAGGTTGTCTGTTGAGATCCCTGACCCGGAGCCGGAACAGGGTAGGTGATCGTCCCTGTTTGGACCGTGAACCTTTGTGTTGGATCTGACTGTGGGTTGAAGTTCGGATCCTGGACGAAGGGGTCAGCTGTCAAAATGGCTGCGTAATCTGCGAGTGTGAGCCCGCCAACTGCGGAGGTATCCCATGAGCGTTTGAAGAAAACTTGCCACTGTTGGCAGGAGGGGTACAAGTAAGGGTTCTTGAAGCACAGCACCGGCACTCCGATGATGTCCGGGTTTCCGATCGAATTGGTATCTGCCTGATCGTAACTATATCCTGTCCAGAGAACAGTGTTGCTGATATTCGGAATACTCAGATCCACTACGGGATTCAGCCAAACATAAATGAGGTCATAGTCGTGATCGACTCCTATGCCGGAGTTTAAAGGGCCTGCAACTGTCAATGAATTGCCTTGGCTTCTTGTCAGCGTTAGGGAGTTCACGCTGTCCGTAGTGTACTTGTATCCACTGGTGGACGTCGCCGTTGAGCCGGCCTTGAAGGGACCAAGAACGCCGTCGGCGGTCAGCTTTACACCAACCGTCGTTGCATTCGTGAATGTGTTGTCGATCGAAGACGTGTCGGTGAGCATGAGGTTGGAGCTATAAGTGACTTTACTGCCAGATCCGGGGGGTGCGTACGTGACTCCTACAACTTGGAACTTTGGCTTGAGCGCCCCACTATCCAATTGATAGGTAAAGAGCTCTGCTTCAGCGGTTGGCTCTGGGTTAGTCTCTCCTCCTGCAATGAGGACCTCGGAATCGTTTAGTAAAGCGGCGCTTCCCTGAAAACGACCTGTAGATAATGAGCCAGCGGAAGCGAATGTGCCGTTGGCCGGTGTGTAGATTTCGGCGCTTGTCACGGAGCTGAGTTGGTTAGTTGTTCCCCCTGCAAACAGTACTGTGCCATCCTTGAGAGCTACTACTAGCGGTTGGCGACGAGTGGCTTGCATGCCGCCAGTCGAAGAGAAAGTACCACTAGCGGAATCGAAAGTTTCAGCGGAGGAAAGTGCTGAAAAGGTTGAACCCGCCATTCCTCCGGCCACGAGAACTTTACCATTGGAAAGAAGAATCGCGGTGGTCTGCTCTCTTCCACTTATCAGATTGCCTGTCGCGGTAAATGTTCCTGCATTCGGATCGTAAATCTCTGCAGTATTCAACCCTGATGTGCTGTCGTCCTCACCCCCAGAAATGAGAACGCGACCGTCGCT
This sequence comes from Granulicella sp., assembly GCA_003133205.1. The sequence goes on along the minus strand of PKWK01000413.1, from coordinate 50,357 downwards.
CAAAGAAACCGCCATATGGGCAGCCCGAGCGTGCAGCATACTCCCAGTGGGAGAAAACAGGCCAGTAAGAGGATCGTACAACTCCGCGCTCGCAACTGTATTGTTGTTGGTATTTTTTCCGCCCGCGATCAGAACCTTACCGTTACTGAGCAGAGTCGCTGTGTGATGACAACGTGCGACACCTAACGATCCAGTTGTATGGAAGCTTGAGGTTTCCGGATCATAAAATTCGGCGGCACTCAAATAGCTGTTACTGTTCTCGCCCCCAGCGATCAACACAGTCCCGTCTTGGAGGAGAGTGGCGGTGTGATAGTAGCGGGCGCTAAGGAGATTCGCCGTACCCGCGAACGTCGCCGTAATCGGATCGAATAACTCGGATGACGACAACGGATTGTTAATGTATTGTCCGGCAGCTCGTCCGCCAGCCACGAGAACCTTACCAGTGCTGAGTAGCGTCATGCTGGCGTCGCCTCGGGCCGTGTTAAGTGAGCCGGTCGTTGCGAATCCATTGGGGACGACGGCCGCGCTTGCCGTCGCTGAGTTGTAACCGGAATCGACAGAACTAGTGAAGGAGCACGTGATGGTGTTGTTCCCCGTAGGCAAAGAAGAAAATGCTGCGGTCGCGCGGCCGTAGTTATCGACTGCCACAGGACCGCTTGTACTGCTCCCGGACACACAAGAAACGTATCCTTGCGGAATGCTCGTGCTCGAGATCGTGAGTTGGGCATCAACCGTTGTTGCGTTCCCCGGTGTAGTGATCTGAGGTGTAACTTTCAGATAAAGTTGTGGCGGCCCAGTGAGTGTGGTAATAGCCGAAGCCATGCTTCCAGTGTTCGGAAGTGAGTCACCGTCGCCAAAGTATTTCGCACTAATGGTATGGCTACCCGCTGCAAGGTTGTTGACAGACGCCTTTGCGACGCCGCCGTAGAGGGTTCCGCCAGCAATGACGGTTGTACCGTCATAAAAGTTTACGGCACCAGTAGGGGTGTGTACGCCCGATGAAGTGACCGTCGCCGTTATAGCAACCGGTGTTCCATAGGATGCGCTAGTAGTGGACGCGGAAACTTCAGTGCTGGTGGGTACGGGGCCTGTCCCGGTGACTGTAATATTCCAGGTAGTGGAGAAAGCCGCGTAGGAATCATCGCTACTGCTTATGGAAGCTTGGACGGTGTGTGTCCCAACCGTCAGGAGCGAGCTGTAAGTAGACTCGTCATAGGCATTGGAGCAGGACATCGCGTGGCCACTATCATCCACCGCACAGTCGTAATCCTGGTAGTCCACCTGATCGCTTGAGGAAGCGACTGTCGAGCCATCAAGCTTCCAACTTATGTTAACGTTGGGCTGTAGTGTGCCGCCATAGCAAGTTTGACCGAAGTTTTCCCCGCATGAAAATCCGTATGGACTTGGAGCGCCCATGTTCGAGACTGCGTCGAATGTGAAAGTGTTTCCGTAGGATGCGCTCGTGCCCGGACTTACACTCTGCGCCTGGGAAAGAACGAAGCAGAACAAAGTGAGTGAAAGGATCGTGGCTATTCTGCTGATCGTGCAGAAGGCCGACTTTGCGGAGTGACGGATAATGCTCAATATGGGTTCCATCCTGGCACGTCGAATTGTATGGGGCCGGTTCGGCGCAATTGTACCCGTGCTGGTCTATTTATGCAAGCTGAGGAACCCCCACGGGCAGGGCAATCGCATTTCAAAAGAGGGTCAAGAGGCGGTTGAGGAAGTCATTATTCCATGCGGCGCGTTTGAATTTTCCACGCAGGGAGCCTTTGGATCCCT
>PKWK01000413.1:11208-48501 GCA_003133205.1 Granulicella sp. | reverse complement strand
GGCGCACGACTTCGTTGAATCGCTCGGGCGACAGAGCCGCACTCAGCAGATAATAGGCCGTCTCGGTGGTGGTCTTTTCGGGCGTTTCGCGAACGCGTTCCACTTTGCCAATAGCCTTCAATCCGGGCCATTGATGCTGCTTTTATAGCCAGTCGATGTCGGTTGAAACCGTCGCCGTGCGGGTTTCGATTCGCCCGTGATCGGCCTCGACGACGGGCGCGGATGTGGTGGCCTTGCACTCCGCATCGTCGAGAAGCAGTCTGACATCGTCATGCAGTGTGCCCTGATTTCCCTTCAGGGCCAGCGCATAATCGCCCTCTTGATCGACGATCTGCTCGGCGATGGAGCGCTGGCAGTTGAGTGCGTCGGTGGACAACGCGGAAGCCGACGCTATACCCGCCTGATTGGCCATAGGCACGCCACTGGCTGAGAAGATTGTCGTCTTCACAGAAACAGGTGAGATAGATCGGCGTGATGATGTTGCGTTCGAGGTAGTCGTGGCCAAATTGTCTTTGCAGCGAATACACCAGTCCGCCGGAAATAGAGTCTTCTGGGGGATTCGCTTTTTCCCACCACTTTCCCAGAGCCTCATCAATCAACCGGTATCCATACATGATCTCGGTCGAATCATTGAGATAGTAGGCTGAAGTCGCCCAGAGTTCGTCGTTCTCGATAATGCCCTTTAAGCCATCGGAGGTTGTGTAGTGATAGAGCACGAAGTTCTTCGGTCGCCGAGTGGTCGCTGCCTGGTCTCGCTCGTTGTGGAAACGGAGAATCCGGTTGTGCGCATCGGTCATTACCTTTTCCGCTGTGTCGGCGGCCATTGTCATCTCTGTCTCTCCGTTCGCCTTCGATCAGTGTTGTTCCGGTCCCGTTGTGAAGCCGCACGCTTCCAGAAAATCCCGCAATGACTCCTCGACAACGCAGACACTGACGAGTTCGGCGAGACCCAGCCGGGCAGCCAGACGGACCGCGGGCATAGGTTTTCGGTAGTCGTCCCATCGCCGGCGGAGCTCCGTCAGCGCCAGGGCGGTCGTCTGGGGACGTAAGGTTCCGCAGCCTGCCAGATGCCGTAGTAGAAACGCTTCGTGGCTCGGATCCTGCCAGATGAGGTGAAGCTGGTTGGCGGCAGCTATCGGATATAGCTGTTGGTCGCGGGCTGGAGACAACCCGAGCTTGTCTCGGTCGAGCAGAACCGCCTTCACTGCGAAGGGGCCACGCTTGATCTCGGCGCGATGGCTGAGTTCGGCTGCCAGCGAGACGAGGTCCAGCGGGTCGCCGCCCCCGGGCCGCAAAAGCATGGGTTGGAACGCAAGATGAAGACCGCAATCCTCGGCCAGACGCGCGAGCAGAGCTCCATAGCCCTGCTCACTCTCGCCTTCGCAGCCAAGGAAGATCCTCCGCCTAACCGCGATCGTGGCGCGGCGGCGCTTCATCCGAGCTGCGGTACAGCACCGTACACGCCCCCCAGATACTTTTGGTAGTAGTTGTCGTTCCGGCGAACGGATTGAATGTCCTGCAGTCCGTACACGCGCGTGCGGCCGCGGGAGTCCTTCTCGCAAAAGTAGACCTCTTCCTTAATCAAGTCATCGAGAAGAGAGGCGTTGTGGCAGCTCATCCAGAGTTGAGCATTCTGCGGATTGCGGATCGGATCATAAAACCACCGCAGGATCTCGGGAAGCACGATGGGGTGGATCGCAAGATCCAGCTCATCGATCACTGCGACCCCACCCACGGTAAGAGTCTGGATCAGCATGGGAAAGATTCGTATGAATTGCCGTGTCCCATGGCTTTCAAGCTGCATCGGCATTAGGCGGTCGAGGCCCTCATGTTCGAACTTAGCGACCGGACCTCCACTCGCCGAATCGATGGACATGCCTTTGATACCCAGGTCGATCCGTTCAATCTCCCGATTCAACGCTTCCACCAACTCCGGATGCTGGGCATAGAACCGGACGATGCTGTCCTCGGCAAAGTCGACCTTCTCGATAAAGATGTTGCTGGCGATGCTCGCTGCCAACCTCTGGAGCAGGAGAGACGGCTTATGGTCGAATTGTGCGAGCGTTGCGATCAGGCTCGCGTTCGCGCGGACCTTGGAGATGACTTGGCGGTATCCCGAGAGTCCGAACCCCTTTCCATACCGCACCTCGCCGCGCTCATCCCGCTCGAACAGGCGAACAGGTTTACCCCCCTTAGCGGACCACTGCCTCAGGGCCTCGGAGATGACGGCCTTCGGTTTTCCGAACTCGGCGCTGAAACTGACCTCATAAACGTATTTGGAGCACTCTTCTAACCTGGGTTCGATCAGGTTGGCTGGAGCACCGAAATGAATAGCCAAACGGGTTGGAAGCTGGCCAGCCTCCTTGTCATTGAAGGATTCGCAGGGCTGCGGCGCGTCGGGCGGTAGCTGAAAGCTGCTCTGGACAAACCATGCCATAAAGGCTAGTGCGCGCAGGACAGTCGACTTTCCGGAGGCGTTCGGGCCGAACAGGGCGACAACTTTCGGCACCCGTTCCTTCGATCCCGGGCAGACCTCTCCAAACCTTCCCGGAGTTTCGGGGACGTTGTCGGCGACCCGCAGATCGAGATTCTGCGCCTGCCGGACAGAATAGAAGTTCTCAATCTCGATGCGAGAAATCATGGCACGCCTCCCAGCAGTAGGATACTAGCAGATATATCGAATAGTTTGACAAAAAAATGCTAAACTAGAGACTATAGTGCCGCTTCAGCCCTGCCCAAACAGTAGGCTGAAGGTCCCGGCACACCGCAGGCACGCTTGCGGTAAGAAGGATCAGCCAGGTGTCCACTTCCTTCCCCAACTCGGTGATTTTCGACGCGGCGCCCTCGCTCGAGGCGCTTAAGAAGCTGCAGGTAGAGACCAAGAGCCGACTTTTGCTGGCCAGGCTTGCGAGGATCGGCGCGCACGATACGAATGCTCTCAACAAAGCCCACCTGATGTTGCCGGGCGACTCATACCAGCTGGCTTATAGCTACAGCGCAGTCGAGAACAGCGCCGTTCGCCAGCATCTCCTCGGGGCACCCTGGACGCGGCTCGTCAATGAGGGCTATATCGCCGACTACGGGGGGCAAGGTTTTTTCTCCGTCACCGACGAGGGTAAAGAGTTTCTGCGAGCGGAGCCGCCTTCAGCGGTGGTTGCTTCGCCGGCCCCAAAGCCTGCCCAGACGCGAGTTCCGGCGCGCACGCCTGGGGTACCTCGTGCGCTGCTCTCCTACTCCTGGGACGGCGAGGAGCACAACAGGTGGGTTCTGGATCTCGCCGGGCGGCTGCAGGGCGAAAGTGGCATCCAGATATTGCTCGATCAGTGGTATCTGCAGGCCGGCGATGACCGATTGCACTTCATGGAGCAAGGTGTCAGTACGAGCGACTTTGTGATCGTGGTCTGTACCCCGACTTACGCCGAAAGAGCCAACCGGCGCCAGGGCGGTGTGGGCTATGAATCGATGGTGATCACCGGAGAACTGGCTCAGCACATGCTCACGAACAAATTCATTCCCGTGCTTCGCACCGGAAGCTGGTCGACTTCCTTGCCGGCGTATTTGCAATCCAGGCTTGGCGTGGACCTGAGCGGTGATCCCTATTCCTCGGCACAGTACGAGCAACTTCTGCGGGTACTGCATGGCGAGCCGATTCAGCCTCCGCGGATCGGACCGAAGCCGGTGTTCGACATCAAACGGTCCGCCGCGCCGATTCCGCCGCCGCCGTCAGGAGCAGTTCCCCCGGCTTCGAGCGGTTCCGGTTCAGTGCTTGGCCCAGCGAACAAGCGGCCGAACGCCATCGTGCATGCCAGGTACGAAAAGAAGGGCGTGAACGTGCCCCATGAGTCCGCCTTCATCCGCTACTGGGATCGCGATGGCGGCCAACACAGCTTTGAAAATTCGCGCGGTGAGGAGCACCTGGGAACCAAGCGCGAAGCGTTCGACAGGTTCCAGCGCTTTCAGACTGACTTGATTGAGGCAGGCTACCTCCCGCTCCTGTTCGGTTTCAAACTCGTTTCTCTGTTGCTGGTATTGCTGTTTGTGCTGCTCCGCTTCAGCCTCTGTTTCGGCTTCTGCCGGTGGCGGCATACTCCGGGCTGGGTTCTCTGCCCGGTGTGCGGCTGCGCGTGGGTCGTGGATGGGGCAGTTGTTGTCAGTGCATACGGTGATGGTTGTGCCGATGCGCTTTCCGTAAGCGCGTGGCTCGATTCCATGCTTCTTGCTGCCGCGCGTGTAGTACAAAACATCGCCTTGCTGGTAGTTCGACGCCCACTCACGATCCACATTGGTAAGTTCCGATCGCTGCGTCAGGACATCCATCCGGTGGTCGTCTTTGGAAACGATGCCGGAGCCTTTCAACTCATTGCGGATGGCATCGTTGATGTCGCGGCGGCTGGCGTTATCGGGCGAAACGACAAGCGTGTTGTCCGGCTTGGCGGCTTAGTCCTTGGCAATAGCTTCTATTCGCTGGGCGTTGTCCGGGATCTCGGTCACCCTCCCCTGCTGCTGCAACAAGCCGACGCCTACGGCGGTTTCATTCTTGGAGAAATGCTCGACGACCCGCAGCAACTCCGGGTCTTTCTGGCGCATGATCTGGTCAAGCTGCGAGGTCTGCATCCCGGCTTGCTGCATCTGCTCAAAGGGCTTGCCGGTATCGACACCCTGATGCTGGCGCGTGTCTCCCACGAGCAAAACCCGGTCTTGCGGCCCGATCTTTTCCATGAAACTCTGCATCTGGCGAGTGCTGGCGAGACTGGATTCATCGACCATATAGAGGTGTCTACTGGTCGGGGTCGCCCTTCGTCTGCTCCTGGCCTCCGCGTGCAAAAAACCTTGCAGAGTATCCGCTGAAATCCCAGCGTCCCGTAGCTGGGCGGTGGCGCGGCTGGTCGGGGCGAAGTCCTCGACTGCGTAACCGTTCAGCTCTGCGCCTTCCCGGATGGAGGACAGGGTGCTGGTCTTGCCTGAGCCAGCGAGTCCCTGCAAACCGTGGACGCCGGTCATGGGACGACAGCACCTCCTCAATGGCTTTCCGCTGCGCCGGATTGAGAAGTTCGCGGCTGTTCGCATGGTCTGCGGCCTGCTCTTTGGGCAGAACCGGCTCGACGGTATTCTGCCCGCGTTGCATATGCCCGACCGTCGCAAGTTCCGCGGCAATGGTCTCGCGGGTGGTGAACTGCCGCCCTGTTTCATGCTTCTGGCCGTCAACGATTGGAACTCACCGCTGCCGTGCCTTTGATCGAAGTTCCCGCGCACCTGATCGAAGATGAGGTCGCCCATGCCGCGCCGCAAGGCGTCACGCATGATATCCCGCTCGTCGGTGACGGCCTCCCTCTCGAAGCTACGATCCTTCGCAAAGGAGACGGCTTCTTGCGTCCTTTGGGGCGCATCCGATACACGATTCTGTGCCAGTCCTTCAGCTCGTCCCCTGGTTGCTGCGACCACATGATCTGCCTGATTGCCGAACTCGGCCGCAATCTGGCGGTGAGCGACAAGCACCTCCGACGGAGTATGAATCTCCTTCCGGTCACGGGTGTTATGGGCGGCGATCTCCGCTGCCTCCGGCCCACTGAAACCGCTCCGCGCAATGGCTTCCTCAATCTGCTGGTGGCGGGGACTGGATGCTTCAAGGTACTCAGCGGTGTAGCCCTTTACATCGGGCGCACCGCTTTTTCCGGCCTCGATCTCGTAGCCCAGATTGCGGAGCCGGAAGGCCAACTCAGACTAGTAGACATATAGGAAGCACCCGGTCATCACGAACGCGAGGAAGATTGCGCCATCGGTGTAGATCGCGGAATGCGGCGGGAAGATGTCCATTTCCTTCCGGGCCTTGGCCATCGAAAGCGGAGTCCACTCGGTGACAACATAGAAGTTGCCTTCGATCTTGAAGAGCCGGCCAAGGACGAGGGGCCGCGTCTCGGCAATGGCTTCCTTCATTGTGAGGATGCGGACGAAGTGATCGCCGACGCGGAGGTGATCGCACTCCGCCTCGATGTTGGAGTTCACCACTTGGAAGTCGAGGTACTGAGTCGATTGCGGTTTGCCTTCGATCCGCCAGTCATCGAAGTTGAGGAGCCGGCGACAGAAGCTGAACTGTACTTGCTGCCCCTGCACCTCGATAGGCATGAGGTCGGCGAGATGCCGAGTGAAGTTCTGGACGCACTGCTCAAGCCGCACCATGTCGGTGTCGATCTGCTTCCGGAGCAGCACCTTCATGTTGTCATTGGTGAACTGCGCTTTGAGTTCACGGATGGCGCCCTGGGGATCGCGCGGCATCCGTGCGAGAGCGGAGAGGATGCCGGTCTTCGACCGCGCACCCTCCAGCACGATCACATAGAAGAGTTCCACCTCGTCCAACCGGTCGCGCTTTGACTCGAAGTATTTCCGCCGCTGGTCAATGGCGGCGTCGATCAGCTCATCATCGTAGCTGGCGAACGGAATCTCGGGCCGGTTCGTCTTGAAGAGATACTGGTAGACGTGGAAGCCTTCGCCGAAGGATTTGAGGGCGGATTCGAGCCGCTTCACCGCATATTGCTGCTCGTCGTTGTCGAGGCTTTCGTAGTCAACGCCGGTCACGCTCAGTACCATGCCGAGGTCGCCACTCTTGGTCAGAAACGTTGTCTCTGTCCAGAATCCGTAGAGATTGATGTGGGCGCTCAATGCGTCCGCTTCCTTCCACGGGCTTGATGACAAGCGAAAGATTCGGCAACTCCTGCAAGCGTCTTCTTCGCGCCCGGTTCCCCATGCGCGAAGGTGTAGGCGCCGATCACAATTGCGATCAGACTGGCGGCCTTGGCGACGGTCCCGGTGAATAGCATTTGGATGGAGCTGATGCCCGAACCGAATGGCGAGGCATGAGCTGCGAGGGGGAAGATCAATACGCATAACAGCAGGGCTGCTCCGCGTATCAAGTAGAGCTTTGTCCGCTCAATCGTTGCTGCTGGGATGATGATTCGAATACGTGTCATTAGCACCTCGAACGACCGGAACGGTCGTGATATGCCAAGACCCTAATGGTGTGCGCGTACAGAGTCCAATGAACTCTCGGGACGCTCTTACTCCATTCGGAGATTCGAGTAAAGCCCGGAGCGCGGAGCGACGGGCGCGCCACGTCACACAAGCATTGATTTTGCGTAACTGTCGGCTAGTGTCTGGCGGCGCGAGTACAACTGCGACCGCCGCATAGCTCGCTCGACTACAGAACGCCGGAGGAGTTCCGGCAGAGAGCAGGTTGTGCAGATGTGGAAAGCAAAGTGCGCTTCCCACATCTGCACAGCCTCGACTACGACGGCGATGAGAATAAAATCTCAAAGCGATGATGGCTGAAGCGTAAGCTCATGGACTGGCATACCGGGTCCTCACCCATATCGATCTTCGCTGTGGATAACACCGTCACGAAGAAGCCTTCAGAGCAGAGAAGCCAAAGTTCTCGATACCGTCTCCTACAACTTTTCGGTGATGCTTGTGGCCCAGATTGTGCAAAACAATTTGAGTTAAGGTGCTACCTTGGCTCCGTTCCACATTCTTGCAATTGGAGATCATAATGAATCACGATTCGCGCCCAGCTAACCGGCGGTTTCGCAATACCGCCTTGCTCCTCCTTCTTAGCCTTGGTTTCCTTTCTTGCTTGTCCTCTCGTGCTCAGATTCTTGGGTTCAGTAGTCCCACCAGTACCAGCAGTTTCAGCGTGGGAGGAAACTCCCAACGGGAAGGTGTCAGTGGCACGGTCTTCACTGATGGTTGGCTTTATGTGGCATATACAGGGCGCAATACGGACGGGTATGGGAATGCCCCTGTCTACGTCAGCTTAACTAACGGAGGGGACGCGTCCTACATTTACTCAGGTTGGCAAGCAACGCTCTCCGGGCCTCAGACGATTGCCGCCGCGGATAACCCCGCCATCGTTAATTACGGCGGTCGCCTGGTAATGGCTTACACCGACAGCTTTGGCAGCGTGAACCTGGTCGCTTCGACGTCGGTCGACCATTCGGCTGCTCCTCCAGTCAATTGGGGATCAACGATCGCGAGTATTCCTCTTTCAGGAGCGGACGGTTCGCCATCGCTCGCAGTCCATTCCATCAATGGAACTCCTTACCTGTTCTTGGCAGCTCGTAACGCTGCGGATCATTCCCTATCGCTCGTCCAGTTTGATCTAAATCTCAACATAGTACACTCCATGAATTGCCCCACATGCACACTCGGCTTCTCGCCAGCGTTAGGGGAATTTCAAGGGAAGCTGTACATCGCAATTCAAGCGAATGATAACAGCCACAACATCTACTATTGGACGACGACCGATGGACAGAACCTGACGTTTCTGGTGTCAACCAAGAGCGATCAGACTTCTACAACACCGTCGCTTGCGGTTCATAACGGTATTCTCTATCTGGGCTTTCGAACGAATGACGGAAACCACAAATTTCTCTATAAGTATTCCTATGACGGGCAAAATTGGAGCGGAGGAATCTATGGGGGTGTAACGATGGGAGGGTCTCCGGCGCTTATCGACGCCACTGGACTGCAAGCTGACAATGGAGATCTCCTGAACCTCTTTGTCGCCAACGACAGCAGCTATTGGCTGTGGGGGCAGAAGGCACCTTAAAAGCAGCGCGTTGTAGGGTAATCGGTGCTGGCTAATAGCTCGCCTATTGGCCAGCACTTTCCTTCTCACTTTGCGAATGCCGACCAAGGAAATCCGGATGATATTCAAGGCTGTCGTAATTGTCGCGTCCCTTATCGGGACAGCATTTGGCCAACGTGCGTTCCAAGGAATGCCCGTCTCCAGCTTATCTGGAACTACAATCGATGAAAATGGGACTCCGGTCGCGAGCGACATCATCGCTTATCAAATCATGGCAGACAACGGAGAGCTGCAGCCGATGGCTCGTTGTAATGTACAGACCGACGTTCACGGCCGGTTCGAGTGCAAGATAATGCCTTCTGGTAGGTACATCCTCCGAGTAGCACCCCTTGTGGAGCAATCTCAATCCGATCAGAAGACTTCAGCGACAACCAAGCCTGAGTCCGTCTACCCGGTCAGGTTCTACCCAGGTACCGAAGCTCTTGATGGTTCAGCAACCCTCGAGTTGATGCCGGACAGACCCGGAGTTGCCATCATACGCTTCGAAAAGACCCCGGGATCTACTGTGATGGTTCGCAGCGGGGTGGTTCCGAAAGATGCCGTTTTGTCCCTACACTTTCACTCGGATGCTTTTGAGCTGTCAACGGCATTCCCATTCGCTTACGAATCTGAGCAAGGCGCCTATGTGGCTCATAGGGTTCCACCAGGACTATATACATTGGCTGCGGATTGGAATGTTGGAGGGCGTAGTCACCATACTTCGGCGATCGTAACGGTCGACGGTAATTTGCCGGTAGTCGAGGTGAGACTTGATGACGTCAATGGTAGCTTGGCTGGGAAAGTTGAAATGGTGGACCAAATGCACCAGCCTCTTCCGAAGGAGATCCGAGTGAGTTGCGGTCCTAAAGGGAGTAAGGAAAATCTCGTCTCTTCCGTGTCGGAGGATGGAAGCTTTAGTTTTCCTACTGTCACGAGGGGCGGCTGCATGTTGCGCTTTTCGGCGGAGAAGAAGCTCTTCATCTGTTTGATACGAATCAACGGGCGTCCGCTGCCTTATGCGAACACGTTGATAGATCCGTCTCCTGGAATGAGAGTGGAGATCGAGGCTAGTTCGGAAGCAGGAACCATTGCGGTAGCAGTTCTCAAAGAGGAGCATGCGTCGGTAGATATCGGAGTGATAGCAGTAGAGGAAAACTCCAAGACCATGTTAGTGCTCGGGCGCAGCAATGATAATAGGTTTACAGCCTTTACCGTACCTCCGGGCGATTACCACGTTTGCGCGTGGGAAGACTTCTCGAAACTTGCCTATCGAAGCGCAGCTTCAGCCCGACGGTGCGAAAAGGATGGAAAGGCAATAGAGGTGAAGAGCGGACAGCCGATCTCAACCGAGCTCAAGCCGCTGAATGGCCCCACCTCGTAAGGGAGAGCGCTTGCTCGCAAACTCTGCCGCGGTAAGAGGATTTCTCAGGTGCTGCTTGGACGCCTCGATTCGACCCCACTCGAGGACGTTGGCTTATCGCCTGCGGCAACAATTCTCTTCTCGATAATAGGCCTCGTAGAGCCACAGATACGACACGGGTCGGACCTTGCATCAGCAAAGAAGTACTCAGACGACGGTCCGCAGCGTCTATGACGAAACGATCTGAGTTCAGACAACGATGATCTGTGGAAACCGGTCAGCCTGTGGAGAAACTGCAGTTATCAGTGGATGAGAAACCGTGAGCATGTCATGGCTATTCACTGTAAAATAAGTCTGTTGAGCAAAGCTGTCACATTGGGAGCTTCGTCAAACGATAGCATTCAGTGATCTTCCCCACGCAGCGCACCATGGGAGCCATATTTTGCAACGATGCAGTTCCAGAGTCTTTTTGTTCTTGATCAGCCTGCTACTCGCTCTCCCGAGTTTCTGCCAAAGCACCATTCACGTTCCTGCAGACGTTCCTACGATCCAAGGTGCCATCAATATGGCAGTCAATGGTGATACGGTGTTGGTGGCGCCGGGGACCTACTCCGAAAACCTCGATTTCTTGGGCAAAGCGATCACGGTCACCAGCGGTGCCCACGATTATGCGGATGCAGGCGCAACAATATTGAATGGAGTTGGCAAGTCCCCCACGGTTTGGTTCCATAAGGGAGAGACCCACGCTTCGATTTTAAACGGGTTCACAATTCAGAATGGGCAGACAACTGCCATCGACATCGAGGCCGGACCGACGATCAGCAACAATGACGTCGTTGACAATGCCAACTGCGCCCTCGTGATCGCAGGAGCAAGTGCAAGCCCTCTCATTCAGAACAATCGTATTGCTCGCACGACGCTTCCGAAGACGGGATCACAGTCCTGTTCCAGCTCGACCGCCGGCGTAGTCAGGGGTGTCGGAGTCAATGTTGTACACGCCGGCAGCGACGTAATCCTATCGAGAAACCTGATCGAAGCGAATGTTGGATCTGATACAGGTGGCTCTATTGGTGCAGCTATTCTTGCTCTCCAGACTAGTTCGCTAACTCTTCAGAACAACACAATCCGGAACAACATCGGCCCGAATGGGGTCGGCCTTTTCGCCCGAGATGTCGTGAAGCTGGCTCTGATACAGAACCTGATTTACGGCAATGAGTCGCTGGTTCGAGACCCGCAAGGTGGGACATATCCCGGTGGAATAGCCGGAGTTGAGATTGATCATGATCCGTATCTCAATTTGCCAGAGACCGTTGAAGTCGTTGGTAACACTATCGTTGGCAACTACTCCTACGGAAAAGGGGCGTATGGAAACACTAGAGGTGGCGAACAGATTGATTTCGGCGAACAAGTGAATAGTTTTATCCCCGTCACCTCCGTCAAGGTGGAGAACAACCTTTTCATCAGCCTGGAGAATAACGCTGCCGCCTTCTGCGCACTGTTTTCCTCTACTGCGATCACCTGGAACAACAACGATGTCTTCAACGAGGGCCCTCCGCTCGGAGCATCCAGCTGCACACCAACCAACGCGGTTGTCGCAGGTAATCTCCAGATTGATCCACAATTCATTGACCCCACGGGTATAGGCGACTTTCACACCAACCGGACATCTCCAGTAGTTGCAGCAGGCACGATCAATGCGCCAGATATTCCTGCAACCGACCTAGACGCGAAGAACCGCACGGTCTGCGGAACGATAGACATTGGGGTGTACGAAGTACATCCTCAACCTCCGATCACGCTCACTTCGTCACAGAATCCCTCCAGTGGTGGGAGTTCGGTGACCTTCTCGGTACATCTCACGGGCAACTGCAACACCCCGACAGGCATAGTTACTTTCCTGGACGCTGGGTCGGTGCTGGGCACCGGGACTCTTGATAGTGCTGGAAATGCCACCTTTACAACCGCAGGACTCACTGTGGGTAACCACAACACCACTGCAACATATCCCGGCGACTTCAATTTCGACGCGAATACCTCCAACGTTCTTGTCCAAGTAGTGACCGGCTATCCGACATCTACCGTCTTGACCACGGTCGCACCGAACCCAGCACAGGCTCTCCAGACGGTCACCGTTTCTGCTGTGGTATCAAGCCCCTTCAGCAATCTGGCGGGGATTCCTACAGGCACCGTCACCTTTCTCGCAGGAGCTTCTCCCATAGGCAGCGCAGCCCTCGATAGCCGAGGAGTTGCGAGCACTACCGTTAGCTCGCTTAGGCCAGGAAGCTATTCTATAACGGTGGTCTACAATCCGACGCCGATCTTCGCAACAAGCACCTCAGCTGCAGTGACTGAAGTGGTCAATGGCGCTACCACTACAACCACCCTTCTTTCCCTTCCCAATCCGTCGACTTATGACCGGAATGTTACATTCACCGCGACCGTCGTTGCTCCTCAATCTGCAGCTGCGCCGACTGGAAGTGTGACGTTCTATGACGGGATAGCCCCGCTCGGTTCGGCGGTGATTTCGACAGCAGGAACCGCCGTCTTTAGCACATCATTGCTTTCGGCCGGCAGCCACACCATAACTGCTTCGTATGCCGGTTCGGCTGACGATAACGCCAGTACCTCCACCGGGCTCGTGCAGCTGGTTAATCTCGCCCCGACAACCGTCACGCTCAAAGGAACTCCTAATCCTGCAGATGTGGGAACATTGGTCACCGTTTTCGCTACTGTGAATGCAACGTTGGGAGGTCTGCCGCCACCCGGCGGATCAATCGTTTTCGCTGATCAGTTTGGTTCATTGGGAGCCGTCGCGATTTCAAACGGGCAGGCCACCTTCACGAGCAGCAGTCTCGGTGCTGGAACACATCACATTACAGCAACGTTCGCCACAAGCGGAAACTTCGCAGCAAGCTCGTCGGCAATCCTGGACGAAGTAATCCAGCCGCACGACTTCTCTATATCGTTGACACCGGCAACCCTCGAGATCGCATCTGGACAGACGGGGCAGGTAAAGATAATGGTTTCGGCGCTTGGTAGCTTTGCAGGCACACTAACCCTGAGTGCCGATCAGGTTCCAGCTTATGCATCAGTCACGTTCAAGCCCGTCCAACTTTCGGTCCACCCTGGGGCGAACTCGTCCTCCGTGCTTTCTGTTGCAACGTCCAGCCTGCCTGTAGCCACTGCGTTCGAGAATCATCTCGGAAGCGTGGGCACGGGGGCGACCGCTCTAGCCGCCATGGCGTTCACATTCCTTCCTATGACGTTGTTCCGCCGCCGCAAACTCAAGCAGCTACTGAAGGGGCTCGTCGTCGCAGGCGCAATCTCCAGTATTGCTGGCTGCACAAATATCTACTTTCCCTTGGATCGAGTCGCTCCAGGGACATATTTGATCTCGATTACGGCGACGGACGCTGCCAGCAACGCGAGCCATACGGCAAACCTCACGCTGATCGTCTCGCCTTAAACGAGGTAACGCCTGAGTATGGCCATCAACTTTGAGCCCTCCTCCTGAAAGGGTTCCGATGAATTGGAAATTCGTCAAGAGTACAGTTGTTCTCGCATTTATGTCGCCTCCGGCTGTTTTCGGACAAGCCATGCCTACGGCGACTCGAAATCTTCAAATATCCGGGTTCAGCGGAATGACTGCAACTCACATGGGTGCCTTCTCCGGAGGAAATGTTGGTGTTACTGCCGGTGTGGATCTGGGCTTTCGCTCGGTGTACTCCTTATATCCGTCTCTTGAAGTGAGGGGCACTTATCCGCTGAACAATGGCCAAGTCGACAGCGAGAAAAACGTTCTGGGCGGTTTGAAGCTTGCGAAAGTTTATGGCCGGTTTAACCCATATGCGGATCTTCTATTTGGCCGCGGCCAGATCAATTACGGCGCAGGCTATGCTACTCCGAGCGGTCAGTTCTACTATGTGCAGAGCGTCTCAAATGTTATTTCCCCTGGAGCCGGTCTCGATCTGCATATGACGAATCAATTCTCGCTCAAAGCGGACGGGCAGTTTCAGCGTTATTCGTCACCCGTGAGCGACTCCGGCCATGCTTTCTCAACGGCCCTGACGCTTGGCATTGTTTACCGCTTCGGCTTCCGACGGCAAATACGGTGACAATCAACTGCGCCTCGCATGCTTCGGCTTGGAGGCTTTATGCCACCGCGGCTTGAGTGGTTTGTTCCACAAGTTTTGGGGGTGTAGTTAATTGCTGAACAAGAAACGGAGGGCAGAACGGATACGTTGGGTTCCGTGTATCTTCTGGCTAGCACAGTTGGAGATATGCGCCATCGCCTCGTTATGGCGACAGACTGGGACGATGTTCGTGCATCAAATTGCTCCCGCACTGGATTTTCATGACTTCCTAACTGCTGCATCGCTTTGGGGCAGCGGCCAAAACCCTTATTCGGATCCACGTTTCGTTACTCCCCCATTCAGCCTCATCGTGGGAATCATCGGTCTGCACTTCAGTCATTCATCAGCGCTATTGTCAAGGGCGGAGTAAAACCAGGCCAGTGGGGCGGAGTAAAAGTAGGCCAGTAGTTGGCAGTCAGGTTGTTGAGTATTCGGGGGAGAAGGGGCGCTGGAGCGTAGCGGAAGCGGCCCTTCTCTCCCAAGGCGCATTCGGGGGATAGAGTTCAGCGTTCGGAGGATGGGGGACGTTTACGGCGGCTCTGCTTGAGGCGGTAGCTGTCGCCGTTCATCTCCAGGATGTGGACGTGGTGGGTGAGGCGGTCGAGCAAGGCTCCGGTCAGCCGTTCCGAGCCGAGGACTTCGGTCCATTCCTGGAAGGGCAGGTTGCTGGTCACCAGGGTGGATCCGCGCTCATAGCGCTGGCTGAGCATCTCGAAGAGCAACTCGGCGCCGGTCTTGGACAGGGGCACGAAGCCCAGCTCGTCGACGATCAGCAGTTCGTAGCTGGCGATCTGCTTCTGAAAACGGAGCAGCTTCTTGTCGTCACGGGCCTCGATCAGCTCGCTGACCAGAGCCGCAGTGGTGGTGAAGCGCACGCGGTGTCCCTGTTGGCATGCAGCCAGGCCAAGCGCGAGCGCGATGTGGGTCTTGCCGGTGCCGCTGTTGCCCAGCAGCAGCACGTTCTCGCGGCGAGCGAGGAACTCTGATCGCGCCAGTTCCAGCACTAGGGTCTTGTTCACCGAAGGCATGGCAAGGAAGTCGAAGCTGTCAAGAGTCTTGACGACTGGAAACTTCGCCTGGCGGATGCGGCGATCGATGGCGCGGCGTTCGCGATCCAGCAACTCCAACTCGGTCATGCGCAGCAGGTAGCGTTGATAGTCGACCTGCTCGACCGCGCACTGTCGGGCGATGTGATCGTACTCGCGCAGCATGGTGGGCAGACGCAGTTCCTTCAGGTGATGTTCCAACAGCAACTGCGGCGTGTCGGAGGTATGAGTCGCGGTGTTCGGAGTATCGTTGCTCATGCGCACACCTCAACAAGCAGGCTCATGTAGTCGGCGGCCTGCGTGGTGTGCACCTGTGCCAGCGGCAGGTGAGGATAGTTCTGCATATCGAGTCGCGGTGGTCTTCGTTCGATGCGGCACAACATGAGATGACGCACTGCATCGAAGCTGATCGTGCCGAGTTGCAAGGCGTCTTCGATAGCATGGCTTACTTCCGAGAGATCGAAGGTCTCCATCAGCCGCAGCACCTGAACATACTCGCGGCTGCCATGCTTCTTGAGCCTGGCTTCGAGCAGACGGCGCAGTTCGGTGAAGCAGTCCGGCAACTTCCAACCGGCGAGTGGAGCCGCCTGGTCCAGAGCCCGAGTCTTCTGTTCGAGCAGCGCCAGATAGTGCAGCGGATCGAAGACTACCGTCTCGCGTTCATAGCTGCGCTGGTGTCGTGCGATGACCTCGCTGGCGCAGGCAATCACCACTTCATGCACGAAGCCCTTCACCAGAACCTGACGGTGTCCGTACTCGGTTGGCACCGAGTAGTCGTTGCCACGATAGCGAACCAGCGACAGCGAAGTAACTCGCACCGTGATCTTCTCGCAGGCTTCGTACGGAGTCGCGGGCAGCGGCAACATCCGATCGCGGTCGCGTTCGAAGCGCTCGCCAATCGTCTCCGAGTAACCGCGCAGCCGCCGCTCGCGCCGCTTGCGGCACTGCTCTTCGAGGTATGCGTTAAACTCCTCCCAACTGTTGAAGCGCGGAATCGGAACCATGAAGTTGCGCCGCACATAACCGACCAGCCCCTCGACCTTGCCCTTATCGTTACCCTTAGCCGGTCGTCCAAACTTATCGGCGAACAGATAGTAACTCTGCAACTCGGAGAAGGCTCTCGTCTTCTGGCGTTCCTCGCCGCCCAGAATCTTCACTACCGCGATCTTCGTGTTGTCATAAAGAATCCGTGTCGGAACGGCGCCGAAATACGCGAAGGCTCGCACATGGCCTTCGAGGAAGGCCTCCGTGGTCTCAGCCGGAAACGCCACGACAAAGCAATCGTCCGAATGCGGCAAGTCCATCGCCAGATAGTGCGCCTTCTGCTCAACGCCAGCGATCACCACCACCGCTTCGCCGAAGTCCGCCTGCGCCTCCCCCGGCGGATGCGTTAGCGGCACGAACATCTCCTGACCACGTAGCGTCGCCGAGCGCACGTAATCCTTCACGATGGTGTAACCGCCGGTGAACTGATGCTCTTCCTTCAGCCGGTCGAAGATACGCTTGGCCGTGTGCCGCTGCTTGACTGGCCTCTGCTTGTCGTCGCTCAGAATGGCGTCGATCACGCCCAGCCACGGTCCCAACTTGGGCCGCTTGATCGGCTGCTGCCGTTGGTAGCCTGGCGGCACCGCATACTGCAACATCTTCCGTACCGTCTCTCGCGACAGCCCAAACTCCCGGGCTACCGCTCGCTGACTCCGGNNTTCCATGAACCATGCCATCAAGGCAATAGTTCACGAAATCAAGATCCGGCGGGTGGCCTACTTTTACTCCGCCGCAGAACGCCGCTCAAGCGGCGCACTGTGGCCTAGTTTTGCACCGGCGCTCATACAACTACGTCCCAACGGTCCTCGCCCTGTAGTTGCGCCTTCCTGAAACCCCGATCCGGACCAGCGCCATGGATCACCGGCAAGCTCGTATGCTGCACCAGCGCGATGTGCCTCTGCGCGTTGTCGAGTCCGCCTTCCGTCCTGGCGTCTCTGCGCAGACTGATCCGGCCAAATGATGTGCCAGCGCTGTCGCCGATCCGCTCCCTGGCCTACTTCCTGCCCGCCATCGAGGAACTGCTCGCCGATCCACCGGACAGCCACTTCAACTATCTGCGGTTCAAACTCAACCGTATCCTCGACACCAAAGAAGACGATACCAACCCTGCACCGGCGGATGTCCAAAAAAGTACGTTTTCAGATGATCGCTGATGGGCGACAATCGAACCTCCCGGTCAGCCTTATGGGGCCAAGACCTCGGCTTTATTGGGCCACCCACATCTGGGGTACCAATCTCACTTTATGGGGTACCGGATCTTATCTTATGGGGTACCAATCTCACCTTATGCGTACACCCACATGGTGGTATCTAAACGTAGTTAGCTGCCTACGAGCATCCGCCCGCACTTGTTCCACATGAGGGGCACATATGGCATGTGCCGGTCACAACGGTCAAAGTGCCGCAGGTGCCGCAGAATGGAGCATTCCCTGAAAGTGACTTTGAGACGGCAGCAACCGGCTTGGGGCCGGCGACTGCGATCTCTGCCACGGGAGTGCTTGCCGCGAAGAGGGGAAGTTGTTCCCCTTCGAGGAATCGGAACTGCAGCCAGCGTCCGATGTAATCCATGATGGATTTTGCGTAGCCCATCTTCTCGTTGCCAGTCCAGCCGGACGGCTCAAAGCTGGTGAAGGCCATTTTGCCGCACAGCACTTCCAGCGGTACGCCATGTTGCAGCGACACTGAGAATTGCGTTGCGAAAGACTCCATCAATCCATTGATCGTGGATCCCTGTTTGGACATCCGGATGAACAACTCACCAGGCTTGCCGTTCGGGTAGAGGCCCACGGTGAGGTAACCCTCGTGACCCCCGAAGGAGAATTTATGCGTGACTGCTGTGCGGTCGTCGTTGAGACGATGACGCCGAGCAACCGGAGGCCCGTTGGGGTCTTCCATCGCGGCATCAGCAAGAGCCAAAGATTTGGTTGTTTCCTTGGTCACGCTAACGGGCTGGGCAGACTTCGAGCCGTCACGGTAGATTGCGATTGCTTTCAGGCCACTGCGCCACGCCTTGATGTACGCATCGGCGATATCGTCGACGGTTGCGCTGTTCGGTAGGTTCACCGTCTTGGAGATCGCGCCGGACAGGAATGGTTGCGCTGCAGCCATCATGTCAACGTGTCCTTCCCAACGGATCGAACGGACTCCTTTGGTGGGAACGAACGCTCCATCGAATACAGCGAGGTCGTCATCGCGGAGGCCAGGAGCCCCTTCGACTGTACCTTCTGCTTCGAGGTGAGCCACGATTACAGCAATCTCATCTTCGCTGTATCCGAGGCGGGTCAGACCCGCGATGACTGAGCCGTTGACGAGGGTCATATAACCTCCACCGACGAGCTTCTTGTAGACAACCAGACCCATCATTGGCTCGATGCCAGTCGTGGAACAATCCATCAAAAAGCCGATCGTTCCAGTTGGTGCGAGCACCGTGAGCTGCGCGTTCCGGAAGCCATTTACGGCCCCAGATTGCAGAGCATCACTCCACAGGCCCTCTGCTACGGCTGCCAACGAACGGGATTCGTCGGTCGTCGCATCGTGGGCCAGCGTTGTACTTGCCTTCAGATGCATCGACACAACTTCCAACATCGACACCGAGTTCATCGCATAGCCCGGGAAGGAGCCAGTTGCTGAATCGTTGTAGAGGTTGGTTGCCGGGACGAGGGTGTCCATCTTCGAAGCAATCTCAGCCGACGCCAAGGTCGCCGCACCGCCCATCAGCGATGTGATCGCCCCTGCCATCGAACGTGCGTCTGTGGAGTCGTAGGGAAGCCCCAGATTCATCAGAAGCGCGCCGAGGTTGGCGTAGCCAAGACCCAGCGGGCGAAAATCATGCGAGTTCTGCGTGATCTGCTGCGTGGGGTAGCCTGCCATGTCTACAAGGATGTCCATTGCAATAACAAGCAACCGGACTGCTGCGCAAAACGAAACGGCGTCGAACTCGCCATTCGGCTGGAGGAACTTGACCAGGTTGAAGCTGGCAAGGTTGCAGGCGGAGTCATCAAGGAACATGTACTCGGAGCAAGGATTGGAAGCGTTGATGCGTCCAGAGACCTTGGCCGTGTGCCACGAATTGATGGTGGTATCGAACTGCATTCCGGGGTCACCGGAAAGGTGTGTCTCAGTGGCCACCTGGCGAAGCAGATCAGCCGCTTTGATCGTCTTCGTCGTGGTGCCGTCTTTGCGAGCCTTGAGGTCCCAGTCACGGCCGTTGATGGCCGCTTCCATGAACTCGTCGGTGACGCGGACGGAGTTGTTGGCGTTCTGATACGCAATCGAAGCATAGGCCTCTGAATCGGGACCGCTGCCGTCGTAACCTTCGCGTACAAGAGCCGCTGCCTTCAACTCTTCCTTGCCCTTCGCCGCGATGAAGTCCTCGATATCCGGATGATCGGCGTCGAGGATTACCATCTTGGCGGCACGCCGGGTTTTGCCGCCCGACTTGATCGCACCGGCGAAAGCATCGAAACCCTTCATGAAACTGAGAGGGCCTGACGCCGTGCCGCCACCCGAAAGCTTCTCGGTGGATCCACGCAGAACTGAGAGGTTCGTACCGGTGCCCGATCCCCACTTGAACAGCATCCCTTCCGTCTTGGCGAGGTCAAGAATCGAGGACATCGAATCTTGTACCGGGTTGATAAAGCAAGCGGAGCACTGGGGGTTGTTGTATCCGGTATTCCCGAACTCAACTTCTTTCGTCTCCGCGTTCCAGTGCCAATTGCCACCAGTGTTCTCCGGCTCAAGAGAGGCGCAGCCCACATTGAAATATACCGGAGAGTTGAACGCCACCTTCTGATTGACCAATAGAAACTTGAGGTCGTTCTGGAAAGCAGTAGCGCTTTCAACGCCATCGAAATAACCGGCAGAGATGCCAGCCTTCGTGATCGTGTCGACAACGCGGGTGATGAGCTGCTTCACGCTAAACTCGCGCTCCGGAGTACCAAGCGTCCCATGAAAATACTTGCTAGCCGCGATGTTGATCGCGGTCTGGGACCATGAGGTGGGGACTTCACAGTCCTTCTGCTCAAACACGGTCTTGCCGGAGCCCGACTGGATGAGAGCGTCACGGAGCGTGAATTCAACGCCATCGAAGCTGTGAGCGCCGGGGGCTGAGAAAACCGGCTCAATTGTGAATCCTGCAGTGGTAGTGGAAGTCATGTTTGTATCCTCTCTGGCGCCGAATGGCGAATTTGGTTCTGTGGTTCAGGCGAATGTTTGTTCAAAATGTTCGCGGGATTCTTGACTGATTCATCGGTGCCCTCGGAAATGCCTGCGATGATCTCGTGGCCTATATAGACCATTACGCACAAGCAGAAGGCGAGGAGTACCGCGGAATACTTGAAAATGGTCACCGAGCGCAGATTCGAGTCCGAAGGTCAGCTAGATCAATGGCTACATATCCGGCCACCAGCACGACGGCGGCGCAGCGTTGAGAAACACTAGCTAACAAACTCGATGTCCGCACAATGGCACTAGTATAGTCAGCAACGCAACCATTCAGTTGTGAAGGCGGTCACATATGTTGAATATCTGTGGTTGTTTCTGGGTTATTCGAGGGCTGGAGAGTTGTGGACCAAAGTAGGACCTGGGCAATGGATCTCTGCTCAAAGCTGAGATCGGCGACTTTGCGGCGCCAACTCAAGACGCTCCGTTCAGCGCGTTTGAGCTGCTTTTCAGCATCCAGCAACTTCCGCTTTGCTCGGGCGAGCTTACGGGATTGAACTGACATCTCACTCCTCTTCGCGCCGGCCCAACTCGGCGATTTCTCTCTTCTCTACCCGCGCACGTATCTGGTTAGCCGGACGATCATCCTCGTTGCCGGTGTACTGCAGTCCGACATTCGACGGTGCGAAGACGCCTCTTTTCTCGAAGGCCGCAATAATCGGCTTGCGGAAGCGCTTAACCTTCGGGTCGTCGGAGGCCGAGTTGTATCCCTTGTCCATCCAGGTGCCATTCTTGTCGCCGTCGTCAACATACTGGCGCAGTTTCTCTCTCAATTCGACGACTTCTGGGAACTTTTCGCCGATATTGGAAAGCAGGACGCCATAGGCCCCGCCTACTCCACAAGATGTGCTCATTTTTCTCCTTGGTTCTATGTCTGGGTGGACGGGCTTACGCCGCCTTCGCTGAATTGCGTCGGCGACGTGCCTGCTTCGCTAGTAGCTCTGGATCAATGGAGATGGGCTGGGAGCGGCCCGACTCGGCGTTATAGAAAGCGCCCTGGTGATTCAACTCCCCGTACCGCACGAGGCGCGTGATCATTGATAGCGCGCTGGTGGCAAGGACGTTGTTGACGAAGGGTTCCTGCCGTTCCAAGGCCTCTGCAGCCGAGCAACTGGGCAATGAGCCTTCGCCGAGCGTGGTGTCCATGATCGAGGGAAACAACTCTGTGACGGTCCGGAGACGGTCTTTGCTCTGCCGGTTCATGTCGTTGAGCGGCTGCCCGAGCACAAACTGGCCGTTGCTGGCATTGTTTCCAATGTCGAGCCAATAGCCAACCCGGCGCCACGGTCCCATCTTGTTATTGAACGCTTCGTGCATTTCTTTCCGCGCTTCCCGGGTGTCGACGCAACTGATCACAAAATCAATCGTGTTGTCATAGCTGCTTCCAAGGTCGTTCTTCAGATCTTTGCCGAAGAATGTCTCTTGCGATCGCCACGCGAGTCCATGGAAGAGGTTGACCCGGTTGATCAGGATGGTGGCCTTGTTCTGGGCGATATCCGCTGACCCAAACGGTTGGCGAACGCAGTTGGTGGGGGAGACGGTGTCGGCATCCATTACGGTGACCTGGAGGCCGTCGACAAAGCCCCACGCTTGTAGAGCGTGGTGGAGGTACGGAAGTCCGAAGAGGACGGCGCTGCCGTTCCCTCCGCAACCAATCAGGAGGACACGAAAGCCGCGCCGGCCGCGTTGACCGGCATCCGGCATGTGGTGAGTGATTTTCATGTGCAACTCCTTCTGGTGAGGCTATGCCGCGATGGGCACGGTGCTGCGGGCTCTTGCAAGCCCGCATCGGTGGTTTCCTGCTCGGTTTCCCGAACGGTTTTGGGTGGAAATCAGAGAGAAACGAACTGAATCTCGCCGTCCATGTCAACTCTCTTTGTTCCTGGAGACATGTTCCGACTGAGCCAATCGAGGCGCCGCTGACCCCACTCGTCTGCTTCCTCATCGGAAGGAGCCTCGCCGGAAAACAGTTCCCATCCGTCGTTGATCTCGCACTGGAGGTCAACAGTCTTCGCGGTCATTGACAGGCTGATCTGTCTGGGTCGAATAACCCATTCAACCCACTTCTCTCTGTCATCGGCTGGACCTTCACTGAAGCTCCCTGTTTCCCGATCCCACACCTGACCTGCTGCAATTCGCAACTGCTTATCTGTCCATTGCTTACTCATTGGCATTCACCCTTCTCAATGTGGATTGGATTGAGGCTTACGCCGCGAGCTTATAGGTCTCGACGGCGTAAGCGGTCTCATCTTCCTTAATTATCGGAGTCTTGCCATGCAAGAACAACGCTGGCGTCTCAGCGCTGTTCCGGTCAACGCCAGCATGGATGTTAGGCTGCGAGTTTGTAGGGCTCGGCGGTTTCGATCTTCTTGTCTTCCGCCGCTTCCGGCGTTTTGATCGCAGTCAGTATCTCTCCGGCTGCTTTCTGAATGAGGCTGAGACTCGCCATGAGCAAGTCAGCATCACCGTTGTAGAGATGGATGTAGTTCACTGCGGCATCGTTGGTGGCAAGTCCGAGAGAAGAGCAGACCACGAAAGCGACTGCCTCCGCTTCGGTCTCACGGACGACGACGCTGGTGTCTTTGCGGCGATCGCCACGGTGCAAGAGCTCGTGTCCAAGCTCATGGCAGAGGATGGAGAAGGTTTCCGCCTCCGGCATTCCTCTCTTGAGAGTGATCTTACCGCCGTGGGAAAGGCCATCAGCCCGCATGTCGTCGGCATATTCGAGCGTGATGCCAGAAGACTCAACGTGCTTGACGAGGCGATTAAAGTGAACGGAAACATCGCCTTCGACCTGGCTGGATCTGAGGTCGGGCAGATCGTCCCCTTCGGTCTGCTCTTGAGCAAAGACGTAGACCGGCCTGAAGTACATGTGGCTGGTGGTCTTGTCATCGTCAACGAGCGCGATACCGTGGGCCTCATCCTTCTTCTTCCTGCTCATAGCCGGAGCCATTACCATGATCCCATGCTCGCCTTTGCGGACATTCCGGCCCAGAGCTTTCCATGCCTGAAAGCCAGCGACACGCGTGGCGTCTGGCCTCTGGAGAATGATCATCATGGTGTTCGAGAAGCTGTAGTGGTGAAAAACGCTCATCGCCTTGAGATAGCGGGTCAGTTCTTCGCTCTTACCAGCCTTGAGCGATGCAATGAGATAGTCTGTCGCAGCGGAGACCGCTTCCGCAATGGCGGATTTCTTGTCGGTGGCCATAATGATCCTCAGTTTGGTGGTTTAGAACTGGCGGGGTCGTCACCCCCGCCTGCACGTCCTTGACTATCCCTTGGCGATGTAAATCGCGAGGGCTTCGTCGAATGGGAGCGTGTTGAGAATGACGTCGATCTGTCGGGCCGCGTGAAGAGCAGTGTTCGTGATGAGGCGACCGCGTTCTTCGGCGGTAGCCGCCTTCGTCTCGAATATGCCCTTCGTGTCCTTTTTGGTGTAAAGGATGCGCTTCGAGAGCGCCTTGCGTAGGTCCTTCTCGATGAGGTGATGGGTGAAGATGGAATCGATAAGCCCCTCGGCTGTCTGGGCGTACTCGATAATCTTGCCGTCGCCGATGTCGAGCTTTACTTGCGGGAGCGTGGCAGCGTAATCGTTGATCTGCTTTTCGACGGTGAAAGGCTGCACCATCGTCGGGCCACCGGTGCCGTGGTTCTGGGCCGTGCCAGCCTTCTTGCCGTCCACGTAGACGGTGGCCGTGAAGCAGCTTGTCTCTTCCGAGCCAGCCGCGAAGTATTTGACATTGCGAAGTTCGATCTTCAATGTAGCTCCTCTGGGGCAGAACGCGGAAAGCCCCAACATAATAGCCGGGGCCGCTCATCGCGCATTACAGTGGTTGTCAGACCTTCAGAAACTTAGCCAAGGTCTCTTTGGCGTCGCGCAGGTGTTCGACAGGAAACTTCTTCTTGCCTATGAGCGATAGCCAGAGGCCCATGAAGCCGCCTGGGTGATTTGTAAGGCCGGTGTGGGCATTGGCGTGGGTGAATTCACTCTCAAAGAATGAAGCTTCCCATCGAGGCAACGACTTCACCGACGCCTCGCGTGGCGACTTCGTGCTTCCGAGGCAGACGCTGCCATTGTCACTCACGTTCCAATAGGGAGCGACGTACATCGGGGTATCCGGCGTTGGTCGTTTGTTCTCCGCCAGTGCGCGAATATCCAACGAGCCGCCGCGCGCACGAAGGACAAGTGCTGGCTGGGGAAAGTGCTTTCCAGACAGCTTCGAGAGTTCGTCGCCTTTATCTGTGGCGTAGAACATGGGGCGCATAGTCGCTGGCGTCCACCATACGATGGTTTCCTGAGTTCTCATCAGGACGTTCTCCGGTAGGAACTCGCTGGGGAGCGCCCCGCGCAGTTGTTCAATCAGCGTAACGATATCCGACTCCCCAAGTGGAGAGCCGGGTCCAAGCGATGGCGCGCCAGTTGCACTTTGCTTTACGGAGTGCTTCGTCACGAACGAGGTGCTTTTGCCGCTGCCGGCGTGAGCACTCTGGTCGCAACTATAGACAAGCAGCGCCTCACGCAGCTCGAAGCTCGCCGTGGATTTTAGGTTGATGTATGTGTCCAAGGCTGTCTCTCCTCTGTTCGAACAATTTGCTGATTTTCACGATCTGGCGGTTGACGTTGACGAAGCCTCGAACCCTTTCCATAACCCTTCTGACGTCTTTCTTGTCAGCCGGGTCGAAGGTGTTGATCCAAGTCGGGGCATGGGTGCATTCGTTCATGCCTTGGCACTCATCATCGAAGCCCTGGCTGATTGCATCGTGCTTACTGAATACGAGAACCCACGTGGGCAGCGCCATATCGTCCCAATTTCCCTCGAAGTCTTGAGGTGATTGAGTGTCCTTTGTTTGTGGAATCGAATCCATTGTGAGAACGGCCTCGATCCATTCGGCGTACTGTCCGCCGCGGTGCTGTTTGAGTAGTGCTTTGGCTGAGCGGTACTCTTTCCGTTGTAGATTCCTGGCGCACACGGGAATGGTCTCATCGAGATCAAAGAAGTCTACTTCATGTTCCTTGCAGTATTGATCGAATGCCTCTTGGGTTATATCGCCCTGGCACTCGATATCCTGTTCAATGTTCTCTTTCCAGTTGTCGAGGTAATAGCGCGCGCGCTCGACGTCATAGACATCCATCCACTGGTTCATGGTGCCGATGAGCAAGAGGTAGAACGCACGACCGAGACCGGCGCACTCCTTCTCAAGTAGTTCCAGTTCATCGCCAACTTCAAGGAATCCACAACCGTCCGGGGTGTCCAGCGTGATGTAGAGTTTGCCATCTTCCGGCTTGTCATTGCCCTCAAGCGATTCGATGATAGCCAAGTCAACATCGGTCTGGCCGTTCATGTCATCTGCTCCAATTTCTCTGAGCCACGCGGCTACGGAGTAGCGGATGAAAGCTGGCGTATTGGAGTTGTGCCGCTTCCAGAGTTCAGCAGACCCCAGACCCAACTCGACGAGCGTACGCGCCAGGGTGAGGGTATTGTCGTCACCCGTGGTGTGCGTGTAGGAGGTGGGGATCGAGGTGAGGAAGGGAAGCACGAGGCCCGGCGACTGCCGGGCTACGGTCATTGCAGCCAGGGAAGCAAGGCGCTCGGCGTTGGGATCGATGTTTCGTTGTATCGGTGGCGCGCCAGCACGGACGCGACGACTTGGGATGCTTTTTGCGTCTTTTCGCACTGGACGAACCTCGCAATCATTTGCTCGTTTGGCGTTCGCTCCTGCCGACCGAGGCGTTCAAACTCGGCCAGCAGGAACTTGCGCGTTTTTGGATCGGACTTTCGAAGGACGGCGGACATAGGCTTAGCCTTTGTGTCCGACACTTCCAGAGAACGTCACTTTGTGTTCGGTGCCGGTGATTTCCTCTTCGAAAGTAGCGTTGTTGAGTTCGGGATAGATGCCCGCGTAGTGAGTCCGTACCTCTTCAATCGAGAGGGCGGGATTCGGGTCAGCGAGCTTGCGCCCAGAACTATAGAACGTCCTGGGGATCGTGACTGTCTTGAGTGCCATAAAGGCTCCTTGTGGTGGCAAAACTGTTGGTGTGGGCGACTCCACGGATGGGTGTTTAGCCCTACATCCGTGGAGTGCTTTGGGGGAAGAAGCCTATGCAGCGACGGCTTGCGTCTCGGCGTCCGGAAACGCCTCGCGCAGGATCTCCGCCTCCTCGGCTGCCTGCTGATCGAACATGCCGATCGGCGCGGCGGCGGCAACCTTGAGGGTCGCAGCCTTGGCGGTTATGGCGGGAGTTGGTGCCACGGCCGCAACTACTGCGACTGCAGGCGCCACATCCGGGGCAACCTCGCCATCTTCACCTGCCTCATCGTCTTCCGACTCGTCCTCTTCGGACTCATCCTCGTCATCTGTGGCTGCTGCTGGCTCTGGGGCCGGGGTAGACGGCGCCGGAGTCACTGCCGCGACCGTTGCCGGGGCGTCAAACAGGCTGGGCGGCTCCGGCGCCTTTACTACCGGCTCGACCTTGACGGGCGGCTTGTAGCCGGCACCGCCCACCTTCGCCGTCTTCTTGGCCTCGGCGACCTTCTTGGCTGCCTCGTCCTTCACTTCTTTGAGCGTAGCTTCCATATCGGTCTTGACCTGGGCCAGCGAGTTCTCCAGAGTCATGTGCGCGGCGGTAAAGTTGACGATCGCTGCCGGTAGTTCGGTATCGAGTTCCTCGGCGGTTCCTTCAACTGCGAAGGGCTGCGAAAGCTGCTTGACGTCGTCCTTGCCGGTGGGGCGCGGGGTGATGGTGACGCGGATGCGCTCGTCGGCAACCGAAGTGATGGTGAGAATCAAACTGCGCTTCGACAGCAATGGTGCGAGTTCTTTGAACATGGCGGGGTCCTTTATCTTTCTGGGGGTGAACTACGAAAGGCGACCCGATTTGGGTCGCCTTGGCTGAAATGACGGAGTTTGTTTCTTACATCAGCGGCAAGGACGGTGCTGCGCGTGCCGTTTCGCCTATCTGGCGTTGGTCACGGCGGCAAAGACTAGCCTGGCACATTGTTGGTCGCGGTCTGGACGGGGATAACGGTTGTGGTCGGGTCTTGGGAAAAGCCATCCCAAACATGAACCCTTAGCTGCCCCTCGTAAATCTCCAGAAAAACTTGACTGGGTTGATTCTCGGCATCTGTGGGACTCGACTGGAATCCAAGAACCCCGATTTCGAGCTCCTTGCATCCGTAGCCCAGGGAGTTCGCGTCCAATTCAATTCGCATGGTGCTCCTCTATTTCGTTGGTGCTTTTGCTGCAGCCGCAAATTCACAGTTGAGTCTCGAAATCTCGCGCTTGAAACTGGCGAGGCTGCCCTCGGGCATATAGAGGCTGCATCCGTCAGGAAGCGGAAGGTTGCCTACGTAGCCCTTCATATTCCACCAGAGCTGCTCAACTTTCACTCCATTGAGCATCACGTTGAACCTCTTCGTGGTCTCCATCATCTCGCAACCTTGACGGGTTTCAATCAGTACAATCGCTGGCTTTGCCACTAAAGGGCTCCTTATAGGGGTACATGAAAAGGCGCCCCGAAGTGGGACGCCCTTGGTGAAACTGAGTTGAACGCGACTAGCTATGCTGGAGAAAGCGGAGATCAAATGGATGGTCGTAGACCGCGACGATCATCAGTTGCTTAACCTCAGGGTGCTCGGGATTCACAAGCACGTTCCACGTTTCAGGGACGAGTACGCTGGGAACCTCGAGCAGCAAGGATCGCTTCTCAGATAGCCATCGATCACCAATGCTTTGAGTCACGGCAATGTCAGCCTCCCAATTTGGAGGCAACTCGTCGCGTTCGATCCGCTCACTGGGAAGAGCATCCGACCCTTCGATCTTGAGCACATGAAAATGATCAGGAAGATCCTCAGAGTCAATGCTCATGTGGACAAGAATTTCGAGGAGCGCGGTCGACGGGTTCAATGTGCAATACACAACCGGGTGGCCCTTGGTATGCCAACGACCGGACACATAGAGGCCACCCGCCCCATCCAGGGTCGCGTAGTTACTGATTCGCCATAGGATCATAATGGGCTGCTCACGCAGCGAATCCGTAATCAAGCTGCAAGAGCATCTCTTCCACTAGGCGAGATCCCGCTTCTGTCTTGAGCATCTCTAATGGCGAGTGCCCATCAAACCTTGGCTTTCCTTTTCTCAGCCAACGCGCAGCTTTTGCGTTGTCGCCGAAGACTTCCTCGGCCTGTGAAACGATGCGAGCCAACCGGACAACGCGGTCCGATTCTTCCCATGTCAATGGCTTCGCGTGAGCCATCCGGTGGGATAGAGTCCGCCTCGGCACGATGAATTCGTAAATCTCCTCACTGCTGATCCCATTGCTTGACAGGGACGCTAATGAACTGAGAGGAAGATGACTAGCAACCAATCGCTCCAGATCACGATCCGACCGCACGGGGACTATTCCAAGTTTGGTTTCTACGCGGCGAAAAAACATTGATGGGTCCCTCTTCGTCCGAGTTTGAGCGGTTTGGGCCACAAGTACCTCCTGAGCAATCTGCCATCATTATAACGGCAGATTGCTCAAAGAGGCAACTCGCCTTGCTGCCGCTTACTATCGGGCAGCATCGGCATGGGCGATTTCGGAATGCTTTGATTCCGGATGTGTCTCCTCAAGCCCACAGTCGAAGCAGTAGCCGTTGCCTGCAAGATCGTTGTACGCATGGCTTGCGATCGCGCGTGCTGCCTTCTCCTTGCGGATATGGGGTGCGTGGAGCCCGGGATGGTGAACGGTATAGGTCCGGTCGTCGCGGCGATTGCCGGGGGCCGCCGCGCCAAGCGCCAGCGTATCCCAGAAACCTGGGTACCCATCTGCCTTGCAGAATTGGCAGCAGCAGCAGCCACCGGGGGTTGCACGCCACAGTTCAACGGGCAGGGGAATAAAGATCGCGTCCTTGAAGCGGGTGATCGGAAGGGATGGCACCAGACATGCGCCTGTGGGCAACGAATTGACAGTGGTATTCACTTGTTCTCCAGTGCTGAGTAGCTTTGCTACAGGGAAGGACGCCTGCAAGGGAAACGGCGAGCGTCTAATGAATCCGGGGCTCGCCGTCGATTGTTGCGATGGTGAGATGTCTGCTACGCGATCTCGCCCGACGGACGCACAGTGTAGATGAAGGCCGCCTTGGCATGTGGTTATACGAAGAACACTCGCGGACGTGCCGGTACTTCTTCCGGATTTTCCGCTGCCGAGGCGTGCAATTCCGAAATTGGGAAATCATAGACCAATGGCGCAAATTCCCCAACGCGACGTAACTCCGCCCGCTCTCCGCGGTTGCTATGGGTGTAGAGCCTGCGGATTTGGTACGTCGAACCGCTAGCGAGTCCCGTAATTGGACTGAGGTGGTTCACATGTTGGAATAGCTTCATGAGCCCTCCTTAAATGGAAACGGCCGCGCTGGCGGCTTGATTGAGCTAGTATGATGGCTGTGGTATATCGGTTAACATCGACAAAACGTGTCCGTAGACTGCTGATTAGGTAGAGACTATGCAACTTTGGTGTGATGACTTAAGTATTCGATCTCTTCGTAAGATATTCGATGTAGAGAACGCTGCCTTGGAGGCAGACCATATCAAAGACAAGCGAATCATCCTTGCAGGCCCTCAGACGATCTTCCGCGCCGGAGTAGCGCGCGTTCTCTCGCTAGAGCACGACATGCAGATTGTTGCCCAGTGCGAGGAACACACAGAAATTCGCGTTGCAGTCGAGACGCTCAAGCCATCGGCCCTGATTGTTTCGCTACCGATACTCTGCGACCATCCAGACTTGCTTCACCCGCTCAAACGGGCCGCCATCGGAGTAATTGTCGTTGCACCCACACCTGAACACATACCCACTGAGATGGCAAAGCACCTGCATGGGACAATCTCGCGCGACATCTCCGTAGACGATCTCGTACACTCCGTTCGGCACGTGGCTCGCGGACTCCGCGATAGCCAGAGCCTCGTACATCGTGTCATTGCCCCTGTTGAATCAGACCTGATTGGTAAATGCGTCCGCAATCGCCTCACTCGACGGGAGCTACAGGTCGTCGGCTTGATCGCCAGGGCATACAAGGGCAAGCAAATTGCTGAATGTCTCGGGACCAAAGAGCAGGTCATCAAGAATTACATGAGGCGGCTCTTCGTCAAATGCGGTGTTACTGATCGCCTCGCATTGGCACTCTTTACTAACACTCACCCGATCCTTGCAGAAGCTAGCGAGAGTGCGAGCGCTCTCCTGATTGAAGCGAGAAGCGCCCCCCACCTGGTTGAACGTCCGACTAGAAGCAGTCCAGAAACGCTTGAAGCCTATTCGTCGGCGGCGTCCGCATAAGCTGCGAAGCATAGCTCCCCGGGTACCGCGGCACGTCGTCGACCATGATGGCCGCGGGATCTGCCCATTGTTCGGGGTACATGCACGTTGGTTGCGACGGGGCCTGGACCACGGAGCAAAGGGCGCTAATCATATTCAAAAAGCCCATAATTATCCTCTCCTCATTGAGCCCGGTTCACATTGTCGCTCCTAACGGCAAGTTTCTCGGGGTTGATTGTTCGGTACAACGAGAGGACTGGCCTTATGCTACGGGGCCGGAACTTCTCGAATCTTCAATTTCTCTATCTCTTGCAGCGAAACGGTTGCCATAAACAGAACCTCGGGTCCTGTCATGGGCATGGTGCCGTCTGTGATGCCGAGCGCGATCGCAATTTTGACGATCGCATCGGCTAACACTTCTACTTGATGATCAGAGTCAACCGCCGCAGGGAGTACTACCTGGGTGTACTCGCATGGTTCGGTCATTGAGTTCTCCCTGAGACAATCAGATTTGAAGTGCATTGCGCGTTGCGGTCGCCCAACGTCCATGTGTCGACGGCGCCGCCTTTATGTTCTGCAACCCACCGCTTTGAGTAAGCGCAGGCCTGGGCGTGCCACGTCTTCGGATCACCGCTGTTCGGCTCACCATGAGTGCCTTTGTTGCGGCTGGACCGTTCCAAGTACTCTTGGAGTTCGCCGGTGGCGCGCACCATGGGAAGGTAGAGCCATCGTGGAGTCATCAGAAAACTGAGCTTGTCGGCGAAGCAAAGGCGAGACGGCTGCTTTTCGTACTTCTTCGCGAGGAAACGCGAGTGGTAACGGCAGAAGCAGAACCAGTCGAAGTCGAGCGCAATATAGCAAATCCGCCCGTTGATGATGTGGAAGTGGTAGTCGAACAAGTAGTGCATGACTACCGCGCCAAAGGTTGGATGCTCTTCACCCTCTGGCCCGTCGATGTTCGGCTTTCCAATGTAACCCAGGTCATGTAAGGCGAACGCCAGCCACAGACGCGGGTCCCACGGAAAGCCGTAGAGTTTCCACCATGCCAGCGCCACAAACAGCGGGTGAAGAAAGAAACAGTGGGCGCCGAACAAAACGCTCTTCGTGCCGATTTTCATTGCAAGTCCCTTCTGATCTAGAATCAGACAACCGTGCGTGCGTCTTACGCAGCTAGGCCCACAGCGGGAAGTGTCGCCACCTTGGAAATAAACATGGGAGTATTTGCCGCCGCCGTGGCCTTCCGCCGTGCGCGCAGGTCCGGAGCCGTGAAATAGAGTTGCAGGTATCCGTGGTCGAAGGCCCATTGTGACGCGGCTTCGGTTGTAGGGAAGGTCTTCCCATCGCCAAAACCTTTCATCCATTTGTCGTATGGCAATTCACGCCCGTTGAATCTTGCGCGATAGACGTTCAGAATTGCTCCGTTGATTCCACTTCCTGTTGAGCAGGACACTCCCCACTCGCCTTGGGTAACGGTGCGGTGAATATATCGAATCAGTCTCATTTTCTGGATTCCTTATGTGGTTGCGAAGAACTCTTGGAGCAGCTTCTGAGCCAATTGAAGTTTGCCGTCGCTGAGTCCGGCTTCATAGTCGCTGTCCAGGGTTGGACGAGCCGATTCTTCGGCCACAATTTGTTTCAGCTTTGCTTCCAGTAGCAGCATGTCAGGCATGGGCTTCTCTCGATCTGTATGGTGCAACGCCTCAGTTGCTAAACGGCGCACGACTGAAACGTCTGTTGAATTGCGGCTGTGCGGACGTTCGCATTTATGACCTCGCCAACGTACTTGCGCCATGCCTGATCGAGCGCCAGGTCCACAATCGGGTGTTCCCAATAGNNCCCGATGAAATGGCAATCTCGCGCAGCATGTCGCGGGTTGCCCAATCTCCGGGGGAGTAGATGCAATCGGTGTAGTCAAGCCGAACCTGCGCAGCGCTGAGAACCGGCGAGTTCACTTCACTGTAGAGGTCCTCGGGCGATCCGCTCCGGAAATCACGTTCCAGAACTGTCATGGTGCGCTTCTTGCCGGTTACGGCCCGCAAACGGTTTGAGTCCATCGATATTTTCGTGAGCGGGGAGCATCGGCGAATCATTGCTACTACGCGGGGTGCGCGCGAGTTTTGACGGCCCATGCCTAAGAGGTGGAGCCGTTCTGGCCGAACACTCAAGAGGAAGCGGGCCGCGTCTTCTTCCGACGTGACGGCTTTCTTCATCGTAAAGGCAGGAACGAGTGTGATCCCGGCGACGGCCGTAGCCTCCGCATAGAATTCCTCGTGGGTGAGAGTGCCGACCTGGAGGGGAATGAGAATTTGGGCTCCCAGTTCCGCAAGCTGCTGCAACTCTGGTCGATACTGTGCCAGGCGCTTGAGCGTCTCGGCTTGGTCGCCAACACAATCGGGAGCGACGACACTGAGGCGATTGCCAAGTGACCGGGCCACGCGCAGGTAGATATCGAGGCGGCGGCGCCACTCGCGGGGGGCGATGCGGTTCACTATCTCCATACGCTGGGTCTGCGGGGAGAATTGGACCTCGCTGAAAGCTCCCGAATCGAGAAAGACCGGGCCTGCAGAGCGAAGTATTGCTTGGATGGCATCTTCACGCAGATTTGACGCTGAAGCTCCAATGGGAACGCCGGCGAGAGCAAATCCGGCAACTTCACGTGCCTCGTTGACTCCGGAGGCGAACGCTGTAACTTCCTTCATTGCGAGGCCTCCGGTTCGTCCTGCTGTAGTACCCGGTCACATCCGGGTGTCGCTCTTCCTTGTCGGGCATTTCGACCGATTGAATAAGCATGGGTGGCGGTTCGGGTCGCCTATCAATCAGAACAATTGGGCAGCCGTCCAAAGCACGGCTCAAGACGCTAGCAGCGTCACACAACACAATTACAGTCGTCACAGGCATCCTGCCCCACTCAAAGCGGTCTGAGGGGTAAGGCGCAACTCGCAACCCATCTCGCTCATGCAGGCAATGACTTCCTGACGCAGTTCGGGACGGTGCTGAACGATGTACAGCGCTACTTCCTTGGCGGTTCCGTTGGGATTGTGACGCGACACTCGGGGGCAGGAATCGAGGACGCGGTAAACGTCGATCTTGCGAAGCTGCTCGACGCTGTCTGCCGAGATGCGGATTGCTTGCTCTTGAGGTTTCATAATCTCTCTCTTTGGGTGGGGAGTCGACGTTGCGGTCGGCGAACCGTTTGTGACATCATGGGCGCATCTCTCAAAAAGAGGTGAGCATGCCCAAGCAACAGTCATCTAAGACGGAAAGCCTCAACACAAACGAAATAGGGCGGAAAGTGCTTGCGGCCCTCACTGGCGAGGGTCTGGGTGTCGATATTGCGACTAAATACGTGGGCGACCCTCCCCCGTCATGGAATGAGTTTGCCGTAGACGTAGTTCTGCACGGAGTCAGAGAGCGAGGAATAACGGTCGGACCTTTTTATCCGTGGTATGAGGCAGGGCGACGCCTCTACGCTGTAGCTATCACCAGACAAATGGGCCTCTCGCGGGTAGATAACGTACTCAGTAGGTACACCCCAACGACTATTGACCAAGCGTGGGCCGATTTCGCGGGTGTAGCGCTTGAACATCTCTACAACCCCACGGGCGATCCTCACCATCCCGTCGTGCCGCAATCGAAGAGAGAATGCCCGCTCAACTATCTACTGAATGGTTCGATTGACCTTTGGGTTGAAGCCGAGAAGACTAACTTCAACCCACAACAACTTACGCAACACCTGACTAGCCTTGGGGTCGAGGAACACGCGGCCGAGTCATTCGCCGAATTTATTTGCGATGAACATAATGGACGTGAAAGCCCTTGGTCGGACGTAATGCTGTTTGCGTGGAGAAATCACGTAAAGGTCCAAAGATGCTGGAGGCCGGGTTACTACCCGCGCCCCAATTGGGTCAATTAGACCCATCTACAGGTTTCTCGGCTATGTGATCCGGATACCGAGCAGGGAAGCGAAGAGCATGGCCTGTGACGCATCGACCCAGGCACCGCGGATATCCTCGGCGTTAAGTTTCAATCCGTCCACTACGGAACCGCTGAGGTCCGCATCGACCAGCTTGACTTCGTTCATCTCGGCTCGCTTCAGGTTGCACCTTCGGAACTGCGATCCAGTAAGGTCTGTCCCATGGAAGTCTGCTTCCTCAAAGTTGCAGGAATCAAACTCGGCCGCCTTGAACTTGGAGAACCGGAATTCCGAGTAGCGCTGATCGCCTTCCGCGATGAGGATATGCTGACAGTCGGCGCGGCCGGCGCGGAAGCCTGTCATCCGGCAGTTGATGAATTCAACCCGGACGATCTTCGACGCCTGAGTCTCAAAGTTGGCGAGATCGCAATTTACCAATCGCACGTCGGTGAGAACGATTGATCGGTAACTGGTGTCGGACAGGTTGACCCGGTCGAGTGTGGATCCGTCGATAGAGAGGGAATCTTTGGACCCCTGGCCGATGTGGCCGCCCTCGATCGCACAGTCGCTCAGTGATATGTCGTCTGACTCCAAAAGGGCCGAAAGATTGGGGTGGACTGTCAGTTTGTGCGTGAGGTTGGGCTTGCGACGGCTGAAGACGAATTCCTTACTACTCTTGCTCTGAATCACACTATCTCCTGCCGCTCTTCGCGCTTCTCTGCGGGAACGGCCTTAGCAAAGCAGCCCAACCGCACAACCGTATTGAAGTCCGCCTCTGACGTGTGGGCGTAACCAGACGGGGACCTGTCATGCGGTTCGATTGGCCCACAACATACGCTGCACTTTTCCATGGTTGGCTCTTTCTACGGCTACTGTATTGTTTCACGCTAAGTTACGGGTGGAAGGTGCTCTAGCTCACGTAGGAGGTAAGCCGTCGCACCAGTTCGTCCTTGCATGCGCCTCACTGGGGTGCCACGCGTCAGCCTTGGTAGAGCGCAGAAACACCTCGCCAACTCTTATAGTGTTTCTCGACAGCAGACAGCGTCTCAAAACGCTTGAGCGAGCCAAAGCCGCGGTTCCACGCCCGGGTGCAGGGATTATGCGTCGTCATGGACCACGAGCCGTCCTCATTGCGCCCAAGCGTCATTTGGTGGGCGCCCTTGGTGAGCGTGAACTCAGTTGCGGATATCTGCTCGATCATGTGTGAGGCCTTGTACCGAATTACGCACCGGTTAGCGGTTATGGGGGTCTGAGATTGAAGCCTTGCGGAAAGCGTAAGATAGTGGCAAAGGTATATCTGGGCCTAACCCCTAGAGACAAGGCTTATCATGCACACTCTCATCGCCTGGCTGTTCCCTCGCCGGATTCTGCGCTATGGATTTAAGTGGACGCAATCTTGCTGTCTGATCTGCGACAATTCAACCTACAAGGTTCACCGTGCCCTTGTGAATGGAGCTACCTTCCGCGGCCGGAAGCGCGTACGCTCGCTGCCCCCGGTGCCCCTATTAAGCGTGGCGGAACCATTCTCGCTGGTATCGCGCCTCGTTGAACGAAGCGGCGATGAAGGCAGGGGTGAGGAGTAACTTTAGGCGGATGATTGCTCGCACGTGCGCTGGTCCGGCTTTCTCGTCGAATACAAGACGCCTATGCACACGCAGGAGCCGTTCGCCTTTTTGGAGGTGTGTTTCGTTCTTCGCGTTCAATGTGGATCTCCACTTCTGTTTTGCTGCCGGAAAACCATCGCGCCGGGTCGCGGAGTCTTATGCTGCGTGGGGTTCTTTTGTCTCTCGGCGCCAGCAGTAACCCCCGAAGATCCACCGTGAGCCGCCGTTGGGCATGTAGAACGTAGCGTATGTCGCGCGTCCCTCGATGTGATCGTGGGGTTCGCCAATCTGAATCATTTGGCCGCTCCAGTGAGCTGGCGGCATGATGTCCCGCGCCCACTCAACGAAGTCGCCGTCGACCGGATCGCCAACTTTGAGAAACTGGCCGAGATTCTGATGGCTTTCGGCCCACTGCTGGCGAGTCTTGACGATTGATTGGTCCATGGTGTCCTCTGGCGCCGGATAAAGCGCCGGCTCGCGGTGAATCAGTTGGAGTTGCTGACTGGTCTCGCTACAAGGCGAACGCCATGCGTTGGGCAGAAGAAGCCATGGCAGGAGATCAGTCCACAGACTGGGCACGTTCCGCCCTGCGCGGTGGATGGCTCGGGCGTTGCGGTAAGAGCCTCGAGTGTCGATCTCATCTGCAGTGCCCATCGCGTGCCTTTGATTGCGAGGCAGGCCGCGCAATGGTCTTGCCCATCACATTCGGGGCACAACTTGTCCTCGGCGACTGCCTTCATTTTTTCCCAATCGAAAGCGGGAATGACAACGTTATTCATCTTCTGGTCTCATTGCTTTGGCTAAGCGGCTTTCTTGCGAACCGTTCCTGCCTGGGTGAGATTCTGCTGATAGACGAGTGCGCCCTTTCTGAAAGCGGCCACGGCCTCGATGTTGGGCTGGGCGGGGAGCATCTC
Source organism: Granulicella sp. (assembly GCA_003133205.1). The sequence continues at coordinate 11,358 of PKWK01000413.1, read as the reverse complement.
GGTTACATTTTGGATGTGTCCAACCTTGCCATACGTAATTTCAATCCCAGGACGATCGTAGGGCACCATCACCCCATCTGTCAGTGACGCTCCGCGCATCTGGTAGGGATCGACAGACACAACGGGGAACCATTTGCCGTTGTTTCCTCG
>PKWK01000413.1:0-11168 GCA_003133205.1 Granulicella sp. | reverse complement strand
GCAACGCGAGCAAGTTTGGGTTTCAAACCCTGTCGCCAGGTCTGTGTGGGGTTCTGCCATTTCATCTCCTGAAGTGATTCGTTAGAGTCCGTCGACGGCACGACGCTGGCGAGGCTAAAGCGCCAGCATCGTTGTCGAGGTTATTCGTGCTTTGAGTGCCAACTGGATTCAGCCCGGGCCATATCAATCAGCCACCACTTACCGGCTTCATCCTGGGCAAAGTCAACACTCCAGCAATGCTCGCCGATAGCTTGCACTGCTTTGAGTGCCATGGCAGTGAGCGTTTCCAGAGTAGCGGCATCCGGTTCCATCGAGAGGATCGCAAGTTGCTCGCGCCAGTCTTCGGGAACGCCGAATCCGCGCTCGAACGCTTGCTCCGGCCAGTAGAAGTGGTGACACTTCACGCCGTCCTGATCGGCGAAGAACCGCCACTCTCTACCGATAGGCAATCCACCGAATCCGGTGAAGGCATGGCCGATGTTGAGATATTCGCGGAACATCCAGCAGCATGTGGCGTCCGCAATGTCCTTCAGCGCGTTGTCTTCAAATGTTCGCCCCAGGCACATCGGCAGATCTGCTTCGGAATTCGCCCGGTAGGACTTCGGCCCGTCATGCTTTGCACTGGCGAGGTCGGTCCTGATGAAGACTGGATACCCCATCTGGGCGGCAGTCTCTTTCAATTTTGCAATCGGAAAATTCGCAAGCGGCTCCTGCCCGTCACAGATAGGCCAAAGGCTCATCGGCTCGTACGCTACGAACGCCGTCCGCGGAACCGGAAGGCCGGCCGCGTGGATTGGGGGGAACCAGATAAGAGCGCTATTTGGATCCGGCCCATTCGGGCGCCGAGCCGTAATCATGCGTCGGCCCTCTTCTGCCATAGCGTCGAGTTGTTCTGGTGTGGGGAAGGATCTTTCGGCCATCTCATCGTCTCCTTACGCTGGAGGATGAGGGCGCCGGTGCTACCCCGGCGCTTACCCCTCTGCATATTGCTTATTCGTTTGTGGATACTTGTCCGTCGCCGGGCTCAGGGATTACGCGGAACACTCGGAACTGCGCCTGGAAGTGAACTCCACGTCCAGCGCCTGTAATGTCCTCACTAAAGAACCAGAGGCTGCCCGAGCGAAAGCGCCCTGTAGCTTCAAGGCGGGACGTCGGGATGGGCGGCGTAAGTCCACCACTGTATGACATCGAGCCTACGCTGAAATAGAAGCTGCCCGTGTCGCCACCACAGCAGGCGGGCTGGACCCGGTCGCCCCAATCGTGCGCGATGCGGAAGCTGCTGGCCGTCCGGCCCTCGTAGCCGCTGCGCTGGGGTTCGGCAAATTCCATGTAATCGCCGGTGCGGGGCCCGTCGATCTTGTCGTAGACCGCAATTCGCTCGGCCAAAATCTCCACGTTTCTGTTTGCCACTCTCGCATTTACTTCTTCGAGTAGACTCATTTCGTCTCCTGGGAGTTACTAAGTTTTAGAGGTCGTTGGCCATGGGCCTGTCGCTTGCGTTTGTGCCGTATGAAGCAAAGGAGACTGATGCGGCGCCTAACGCTCTTGCACTGGGCCCATCGGCAAGCATGAAGTTTGACCATCCGGAAATACCAGCAGACCAGCACTCGTCGGCCGTCACTGCGCGCTCGGCGATGATCTCGCTATCGGCATCATAGAAACGCGCCATCGTGGTTGAATCGCGCGTGAGGCCCTTGAGACTCAAAAGGTGACCCTTAAGATCGAATTGTGGTGTAGTTGCCATGTTCTGACCTCGCACGGATCTGAATGTGGGGGGATAGAAAAGAAAAGCGGCACGCGCTGTTGAGGACGTGTGCCGCTCGATGGTTCCTTGTTTAGAGAATGCGCCGAACCTAAGTGGCGGATGCATGCGCTATACCTTGAATAATGCGTTAAGGATATACCACTGCCACGTTAGTTTAGGTGATTGGCGATACACGCTGTTGAGATCGTGTGCCACCCGGTTACTTCTGGTTTAGTCAGCCGAACAGCATCATCTGCTCCTCGCCCTCTACCACTGGTTTGCGGCGGGATTTGGGGCGTATCGCATTGAACGCGAGAACGTTGGTTTGCGATATAGGTGCTGGTTCAGGGATGGAGACAGGTACAGGTGCCGGGGGCGGGACCAGGAATGGCTTCGCCACCTCGGGCAACGGTTCAGCCTCTTCAATTTCAGAGACCTCCTCCTCTTCGGCGTCGAACGCAAATGCGCTGGACGTGTCGAGTGGGACGTCGCTGTCGGTGGCTTGCTCTTCCTCTCTTTCTGTGACGGCCGGAGCTTGCGTAAACATCTGCGCGCGCTCGCGGGCAAGGTTCGCCCAGACCGCATCAGCCGACTCACCCACTTTCCCGGTATCGAGTAACTCGCGAACCATGGATGTCACCATGTCGTCGTCTTCCTCGAAACCTTCCAAACCTTCACCACTCATTTTGCCTTCCAGCATTAAAGCCGAGCAAAGTTTCTTGCCCATGAGTCGGAGTTGGTTTTCCTGTACTGTGCCTGAGTACATCAGGAACTTCACCCGCACCGGATGCTTCTGCCCGATACGCCATGACCGACGGCTTGCCTGCCGAAGGGTGAACAAGCTGTAGCCGCACTGATAAAACACAAGTGTCGGAAATTCGAGCAAGTCGAGTCCAGTCTCGACCAGCTTAGGATGACAGACAACAACCTGCACCCCTTCTTTGACTCGCGCTTCGTACCATGCCTCACGTACATCGGTTGGCACCGACGACTTGAGAACAGCAGTGCGAAGACCAGCCTGCTCGAAGACGTACTTCAAGCGTGCGGTGACGTCATGACGGCCAGTAAAGGTAGCAAACACCTGTACGCGGCGCCCGGCCGCAATTTCTTCCTTCACGTCGTCGAGCAATGCCTGCTCCTTCGGATACAGCTTGTCCCGATCCAATTCTGCGGGGTCGCAGACATGGACAACCTGGATATTCCCAGTCATCTTGTCTTTGATCTTTCCGTAGATTGAGTCGAAGCCAAACGGATGGTCCGGGTAGCAAAGCAATGTGTTGAGCATGAGGCTGGTGAGGCTGGGATTACGCGGGTACTCTTCGAGCGCCTTTTTGATCGCTTCCAGAATGTCCGTGTAGGCCTTCGACAACTCAGCATCCATCTCCACGGGAATTACCGATTCCACGTAACTAGGCAGGCTGCTGGAAATATCTTCCAGCGAAACAAATGCGGTGTTCTCCATCAAGTACTTGCCGAAAAGCAAAGGGCTGCAACCCGGCCTACGCTTGATAGTGACCGACGCTTTGGACGCCTTCGAACATGCGTTGTCCGAGGTGTAGCGTTTAACCACCTCCTCGCAGACGCCGTAGGTGCCCTGGAAGACACTGCGACCCTCACCACCCCACGCATAGCCGTCCCGCGCCATCTGTGGGCCATCGAGGCGCTGCAGCACTCCGAGGATGTCGTCGGCATAGCCCCCGGTCATCGTTCCCGTTAATCCGACGATGCGTTTGGAGATGCGGTTGAGCACCGCCAGACCGTTGCCCTGGGCAGTGTCGCCGGACAACTGGTGCAGCTCGTCGGCGATGGCGTAGTCGAAGAAGCCCTTCATATAACGCCCCATGTAATCCAAGGGCGCCATACGCTGCAGCTTGTTCTTGTCCGCTTGCCAGAGCGGCGAAAAGACCGTCGTGCCCTTGCTGGCGCGTTCGACCGTCTCGTCATACTTGTTCGCGTCGAACGACATGCGGGTGAGGTTACCACCCGACGAGGTCTCGATCGGCAAGCCCGAGTCGATGCCGATGACGGAGCCATTGTTGGGGCCCGACTCGGACATCTCGTACGCGTGCTTCCAAAAATAGCCGAGCTTGCCCTTCTCCTTCGACATGATGAAGAAAGCGTTCTCGGGGCACATCTTCGCAAAGCCCTTCGGCCCCATCTGACGCAGCGCGCTGAGGGTGACCTTGAGGCCCTTGTGGACGATCTTGCCCTTTTCGTAGACCACCTCAGTCATGCCGTGCGGTTTCTTGATGTCCCCGTTATTACGCATGTCGTACACGATAAAGACGCGCACATTGGGCAGTGTCATGAACACTTCACGCGCCCACTTCTTCGGCAGATGCGGCGGGCACATGGCAATCGCGGTGAACCGTTTGCCTGCTGCATGCACGAAGCATGAAGCAATCGCCATCAGAGTTTTACCGCAGCCGCATTCGGCAACCATCTTGGCGGCGCGCCCGCCCTTCTGCCAGAATTTCACGGTGCCCATGATGGCCAGAGCCTGGGCGGGAAGTGCTTTGCGGCGGAGCTTCGCGAGCAGCGGGGAGACCGGGTCTTCCGGACGGTGGAGGGGTTGATACGCTTCCGTGATCCGCCGCCCGAGGTCGGGAGCGAATTCGCGCANNCTTGGTGTCGAAAGCTTTTCTTGGTGAAATTGCTTATGCGGCGATGCCGGCGATATCTTCGTCGACGACTGACGCGGAGAGTAGGTCTTTGATTCCGTACAACGGCCAAATGACAGGGCCTGCAAGTTCGGGAAGGAACAACATCTTCTCGGCAACCTGCGATCCAATCCACTTCAAGAGCTCTTCGCGCGTGATAGTCACCGTGACAGGGGTGCAATTGAATCCAATGATCTCCCGAATCTTCTCAGTGTTCCGGAACATCTGGACGCCAGGTACAGCCCACTCTGGCAGTGCCGGGAGGCCGAGAAACGAAATAACTGTCGCCCAAATGAGCATGTCGTCATTGTGGAGGACGGTGACAGAACCGTTGGCACCGTTCTGCATGAGCGCTTCAGAGAAGCACAGGACGTGTCTCACTGGACGCTTATGTCCAGGGATCGAGAGGTGGCCGCGGTACGTGGTTGGCTTCTCGCCCATAAACAATTCCAATCGCTGTCCATCAGGCAGTTTTGCAGTGAGCTTGGAATTGGTTGAGATAGCACCCGAAACGGCCGCCATTTCAGAATCGTTACCAAATATCGAGAGCATGTGGGTGGCGTTGTCCTCGGTGGCGAGACGGTCGCACCAGACTTCCACACGAGTAGACCAGTTCTTTGACTGGACGGAGTATTCGACTTGGGTAAGCCGGAGGTGAGCGTTCTTCATGGTGATTCTCCTTGGGGAGTGAAGAACGCTCTTGATCCTCTTAGGGGAGAAGTGTTTCTTCGGTGAGATTGAGTTGGATGATGTCGCCGGGGATAAATCGCGCGTCCTGATAATTCGAGGACCAGGCCCCAGCCGGCGCCGAGGTCGGGTATTTGTCGTGGCGCCCGATCAAGAGGCGAGCTGCTTTATTGATTGGTTTGAGTTCTATCGGTGCACCTATCCGCATGGAATCTGCCGTAACTATCGGGACGCGGACGACTCCTTCTCCAGACGGCAGCACAAATGCGATTGCTCGGAGCGTGACATGGGGCAGGGAATTGCCGTCGCCGCGCCGTGAGACTTCTGACACCCGGAGCACAACGCGAGTCCCTGCGGGCAAGACGGCGTGGCTATTCTGCATAAGATCAGCCGAGAGCGACGCTGAAACTTCGGCCCCAACTTGGATGGTCCCCCCGGACACGGCCTGGTCAACTCGGATGGCAAGCGATGTGCCGGAGTGCAGTGATACTGGTTGTGCAATCAATGAAAGAGACGCAAATGCGACAAGCGCTGCCAAGAGGCTAAGTCTGCGGAACATGAAAACTCCAATCGTTCGTTCGGAATGATTCTAGTGAGGCTTAGCGCGTAAAGATGTGCCCCTTTAGAGCTACTTCCCGGGCCGGTGGCTGCGCAGCGTGGATTGCTTGCTCAATCTCTTCTGCCACGGGCGCAGGTGTGCAATGCGCGTCGAGCAGCAGTTGCATGCGAGCGTACGAATCCAGCCCAGAGTGGGAACAAATTGCCGATGCAGTCTCAGATGGTAGGTCGAGAGAAGTGTAGAGCGGTCGCGGACTGGACTCCGCTGCAGGTTGGGATAAAACGTGCGTGCCTCAGCTTCCTGATCGAGCGCGGCGTAGTGGGCGCGAATCTTATCGCACCGATCGCAGCCTTCACCTTCGAGACACTCGCGACCCTTGAGGTGGTCGAGTTCGCGCTGGCTCATATCGTCGACTGCTTCGAAGATGGATCCGGCATACATCTCGGCGGACACCCAGTCATTTTCCACCCAATGAGGTCGCGGGCCTTGCTGGTCGGCCAGCATATCGAATGCGTCTGAGATTTCCTGCGCGTCGTTGTCGTTCAGCATGGCGGTCCCTCCTTGGGACGTCGAATGTGTGACCAGCAGGGATGGACCGTCCGCGATGCAATGACGGTTCATCCCTGTCAGTTCTGGTCAGAATGGGGCTGGCCGTTAGGCCGATGCTCCAAGACTTGCTACCTGCCGCGTGTTGAGTGCGGCAAGTGAGAATGACGTTGCAACCGCTCCGACCTCGGCCACGGCCATAGCTTTGAATCCGAGGCCGAGGGCTGTCGTGAAGGCCGCACGGGCGCCGGCGTGTGTGTCCGCGCGAAAGACGCGACTCTGGCGATGTTGGCGATTCGAGAGTTTCATATTGATAAACGTAATTTCGAAGGCTTTCATGGCGTCGCTCCTGTGCATGCTTGGTTGACAAAGTTAAATGCCGATCCACCGACGCCAAAGCCCCTCCCAAACCCGGCGTGAGCCAAGGCGGGAAGGGAATTGGGGTATCAGTGGGGAGAAATCAGTATTCGGTCGGCAACATCACGGTTGTCAATTTCCGATTGTGCTCCGTGATGATGTACAGCCGTCCATCGGGTGATTCCGGTACGTCGTAACTGGAGAAGACGCGAAGACCACCAACCTTTACGGCATGGTTGTTTCGGTCGACATCTCCCTGGTCTGTATCTCCCCACTCGCCACGCTTGTAGCGGGCAACTAGGTGTCCCAGGTCGAAGCCAGCCAAGACGAGAGATTGAACCCCTCGGGTCATAGTGAGGCGTCCGAGTTGAAAAAGCTTGCATGATCCCGGTGAATTCAGCCGTGAAACCTCGACCGAACCATCACCTTCGCTATCCACATCTTCGTCGTCCTCGTCATTAACCGGGTCGTCGTCGTCCTCGTCGTCCTCATCATCGTCGTCATCTTCTTCAAACGCTGCAGCAGCAATCGCGTCCTCCGGAGATTCAGACTCTTCAGCACCCTCATCCTCTTCAACCATTGGTTCGTCTTGCTTGGTTTCAGTGAGAATTTGGGTCTTGCCGGAGACAAAGACGATGGCGAGTTCGTTGGAGAATCGTTCCCTGGTGCGGGTGATTTCCATGTTGTCTTCGATCTCGACCGTTGTTGTCGTGTGCTTGATCGGTCTCCAGTGAGCGAGGTGAGCTTCCGGGTCCGGTGCCTTCCTGAATTTACCATTCAGCATGCCTGCTGTTGCCAGCAGACCAACATGGCCTCCATGAAGGGGGGTGATCGGGTTTCCTCCAGCAACTTCCTGCTTTGGAAGCAAGAGAGGCACTGCGGCCTTCCAAGCGTTGCTGGTGATGAGACGGTCCTCTATCTCATCGAGCGGCAGGCCGGTGTAGTAGATCTCGACGTTGCCGCTGGGCGGAACGCTATACATCCGGTCTACTTCGGGGGTGAGTACTGGCAGGTTCTTGGGATAGGACATCATCCGCGAGATGTTCTGCCGCCACTGGATGGTTTCGTGGCCATTGTTGTTGTGCCGGATACCGAAGATAGCGCACTGGTTGTACTTTTCCGACTCCTCGCCGACCAGGCGATAGATGGCAATGTCCTTGAAGCGCGTCGACAACGTATCTGATATGTCATGGACTGCGGTGTAGGGAATGACCATCAACAGGACGCCCTTGGGCTTCAGCCACGCATAGGTATGGCCGAGAAACAGCTTTTCCATGCGCTCGTTGGAGCGGGGTCCCACTTCGAAGTCATAGGGCGGGTTCAGATAAAGGAAGGAGAGACGTTCCACCCGGGCGCGCACGTCGAATACGTTGGCCTGGATGGTTTGGATGCCATTTGCCTTCGCACTCTCGGCGCGGTTGGCGTCGAGCTCCACTCCATAGAGAGTTGAATTGGATCCGCCCGTGAGCGCTTTGAGAGCCGCACCGGTGCCGCAGCAGGGATCGAGAGCGGCGGTGGGCAAGCTTGGGAACGCGAGCCGGGCCCGGAGCAATGGGCCTTGCTCGACGGGGAGAGGGTAATAGCCAAGCTTGAGCCTGGCAACGATTCGCATAATTGCGTCCTTTCAATTGCTTAAAAATTGGGGGGATAGGCGGGGAAAAATAACCCATAATTTGGCCACGGTGGCCAAATTATGCGACGTACAGGGTCGGATTGCCGCGAATGTGACTCTTTGCTGACTCCACACTTGATCGATTTCACGTGCGGTCCCGTGTCTGACAACTCATGGGTTATCAATACATAAGCGAGGGGGTTCACGCTATAGTTAACCCCGCAGCTACTCTACGTTGGAATAAATCGGCATTTCTGTGCGCTATTGTGGGCGACATCCCTACTGGGATCACAAGAGGCCGACAATGAGAACACCGTCACGCAATGAAGTAATGGACATAGCTCTGATGTTGAATCTCTGCGATCCATGTTCAAAATGAAACACGGGAGGGAACCGTTCCAGGGCGAAGCGCTCATCAGCAGTTCGAATGGGAATTTACTGTCATTTACCGAAGCGTTCTCGGCGCCCGTTTCCATGATGGAGACTATGGGATTTGAGCCTGCACTCATCAATGCAATTAACGATGGCGTTTGGAGTTCAACCATTTGGGACTTCATGGTGGAGAACCCGGTGGCGACGGAACAACTCTTGAGCTTCGTATCTGCCCTTGACAGCCTCAGCACCCAGCAGACACTCCGCGGACGTCAACGACGGTGCCGCTGACCGCGCAGCACTTCACCCACAAACGAACCTATGGGGTCACATACTTGACGAGTGCTTGCGGCGACTGTGGAGTGGAGCATCCGAGGATGTTTGTCGTCCTGGATGATCTTTGGGTATGGCACATCGCGGGACCTGACATCCTATGTCTATCCTGTGCCGAGGTCAGACTGGGGCGCTGCTTCACGCCGCGCGACTTGAAACGGGTACCGGCAAACGATTGGCTATTTGAAGCCTTCAAGTCGGGGGTGCCGCCCCGCGAGTCTTGACGCCCGCCTTGGAAGACACTTCAAGTGCAAAGGGCCAGCGGCGCCGTCGCTACGCTACCTGCGCGAGCGGGTGGTGGTGAAGGCGAATCAACTCCTCAGACTTCAACGCCGCCATGGCATAGGTGCGCCCTTGATCATCGCAAAACTCGACCTCGGCGGCTGAGGGGGAGAGCACCTCAACCACTGTCCCCACCTGACCACGTATTAGACCATGCTCGGGTAGATCCTGTAGCACGGCTACTTCGGAAAGAAGTTCCAGATTCGACATATTTCTCCATCCTAAAGAACAAAGCATGTGACAAACCGTGGAGCGATCTCACCACTTCGGACTATCCAGCAACTTCGAAATGATCTGAAGTCATTCCCAGAACGGACTGAAACACGCGCGCCTTATGTTTTCCGCGAGAATGACGCCGACTCAGGCAATAATCCTGAAGTTTCTCAACCTCAACAATGGCCGCCCCGCCGTTAGGTAATCTCATCGATCTCCTTTTTGATGGCCCGAGGCCCTTGGCTGAACTGAAACTATACGTAATTAACCCTATCAGACACGCCAAATAGCAGTAAATAAACCCATTATACCTCACCTGTTAGCGTTTATTATCGGACACAGATCAGTCTGCTACGGCGCATCTTACTTGACGTGGGGCCGTATTTTGGGTCCTCCATAACGGCCTTGCGCATCAGGTCAGGGGGAAGCAGTTCCTGCGCCAGCAGTCGTGAAACTTCTTCTGGTTGAGGGCGTCTATGACCTGAATCCATTGAGGGGGCGGGGGTTCAATTCGTGTACAACCCAGCAAGCGGGATAGAGAGCGTAGCACTGAAGAAGCTGCGGCTGTTGCTGACCGCCGCCGCCTACGTGCTGATGCAGGAGTTGCGCCTGAGCGCCGCAAACACCAACTGTGCTCGCGCTCAGGTCTGGACGCTCCGCGAACGGTTGCTGAAGCTGGGTGCCCGCTTGGTGGTCTCGGTGCGCCGCATGGTGCTGCATCTGCCCGCGTCGTTCCCGTTTCTACCCGCCTTCCGGCAAGTCGCGCTGGCTCTCGGAGCCTCGCCGGGATAGAGCGGACTCGGCGGATCGGCAAACCTCACTACCCACCGTCACGCTGGCTGCGTATCAGGAAAAACCGCGCTCAAGAACCTGCGCCGCACCTACCGCGCGGTCGCCTAGGCTCCTCGCTCCGCAATTCAACCAACTGTTGACCAGAGCCTTTTCACGGCGCACAACACTCTGTCGTAGTAAAGTCGGTCATGCGGAAGCCTCTCCTGTTACTTCAAACACTGTCTTGACAACATGTTTTTAACACAAGAGGCTTTCGCTTTCTCAACCTTCAAGAATGATGCGGGCTAGCGTACGATTTTTTACGTTTGGTGTGGTGACCCCATATCCGTCAGCCGCGCCGCAAGTCAGATCCACAGAAGCATCAAGAGCCGCAGTCCCAGACGCATAGATCGAGGGGTTGCGCTTGCAGCCCCCCACCTTCGCCGCGCTTGCCGCGCGAACGGTAAAGCCGCCGACTTCTACACACTCGTCGCCGGCATCGCAGCGTCTTCGGGGAGCACAACGGAAAACGTCGTTCCTCCGCGCTCTGCATCCATATTGGACCGGACCCGGATAGAACCGCCGTTCTTATCAACGAGCTGCTTGCACACCCATAGCCCAAGGCCGGTTCCGACCGAGCCCTTCGTCGTGAAGAAAGGGTCGAAGATCTGCTTCATCGTGGCTGCCCCCATGCCGTGCCCACAGTCGGCCACTGTTATCCGGACGCGCCGTCTACCATCGTCTGGATTAATGGAAGCGGAACCACGCAGAACAATACTGCCGGACCGGCCAATCGAATCCAGGCTGTTCGTAAGCAGATTTGCCAGCACCTGCCGCAGTTCTCCGGCCACTCCCATGACCTGTAGCCCCACATCGCACCGCTGCGTAACGGTGGTGCCCGTGGACTTGATCTTGGCTTGCATCAGGTCGACGACCGAGGCCATCAAAGCTGAAACAGAGTTGCTCGTAGCCTCTGTAAATTCTCGGTAAAATCCCAGCGTCTGTCGAGTAATATGGGCGACACGCATCAGC
>PKWK01000228.1 GCA_003133205.1 Granulicella sp. | reverse complement strand
ATTCCCGAAGGGAATCTGCTTCCGTCTCTTCGCCTGTCACATCCTGAGAGCAGCGAAGTCCTGTATTTCGTTCTCACGCAAGCGCTGAAAGCGCGCAACATACTAGCCTAGGCCAAAGGCCTAGGTNNAGGGCTGAAGGCCCGACACATCCGCATTTTCCCCCATCCACGACCACCGATCCGCCCATCTAACACATTGAATCGAGCCTACCGCCATGTCGCAGGACCACATCCAGGAGCACGTCGATCTCATCGCCAAACACGAGCAGGAGTTCCTGGCGCGCCGCACCCACTCCGAGCGCATCGCCGATACCATTGCCTCCTTTGCCGGAAACCTCGCATTTGTCCTCCTCCACATCTTCCTCGCGGCTGCCTGGATTGCGGTGAACACTCTGTCGATCGCCAGAATCCGCCACTTTGATCCCGTTCCTTTTTCGTTGCTTGGAACCATCCTCGCCTTCGAAGCCATCCTCCTCGCCAGTTTCATCCTCATGCGCCAAACCCGCATGAGCCGACGAGCCGACGAGCGCGACCACCTCATGCTGCAGATCCTGCTGCTCGCCGAAAAAGAGACGACAGCCGTCCTCACCATGAACCGCGAGATCGCCGCAAAGATAGGCCTGCCGAGGATGGCTGGCGACAAAGAGATTGAGCAACTCAGTCAGCACACCTCCATCGACGACGTCGCCCAGACAATCAAGGAAAGCCTCCCAACCGAGTGACCCCCGAGTGGTCTGATCGGGTACCCAATCCGCAACACAGCCAACGCCCGACAACCTCCTTCCACCCAAACCCCTTGACACCCGGGCGTATAATTAAACTTAGGTCGAGACAGAATCCACCAGCCTGAGGCTTGTGTCTCCCAAAAGCTCCAAAGAAACCATAACTCCAGCGTTTTGAAGATCTTGCAAACTATCTCCTTTGCTTTCAATATCTTGCAAAATCAATAGCCGGTAAGTGGTTTGTTTGGAAGATTATGCACGAATCGATACCGGGGGGGGGTACCCCCCACAATACGGCTCACGCCAGAAAGGGATCACCGCCCGTGCGACACTATTCCCGTAGCGTTCCACCGAAATGCCCGACGTCACCTCCCTGCTCCACCGCACCTTCGGCCACTCCACCTTCCGCACCAACCAGGAAGCCGTCTGCCGCGCCGCCACCGACGGCCGCGACGTCCTCCTCGTCATGCCCACCGGCGCGGGCAAGTCGCTCTGCTACCAACTCCCCGCCATCGCCCGCGGAGGCACCGCGCTGGTCGTGTCCCCGCTCATCGCCCTCATGGACGATCAGGCCGCCAAGCTCTCCGCCCACGGCCTCCGCGTCGCGCGCATCCACTCCGGCCTCTCCCGCGACGACACCCGCCAGGCCTGCCGCGACTACCTCGACGGCACGCTCAACTTCCTCTTCATCGCGCCCGAACGCCTCCGCGTCCCCGGCTTCCCCGAGATGCTCGCCCGCCGCAAACCCTCCCTCATCGCCATCGACGAGGCCCACTGCATCAGCGCCTGGGGCCACGACTTTCGCCCCGACTATCGCACCCTCGGCGAGCACCTCCCCGCCCTGCGCCCCGCGCCCATCATCGCCCTCACCGCCACCGCGACACCGACCGTGCAGCAGGACATCGTCGCCCAACTCCACCTCACCAACCCCGCGCTCTTCATCCACGGATTCCGCCGCTCCAACCTCGCCATCGAAGTCGTCGAGATGTCGAAGCCGCGCCGCCACGAGTTCACCGCCTCTCTCCTCCGCGATCCCGCCGCGCGCCCTGCCATCGTCTACGCGCCCTCGCGCAAGTCCGCCGAAGAACTCGCCGCCGAACTCCACCGCCACTTCCCCGCCGCCGCCTATCACGCCGGCCTCGAACCCAGCGTCCGCGAGCGCGTCCAGACCGCCTTCCAATCCGGCAAACTCGAAGTCGTCGTCGCCACCATCGCCTTCGGCATGGGCATCGACAAAGCCGACGTCCGCACCGTAGTCCACACCGCGCTGCCCGCCTCCGTCGAAGCCTTCTACCAGGAAATCGGCCGCGCCGGCCGCGACGGCCTCCCCTCCCGCACCGTCCTGCTCCACAGCTACGCCGACCGCAAGATGCACGAGTTCTTCCTCGAGCGAGACTACCCACCCGCAACCGATCTCGCCCGCGTCGCGCAAGTCCTCACAGACGAGTACCTCATGCCCGAGCCCCTCGCGCAGCGCCTGAAGATGGACCTCGGCAGCTTCCTCAAAGCCATTGAGAAACTCATCGCGCAAGGCGCAGCGAGCATCGATCTAGCCGGCAACGTCCGCCGCGCCGGCCCGATCTCAACCAAAGAATCCTGGCGCGCCGGCTACGATGCCCAGATCGCCTTCCGCCGCTCGCAACTCGACCGCATGGTCGCCTTCGCCGAGACGCAGCAATGCCGCATGACCGCCGTAATCCGCCACTTCGGAGACACCGCCGACGCCCACCGCCCCTGCGGCCACTGCGACTTCTGCTCGCCCTCCACCACCTCCGCCCAAACCTTCGCCGAGCCCACCACCGCGCAAGCCCGCGACCTCCGCGCCATCCTCGCCGCTCTCGCGCACGCACCCTCGCGCGCCACCGGAAAACTCCACACCGACCTCGCGCTCGGAGTCGATCGCAAAGCCTTCGACATCCTCCTCGACTCGCTCGCCCGCGCCGGCCTCATCACCCTCACCGCCGAAACCTTCACCAACTCCGAAGGCAAAATCCTCCCCTACAAAAAAGCCTCCCTAACCCACGAAGGCCGCAGCGACGACGCCTCCGAACTCAACGGCGTAGTCCTGCCCGCTGCAACAACCGACGCGCCGACGCGCACCTCGAAGAGCCGTACGTCGAAGTCCACCAAGCGAAAGTCATCGCCAGATCCCATCGTCTCCTTCTCTCCCGCACAACAACAGTTGGAAGACGCCCTCCGCGCATGGCGCAAGTCCGAAGCCGCCAAAACCGGCAAGCCTGCGTTCATCGTCCTAAGCGACGCCGTCATTCGCAACATCGCCATCGCGAGCCCACGCTCGATCCCAGAACTACTCACCGTCTCCGGCATAGGCCCAAACAAAGCCGGCCAATTCGGCGCAGAGATCATCGCCCTCTGCCGCAATGCCACAACAGCACCTGCAGCAATTCCGAACCCACCTAAGCTCTCGTCATCTCGACCGGAGCTCAGCGACGTGGAGAGACCCCCGCATTTCGTCCGGAGTGCCACCTCGACGGATGAATCGCCAGCAGAATTCAAGAAGCGAAAGAAACGGATCGCTGAAGGTTTTACCCAAGTTAAAGAGTCCTCTAGTAAATCTCGGGTACTTTCCCGCGAGTATAACGAAGCCGCAAACCGAAGGCTCGACTTTGAAGAAGACCTTCGTATCTTCGCCGAGAACCAAGCGAATACGCTAAACATCGCTGCATCCGACCTGCTCACGGAAGCTGCGCTGGCGGATATTCTTCGCTTCCAGCCGCGTACTGAAATCGAATTGGCTCGACTTCCGAATCTGCGTGGCGACCTGCCCCCTTCGTTCTACAAAGCCCTCCTTGTTACTTGTAACGCGGAGTACAAACCTCAGGGGTCATCCGTCAAACGGCCCCACGCACGTACAGCGGTCGACGATCTTGAGGTGAGACAACCAACCACACTTTTCCACCGCACCCGCCCCGCCGCCGCCGACCCAACCGCCGCCCTCACTCCCGACCAACTCCTCCTCGACACGCAACTCCGCGCCTGGCGCAAAGCCGAATCCGAGCGCATCGGCCTGCCGCAGTTCTTCGTTCTTGGATCCTCCACATTACGCAGCATCGTGCTGCAGCGCCCGAAGACAGTCGCGCAACTCCAGGCCATCACCGGCATCGGCCCCGACAAGGCCGAAAAATTCGGCGCAAGCATCCTCGAACTCTGCAGCACCTAAGATTTTTGTCTTTGCAGTACATAATATCAACCGTTTTCAGTTACAATCTCGCCAGTACCGCCCTTCTCCCTGAATCCCGAGACGAACGCGAGACCTGCGCAAAGCTGCTAAACTAGTGCTTGGCAGCCATTTCAGGGGCAACGGTTCCCGGCCCCGGAATCCCGCGCGCAAAGGACAACACCCATGGCAGACCCCACCCAGAACGGCAGTCTCAACGGCAACTTCGGCTCCTCCACCCTGCGCCTCAAGGTCGGCCTCGCCGAGATGCTCAAGGGCGGCGTCATCATGGACGTAATGAATGTTGCCCAGGCGGAAATCGCCGAAGAAGCCGGCGCCATCTCCGTCATGGCGCTCGAGCGCGTCCCCGCCATGATCCGCGCCGAGGGCGGCGTCGCCCGCATGGCCAGCCCCAAGCTCATCAAGCAGATCATCAATGCCGTCTCCATCCCCGTGATGGCCAAGGCCCGCATCGGCCACTTCGTCGAAGCCCAGATCCTGCAGTATCTCGGCGTCGACTTCATCGACGAGTCCGAAGTCCTCACGCCCGCTGACGAGACGCACCACATCGACAAGCACGCCTTCACCACACCCTTCGTCTGCGGCGCGCGCAACCTTGGCGAAGCCCTCCGCAGAATCGCCGAAGGCGCAGCCATGATCCGGACGAAGGGTGAACCGGGAACTGGGGACGTCGTGCATGCCGTCCAGCACATGCGCCAGATCGTCCGCGAGATCAAGGCCCTCACCGTGCTCGGCGAGGAAGAGCTCTATCACGCCGCCAAGGAGCTCCAGGCGCCCTACGAGCTCGTCCGCATGGTTGCGAAATCAGGCAAGCTCCCCGTACCCAACTTCTCCGCCGGCGGCATCGCCACACCCGCCGACGCAGCCCTGATGATGCAGCTCGGCGCCGAAACCATCTTTGTCGGCTCCGGCATCTTCATGAAGGAGCGCGCCACCCCGCTCGATGTCGAGAACAATCCACTCGAGCGCGAAGAGGCAGTCTCGCGCGCCCGCGCAATAGTCATCGCCACCACCCACTTCAACGACCCCAAGATCGTCGCCGAGGCCAGCGAAGCCGTTATCGGCAGCATGAAAGGCCTCGCCGCCGCCGCCATCGAAGAGCAGGACCTGATGCAAACCCGCGGCTGGTAGCTCTCCACGTCGTCATTCTGGCGCAGCCAAAATCTCGGTATTTGTACTGGTCTTGCTTTTGTACTGTTCTGCTTAAGGGTACGGCTTCAGTCGTGCCGCAAGCGCTTTGTATCTCGTGGCTTTAGCCGCTGAGGTGCGCTTGCTTGCTGGAAGAGGTCAATGCGATGAAGTGGACGAGGCCCCTGACCAAGAGAGACGGCAAAAAGTGGAAACACTATGACTCTGGACACATACCCAGCGCGGATTTCAATAAATCCACGTTGAACGACGGTGACAGAGTCAACGTCAATATCCGGGTTGGAGACTTTGAGAGAAACAAGGAAGTGCTGCTCACAAGCGGTGGCAGCTTCAGTCTTGGCAAGGAAATCGGCAGAGAGATTGAAGACTGTGCGGACAAAGACTTCGAGGGACAAATCACCTTTTCTATACCGGATACGGATTATCTCATTCAAGCCGAGGAGAGTTTCCAGAAGGAAGTAAGCCGGTCGCTAAGAGATTCGGCGAACGCAAGGCGGGATAGGCTGGCTGCACGACTAGCTGCGGGCCAAGCCAAGCCACAACGTTACACCAGCTCGACCACGTTGTTCTACCGGGACGAAGATGTCGTTGCGGAGGTGCTGTTGCGGGTCAATGGAAAGTGCGAGATGTGCAAAACGCTCGCACCGTTTCGACGCGCAACGACCGGAGAGCACTATTTGGAAGTTCATCACCTTCAGTGGCTTGCTAGAGATGGCGACGACACCGTTGAAAACGCCATCGCACTCTGTCCGAACTGCCACCGTGAAGCACATTATGGCGATCCTGAGACGTGGCGAAAGAAGTTGCCTCAACGCCATAGGACGAAACCCATCAGCACAGAATAATGTTGAGTTACAAACTCAATTCTCACGCCCGCTTCCGCTTCGCCTGCAAATCCTGCAACATCACCTGCCGCAGAACCGCATTCAGTCGCGATTGATACACCGCTCTCCCCCGCTACCAACCCCTCGCAACCTCAATACAAAGTAGAATTGGATCAAATTATGCTCACCCGCGCCTCCGCCCAACGCCTTGCCCCTCTTCTCGTCCTCGCCCTTCTCGTTCCCGTTACCGCCCATGCCGACGAGGCCTCTCATCGCGCCAAGGCGCAGGAGATGATGACGTTTCTCAAAACCGAGCACGTGGTCCAACAAATCGCCGAAAACATCCGGAAACAGGTTGCAGACGCAGCGGACAAGGTGGTCGGGCCCAGCCCCACGCCGGAGAAGCAGGCCAAGCTCGACGACTTCATGAAACAGGCGTCCCAGATGGTCGACGCCCAGTTAAGTTGGAAATCAATGCAGGCCGGGTTCACCGACATCTACATGAAGACCTTCACCGAGGAACAGATGGACGCCATCGTGACTTTCTACAAGTCGCCCGCCGGAATCGCGCTTCTCGAAAAGATGCCGACGGTCAACGACCAGGTCACCCAGCTTGGCCAGTCCAGGATGGCCACGCTGCAGCCGCAGTTGAGGCAGTTGTTCGTCGATTTCCAGAAGAGTCAGGCCCCGCCGCCTCCCACGCTCTCCCCTGTCCCTGCCGCGCCTGCCGCGACGCCCGCTCCGCCGACCAGCACCCCGAAGTAGCAACCTGCAGCCGCAGTCCGCGCTGCGATCATGGCTGGCCCGCCGGCATAAGCATGCGGTGTGCCCGCTCCTGCGCCACTTTAATCCATGTGGCGACGGTCACCGAGCTTCCGCCCAGGTGCGTGGTAGCGTGAAGAAGAGTGCGCTATGCGCACGCTGGCTTAAAGAGCCAAGGCAATTCGCCATAAGGTGTTCCCATGAATCGTTCCGCTCTCGTTCTCGTTCTCGCCCTTTGCCTCCCCATCGCCGCCCGTGCTGACGAAGCCACCCATCGCGCCAAGGCTCAGGAGTTGATCATCCTCCTCCACACCGACCGCATGGTCAAGCAGGTCTCCGCCAACTTCATGAAGCAGTTGTCCACTGCGGACGAAAAGCTGATTGGTCCCAACGCGACGCCCGAGAAAAAAGACCAACTCGCCGCCTTTGAGAAGAAGTTCGCCCAGATGATCGATGCGCAAGTCGGCTGGGACGTGATGGAGCCCGCACTCACCGACTACTACCAAAGAGCCTTCACCGAAGAAGAGCTCGATGTCATTGTGGCCTTCTATAAGACGCCCGCGGGAACAGCGCTCGTCGAGAAAATGCCTGCCGTCAACGCCCAGGCAACGCAGCTATTACAATCAAAAATGGCCGCTGTGCAACCACAGATGAAACAAATGTACGAGGACTTCCAGAAGAGTCAGGCCGCCGCACCTGCAGCGACCTCGCCTGCACCTTCGCCAACTCCGCCACCGAGCAACCCAAAGTGACCGAACCGCACCCTCTCACCATCGGAGTCCTGGCCCTTCAAGGGGCTTATGACGCCCATGTGAGAACCCTAGCCGCCCTCGGCGCGAAGCCGCGGCTCGTGCGCGTTCCCCAGGAACTCGACGGCCTCGACGGCCTCATCATGCCCGGCGGCGAATCCACCACCATGCTCAAGTTCCTCGATCGCAACGGATTCTTCGAGGTCCTCCAGAGCTACGTGAAGTCCACCCCCACCTTCGGCACCTGCGCCGGAGCCATCCTGCTCGCCACCCACGTCGAGAGCCCAGCCCAGCGTTCGCTCGCCGCTCTCGACATCACCGTCGAGCGCAACGCCTACGGCCGCCAGATCGACTCCACCATCCTCACCGCCCCCACCACCCTCCCCGGCGGCCCGCTCGAGATGGTCTTCATCCGCGCCCCACGCATCCGCCTCACCGGCCCCGGCGTCGAAACCCTCGCCACCCGCGACGGCTTCCCCACCCTGGTCCGCGCTCGACACCTCCTCGCCGCTACCTTCCACCCCGAACTCTCCCACGACTCCCGCGTCCACCAACTCTTCCTCGACATCGTCCGCAAGCACCAGGCCGCCGCCGCATAACGTTCCACCCCGCACCAAAGTACCGCGACCCGCGGCGCATTCCTCCGCACCTTCCGCCCCCAACGCCTACACTGACTCCACAGTCCTGCCACGGGAGTCCCGTCATGGAAGAGAATCGCGACCAGCCACTCGATCGGCGCCACCCGGAATCCCAGCCTCGCCGCTACGTCTATCGCTCGGTCGAGCCGGACACCAATCTCTCCCACCCGCTCCGCCGCAGCACCGACACCCCACGCGAATTCCAGGGAATCCCCGGCCAGATATGCCCTCGAACCCAGCTACTGAAGTTCCGCGTCTACCTCAAACTCAACTAGCCCTCGCTCTTCGTAAAGCTCTTCACCACCACACCCGAAGTCTCAAAATGAGACACGCGGTGCCCCGACCCGTGCCCCATCTGGATCGCCTTCTTCAGCATCCGGATCAGCCCGCGCGACTCCTCTTCGAACCATCGCGAGGTCGCCCGCTCCCAATCCACCACCAGGTTGTAGCTCACATCGCACTTCGGGCAGCCGAGCGGCGTCTCCAGCGTGCGATGGAACGCCGCCTCCGGCAGTTTGCCCACCGGGTCCGTCCCACTCCGGATCGCCGCAATCGTCAGGTTCAACCTCATCCCTCCACTACGAAGTGCGTCGCCGCTTCGGCGTAAGAAACCCGAACAGCAGATGCAGCACCGCCAGCGCCAGCGCGCCCAGAAACGCCGCCTTGAACGTCAGCACCTGGAAGCCCGGCACAAAACCGCTCGCAAACTTCAGCATCACCGCGTTGATCACCAGGAAGAATATCCCGAAGCTCAAGATCCCCAGCGGCAACGTAACGATCTTCAGCACCAGCCCAAACGTCGCGTTCAGCAGCCCAATCACGATCACCGCAATCAACGCGGACGTCAGGTCGCTCACCACAAATCCCTGCACAAAGTGCGCCACAATCAGCAACGCAGCCGCATTCAATATCCAATGCAAAAGCATCCGAAGCATATCCCGTCCTCCTCCAGTTCGCTTCAGACAGCATATCCGAACGCCCCGCCGTTATAATCTCCCTCCAGTCCCCGGAGAATTCCCGATGCGCCCCCGCACCCTAGTCCCGATCCTCGCCCTCACCCCATTCCTCTTCGCTGCCGCAACTGGCTCCCCCATGCTCCGCATCCTCCCGCGCTTCACCGCCTTCGGTGTCCCAGCCCTCGGCCCGGACGAACACCCCGTCGAGCGCACCTGGCCTGACCCCACCACCAAGCCCAACCTCCCCGGCCACGGCCTAGCCGAGCATCCGATGCTCTACGCCGGCGAGGGCTATAACAAGCTCCTCCTCGTCAACCATGGCCAGGTCATCTGGAACTACTCCACCGGCCCCGGCGGCGAGATCGACGACGTCTGGATGCTCTCCAACGGAAACATCCTCTTCACCCGCCAGTTCCAGGTCGAAGAGGTCAACCCAAAAAAGGAGATCGTCTGGCAATATGACGCGCCCGCCGGCACCGAAGTCCACAGTTGCCAGCCCATCGATCTCGACAAGGTCCTCATCGTCCAGAACGGCCTCCCGCCCAAGCTCATGATCATCGAGAAGAAGTCCGGCAAGGTCGACGTCGAACACGATCTCCCCGCCGAGAGCCTCACCGACCCCAAGACCGTCCACCCGCAGTTCCGCCGCATCCGCATCACCGCCGCGGGCACCTACCTGTTGCCCTTCCTCAAGCTCAACAAGGTGGTCGAGTACGACAAGCACTTCAAGCAGATCTGGTTCTACGACATCCCCACGCCCTGGGCCGCCGTGCGCCTGCACAACGGCAACACTCTCATCACCGACGAGCACGGCCCGCTCGTCCGCGAAGTCAACCCCAAGTCCGAAACCGTATGGGAGTTCACCCAGGCCGACCTTCCCCCCAACATCGTCCTGCACAACGTCCAAACCTCCGAGCGCCTCGCCAACGGCAACACGGTCATCTTCAGTTCCACCGGCGGAGTCAAAGCCGAGGACCGCCCCAACATCATCCAGGCCATCGAAGTAACCCCCGACAAGAAACTAGTCTGGGTCCTCCAGGACTGGAAGAACCTAGGCCCCGCCACCACCGCCCAATTCCTCGACCAACCCGGCCTCCCAGAAAAGCCCGGCGACCTCCAACGCTAGCCCCCGCCCACAAAACTGGGTGACAAACTGGGTGCCCCACATCTCGCCTCTGAGATGTGGGTGGAGCGCCACAGACCTCACTTAGATGGGGGATCTCTCATCAACCTTCCCAAAACCCAAAGAAGGGCAAACAGGGACTTTTGTCTCACTCCAGGGGTTCACCCCAGGCTGTCAAGTCCCTCCGCTCACAACCATATTTATTTTCGTCCCCCAACTCCATCTCCACCAGATACTTACGCCCATCTCACCTAAGGAAAATAGTTGGCATAGTAGTTATGGTCAACCTGCTATGATTAAGGTAGTTAGTAAAGATAAAAGGCTGCAAGGCGAGCGCCCAAGCGCAAACCCCGCAGCCTTTCGCATTTAACCCATAACCCCTTATTCCGGGATAGTTTACGGCTAACCCCTTTGCTTGGCGTACCTGACAATAAATTAGACTCCACAATTTGGACCTAAGCCCTTTAGAAGAAGGACCTTAGGACCTAAGTACGGGGGGTGGGGGTACCCAACCGCCCCCTACGCAAGCGTCAACTGGAGCGTAGTCACGCTGGCCGCCGGGAACGTATGAGTAAGCCGCCCACCCATCGGCGACGCAGTGGTTGCCGGGTTCGGATGCACAGCATTCGGATGAGCGAAGTCGTTGTGGGCATGCACATCGGCCTCGACGAGAACCGCTCCGGTGTAGCTGGCGATGGCAGCACCGCTGACAGCGATCTCGGTAGTAACTGGCCGGTCGATGTGCGGATTCACGACCGTCAACGTCATCAGC
Source organism: Granulicella sp. (assembly GCA_003133205.1). The sequence goes on along the minus strand of PKWK01000228.1, from coordinate 21,530 downwards.
TTCGGGTTCGTCGCCGAGATGGACGCCGAGCCGGATAGCCCAGCCAGCAGTTTCACCGCCTCGAGCGACCCCGTATAGCTGTTGCCGCCGACCGGAATCGGCGCGTTGGCCAGCGGGTTGCGAATCGCGGGCGCGGAGAATTCGGCACGCACGGCCAGCGCCCCGCGATGCGGCAGGTACATCTGGAAGACGTGGAACGTCGGCGTGACGGTGAACTTGTCCTCCTGCGCCAGCATCAGCGAGTGGATGCAGTTGATCGACTGCGCCACATTCGCGACGGCGACCTTATCCGCATGCCGCTGGAAGATGTCGAGCGTGATCCCAGTGAGCAGCGCATCGCGCATAGTCGATTGCTGCGAGAGGTTGTACTGCGGAGCGAGTTCGGTGCCTTTGCCGTACCACGCGCCCCACTCGTCGACGACGAGCTTGACCTTGGACTGGCCGGGCTCGGAGGTATTGCCGATAGCCTGCCAGTGGTCGGTGACGACGCGCTCCATGATGCTGGCGCGGGTCAGCAGGTCGTAGAAGTCGTCGGTATTGAAGTTCAGCGCGTCGCCGGCAGCGAACTGCGAAGGGCTGCCGGACGTGTAGTAGTGCACCGAGAGGCCGAACAGATGGCGGCGCTCCGAGTTGGCGTACAGCGACTTGAACAGCCGCCGCGTCCAGTCGACATCGTCCCCATTCGGCCCGACCGCAACGAAGCGCAGCGGCGTGCGCGAGTAGCTCGGCGTCCACGCAGTGAAGCGGCGGAACATCGCGGCGTACTCCTCGGGAACGAGGTTGCCGCCGCAGCCCCAACTCTCGTTGCCGACGCCCCAGAGGTCGACGTTGAAGGGCTCAACATCGCCATTCGCCGCGCGCTGTGCGGCAAGCGCGTTGGGCACCGCGGGCGCGGCCGAGTTCGAAGGGACGTTGCCCGCGGGCGCGTTGCAGTACTCGATCTCCTGGTAGAAGTCGCGAGCCGGCAGCGAACGCATGTCGGCCGCAAGGTAAGGCTTGCAGCCGATAGCGCGGCAGGTGTGCATGAACTCGTGCAGGCCGTACGCGTTGGAGTCCTGCTGTCCCCAAAAACCGGTGCGCGCGGGACGTTTAGCAGCCGCGCCGAGACCGTCGCGCCAGTCGTACGAATCGGCGAAGCAGCCGCCGGGCCAGCGGAGCACGGGAGCCTGCACGGCGCGCATGGTGTCGATGAAGGCCTTACGAATGCCGTGGGTGTTCGGAATCTTGGAGTCGGGACCAACCCAAACGCCGTCGTAGATCACGCCGCCGAGGTGCTCGATGAAGTGCGAGTAGATCTCCGGCGAGATGGTGCCGATCGGCTCGGCGGGCAGAATGTCGATGTGGGCATCGACGGCGGTGGAGGCCTGCGAGAACAGGTTCGAGCCACGAAGGGCCAGGGCGGTGGCGGCGAGGGCGGAGGACTTGAGTGCAGCGCGGCGAGTGATTTTCATGGCTCGGCCAAGATATCAGATGGGAGTAGCGCCACCAATCCGGGTGGAGCGCCGGGTGGCCCATCCTTTCAGCTCCTTTTGCTGAAAGGGTGGGTTGCCTTCGCTGCGCTTCCATCTCGCAGAATCGCGCATCCAATCCCACAATCGCGTTCTTCGCGCCCCTGCGATTTCAACGCGATGGAAGGCTCTTCGCAATCGCAGTAGTCACAGAACAACATTCCTAGTAAGCTCGACCCATCGCGTGCGCCATGAGGTGACTTCTTGCCCGCCATCATCACGCCCCCCGATCTCGAACGTCGTCCCCGCCGCATCGAAGAGAACGATGGCGGCCATGGCCGACGTCCGCCGAACGGCCGCGACCTCAAGCGCACCGGCGGTGGAGGCGACAACGACAACGGCAACGAGTCCCCTCGCCCGCATCGCCGCCCCGGCGAACGCCTCACGACTTACCGCCTCGGCCTCCTCTTCGCCCTCGGCGCCGTCTTCATGTTCTTCGTGGGCATCGTCAGCGTCTTCTTCGTCTCGCAGACCACCCACCACATCGACGCCTACAACCACTACATCAACGCCTGGCTCCCCACCACCATCCCGCCGATCCTCTGGCTCAACACCGCCATCCTGCTGCTCAGTTCCGTCACGGTCGAATTCGCACGCCGCCACATGTTTCACGAGATCGACGCCATGGAAGAGTGGTTCGGCCTCGGCAAGCCCACCTCGCGCCGTGCGCTGCCCTGGCTACTCGCAACACTGGCCCTCGGGTCGCTCTTCCTCGCCGGCCAGATGCTCGCATGGCATCAGCTCGCCGCACTCGGATCGCCGTTCAAATCGAGCAGCAGCAGTAGCCATTCGTTCTACATCATCACCTACGCTCACGCCTTCCATCTCGCCGCCGGAGTTGCTGGTCTCTTCGCCGCAGTCATCGGCCTCTTCGCCTTCAAGAGCGTCGAAAACCGCCAGATCATGGTCGACACAGTTGCCTGGTACTGGCACTCCATGGGCGCGCTCTGGCTCTGCCTGTTCAGCATCCTCGCTTTCTGCCAATAAACGCAGCTCCATGCCTCAACTAATACGGAACACCCTTCGCCCGCTCCGCCTTCATAGACCGCATATACCACTCGAACTCATCGAAGAACTTCCCTGACCCCTCCGCAAGCTCTTGCGTCAACGCCTGCCCATCCTTGCTCAGCGCAGAGGCGATCGAAGGAATCGCCAGAATCGACGGAATCGGCGGCATGCCCACCTCCGGCAGCAGCGCGCGCAACTGCATCGCCGCCCGCACGCCCCCAAACGACGCCGCCGAATAGCACACAATCGCCGACGGCCTCCAGAAATACTCCTCCAGAAAATAGTCGATCAGGTTGGTCAGCCCCGGCGGAACGCTGTGGTTGTACTCCGCGCTCACAATGCAGAAGCCATCCACCCGCGCATACAACTCCGCAAGCGGCGCAAGCTTTGCGTGCAGTTTCGCGTCCTTCGCCGGAGGGTTCTTCTTGATCTCCTTCCACATCCTGTCGAGCAGCGGCAACTCGAGCGCCGCCGCATCCACCAGCGCCGCCTCATGCCCGCGCCCGCGAAGCTGTGCGATCACCCACTTCGCCGCCCGGTCTCCCAATCGCTCGCTCCGCATCGACCCCAGAAGCACCGCAACCACCATCGCGTTCCTCCTCGACCACCGTCCACATCGGCAAGCAGCTCACTGAAGCCGCATAGCCCCACACATGAGATGCAGCCGCCGAATCCGCAGTCCAGCCTATCGAGGCTACAAATAATTCTGCCCCACATCTCGATGGGAAATGTGGGGCTCTCACAATGCACTCTCAGCAACCTGGTACGCCGTCTTTACCGCTTCTTCTTGGCTGGCGCCTTTGCCGAAGACTTCTTCGCCGAAGCCTTCGCCCCAGCCTTGGTTCCGCTCTTGGCCGCAGGCTTGGCAGCGATCTTCTTTGCCACAACCTTCTTCGCTGCCGCCTTCACAGGAGCCTTTGCTGGACTCTTCTTAGCTGCAACCTTCTTCACAACCTTCGCAGGGGCAGCCTTCTTCGCGACCGGCTTCGCAGCAGCCTTCTTTGCAACCGGCTTGGCCGCGACCTTCTTCGCCGGAGCCTTCGCCGCAACCGGCTTCTTCGCCGTAGCTTTGGCCGCAACCGCCTTCGCTGGCGCCGCACCTTTCCCGGCTGCAACATGCTTCGCCGGAACAGCGGCCTTCGCAGGCGCCGCAGCCTTCACAGAAGCCGCAGCCTTCGCCTCGACTGCCTTGGAACCCGCACCCTTGGTCTTCTCTGCCCCAGCCTTTGCGGCGGTTGCCGCAGCAACTGCGGCATCACCACCGGCAGCAACCTCCGGCAACCCCTCGGCCGTGTCAGCCTTCTTGCGGCTCTTCGGAACCTTGGCTTCCTTCTTCGTCGCCCGAGCGCGGCGCAGATGTACCGGCGGCGGTGGAGCAGGAGGCGAATACGGCTCGAGAAACGCCTTCATCTCCTCGACGGTGCCCAGCTTTCCGTCCATCAACTCGAAGAACAGCTTCTCCACCAACTCATCGAACCGGGCCACTCCAGGAACAATCCGCATCTCCTGCATCAGGACGTATGGAATCTTCTGCCGAGCCTGTGGCCACTCTGTATAGAAGTTCTTGAACTTCGCCTGCAGTGCCGCGTTCTTGGTCGAATACGCAACCCACAGCACCACTTCCGGCCGGGCGCTCATCAGCATCTTCCACGCCAGCGAGGGGGTCGCTGCCTGCTTCGCGCTAAACTCCGCCGTAAACTTCTTCGCCTCGGCCTCGAGCGCTTCGATCTTCTCCACAAATCCCTGCCGCGGAAAGCTCCTCTTCAGCGCTGACACGTCCTTGGAGGGCATCTTTGCCGTCAGCAGAGGAAACTGCGCCGACGACGGGTCCGCGTGGATTCCACGCATCTGCAACTGCATCTGCGCCTCGCGCAACTTCTCCAGTTCCGCCACGTTCGCCTTCGCAGAACTCCACGCCGGCGCAATGTGCTTCATCCAGCCCTCGTGCTCCAGCCCGCGCATCACGCGAAGCGGGTCTTCCTCGTGCACAATCTCTTCCGCCTCGTACCCGCGCAGAAACGTCGACAGCGCCGAAATATACCCCTCGGCCTTGCCCGTCTCATACCGCGCCCTGGTCTTCTCTTCCATCTGCCAGCCCAGACGCGCCGCAAACCGGGCCGCCCGGATCATCCGCACCGGGTCCTCGATGAAGCCGTAGTTGCTCACCAGCCGAAGCTCGCGGTTCTCGATGTCCGCCACGCCGTTCAGCGGATCCATCAGCAACCCATACGACCCCTCGTTCAGCGACAGCGCCATCGCATTCGCCGTGAAGTCCCGCCGCCGCAGATCGTCCAGTATCGTCGCTGGCTTCACCACCGGCTTGCCCGGCTTCGGGTAGTGGACAGAAAGAGTGCTTCCGATTTCCATCCGAACGCTGCCCGGAAAACGCACAAACAGCGCCTGCCCGGCCTCCATCTCGCCGGTGATCACTCCGCCTGTTTTTTCTAAATCTTTCTTGAGCTTGAGGGCGTTTCCCTGAACTACTACATCAAGATCACGCACGGGCGAGCCGCTGGTCAGATCGCGAACCGCACCACCCACCAGAAATACCGTCAACCCCTTCGCGCGGGCTATCTCCCGAACCGCCTTAATTGCCTTCTGCTGTGCCTGGGAAAGACGGCTTTCTAGCAGGTAGATATAATCAGCCATACGCTACGTGTTTTCTCCATCCGGTCTCAGCCGGATCTCTCCAACCGCCGTGAACTCTAAACAAATCAAGTGCTTACGCCGTCCAGAATGGCACGACACAAGTGTACATTCTAGCACGACTTAGCCGGTTTAACCAGCGTATTCGCACCTTTTTCGTGACGCGACCTTCGCGCCATGCGACAATCGCCCAGACGGGAAGACGCCATGCCCAACACGCGTAAGAAAGTCATCGTCCGGCGTTTCTCCGGGGACACCCTCCCCGGCTACCTGCCCCACGTCACCTTCGTCCGCAATAACGCGATCGATCTCCTCGACCTGAGCGGCCGCATTCTCTCCTTGCCCCTCAGCGACATCAAGACCATCAGCTACGTCCGCGACTTCAACCTCTCCGACACCGTCAACCCCGAGCGCCTTACTCGCCGCGCCTTCCTCGCCCGCCCCCGCGCCGAGGGCCTCTGGCTCCGCATCACCTTCCGCTCGGGAGACCAGCTCGAAGGCCTCGCCCCCACCGACCGCTCCCTGCTCGACGCCCTGGTCGACGACGCCGGCCTCTTCCTCGCCCCACCCGACACCCGCTCCAACACCCAGCGCCTCTACGTCCCCCGCGCTGCCATCACCGAGCTTCAACTCCTCGCCGTCATCACCACCCCCTCCCGCCGCCAGCCCGCCGCCGATCGGCCCTCCAAAAAGAGCCTCCAGGACGAACTCTTCCACCTCCCTCTGGATCCCGACTCCCGCCCCAACTAGTGGTAAGTGGTAAGTGATAAGAGGCGCCGATCGCCCGCACTTACTTACCCCTTACCACTGACCACTCGCCTTACCACTCGCTCTCCCCTTCTCCACTACAATTCCCGCATGAAGCTCTCCGAACTCGCCGCGCATCTAGACGCAACCCTCCAAGGCGACCCAGACCTCGAAATCACCTCCGCCGCCGGCCTCGAAGAAGCCGGTCCCGGCCAGCTCGCCTTCGTCGCCAACCCCAGGTACATCCCTCTCGCCCGCACCACCCAGGCGACCGCAGTCCTCGTCGAGCCTACATTCGAGCCGATCAGCGCCGCCACCCTGCGCATCGCCAATCCGTACCTCGCCTTCGCCCGCGCCCTCGATCTCCTCTACGAAGCGCCCGCCTACGCTCCCGGAATCCATCCCACCGCCGTCATCGCCCCTACCGCCCAGATCGGCCCCGACGCTCACATTGGCGCCTACGTCGTCATCGGGGACCACGTCGTCATCGGCCCGCACGCCACGCTGCTGCCGCACGTCGTCGTCTATCCCCATGCTCAGATCGGCAGCCACTTCTTCGCGCACGCCCACGCTGTCGTCCGCGAGCACTGCCGCCTCGGCGACCACATCATCCTCCAGAACGGCGTCATCATCGGATCCGACGGCTTCGGCTTCGCCCGCCACGCCGCGCCCGAGCCCGGCACGCCCGCCTGGTACAAGATCCTCCAGACCGGCCCCACCGTCATCGAGGACCACGTCGAAATCCAAGCCAACTCAACGATCGACCGAGCCACCGTGGGTGAAACCCGCATCGGCGCCGGCGCCAAAATCGACAACCTCGTCCAGGTAGGCCACGGCTCCCACGTCGGCGCGGACTCCCTGCTCTGCGCTCAGGTCGGCATCGCGGGCTCCTCCACCATTGGCAAGGGCGTCATCCTCGCCGGACAGGTCGGCGTCGTCGGCCATCTGACAATCGGCGACGGCGTCATCGTCACCGCCCAGTCCGGAGTTCCCGGAGACGTACCCGCCGGCGCCACCATCAGCGGATCCCCCGCATTCGACAATGTGAAGTGGCTCCGCGCCACCTCCCTGTTCCAGCGCCTGCCCGAACTCATCAAGGAGCTGCGAAAAAAGGATTCGCCGCAGAACAACAAGGAGTAGTATTGCCCCGCGCACCTCTCGCGCATCTAATATGCCAGTGCAGCCAGAGCCACCCGCATCTACCGGCCTCGAACTTGTCCGCTCGCCGAGCGTGCGCGTCCTCCTGCTCGACGACGACCCCGTCAACCTGCATCTTCGCGGAGCGATCCTCCGCCAGCACGGTTACACCTCGATCACCGCCACCACGGTCGAGGAGGCCACCCAACTCCTCGACCAGATTGACATTGCGGTCCTCGACTACCATCTCGGCGCCGGCCAGTTCGGCACCGATGTCGCCGCCAAGCTGCGCAAACGCCGCCCCGAAGTCCCCATCATCATCATGTCCGCCACGCTCGCCCGCCACTTTGGCGGAGTCGAGGACATGCACCTACTCAAGGGGCACAGCTCCATCGACGATCTGCTCGCCGCCCTGGGCTCGTTCCAGGCCCGCCGCCGCGGCGCGCCCGTCGTTGTTGACGCCCGCGACTTCTTTTACTCCCGGATCTCTCTCGCCATCGGCTCCGACGTCCTCGTCCAGATCCTCGACGCCGCCGGCAACTGGATTGAATGCAACGAAGCCGCCGCCGAGTACCTGGGTCAGCCCCGCGAATGGTTTCCCGGTCGCAACCTCTTCACCGAACGCCCCTCCGTCCCCGGCGATTGGACCGAGATCCTCCGCTCCGTCGCGGAGACGCGCGAGACCTACATCGACCGAACCCGCCGCGGCCTCTTCTTCCAACCCGAAGCCGCCAACGAGACTCTGGTCTGGAGCGTCCTCGCCTTCCCCATCACACTCCACGACGGCCGCCCCGGCGCCGTCCTGACCGCCCGCATCCTGGAACGCACCCCCAACCTCTTCGCCTGACCCCGCTGCTGCCGCCGAACTGGGTGGCCCATCCTTTGCAGTTCCATCGCAAAGGGTGGGTTGCCTTTGCCCTGGCAGCTACAAGAAAAATCCCCACCCCCTCGCATCGCGAAAGGGTGGGGCGTCCAACACAATCAACCTCACAGCCTACGGAGTCGCTGGTGCAGCGGCCTTCTTCGGTGCTGCCGCAGCCGCCTTCGGCTTCCAGAACGGATCAGCCTTGATCCAGTCCTCACTCGGATAGCTCATCTTCGGGTTGAACTCAAACAGGTTGGTCTGCTCCGACTCGATGCAGGCAGCCGTTAGCTCCCTGACCTTCTTCATCCCGTCCGATCCCATGGCGGCGGCAAACTTCTTGTCGTCGCCCATGCTCGCGTCGTCCTCGGCCAGCGATGCCATCTTGGAAATGGCGATATACACACCGCCATTGTCCTCCCCGTAGTAGCTCTCGAACGTCGCCCAGTTGGCATTCGGGATCTTCTCAAACCCCTTTTGATACAGCTTCACCAAATCCAACCACTCCGACCTGTGGCCTGGCTTCACCACGTACCGTGATATCTCGAAGTAGCGTGAATGCACAATATCGCCGGTATGGAGACTCAAATCCGGATCGTAGACAAATACTTGCTGGTCAAAATTGGTCAGAAGATCGCCATCCGCAACACTGGCGCGATCGATTGCCGCAGAGAGAACTGCATTCTTTTCCGTGTCGTGGTTGTCCTTCTCCCATGCCTCGAACGACGGATACCCGAAGAAGAACAGCACGCGCGGTTTGCCGGACATCGACTTCGCGGCAAAGTAGTGCGTCGGCCACTTGGCAGCGGTCACCGCGTTGACAAACGCACTCTCGCTCTTCTCATGCACGGCGCCGTCTTTCCCCGGCTTCGTGAACTCGCGCTCAATCACCAGCACTTTAGGCGGAGCCATCTCCGCACCCGACGTATCCTGTGCCACCATGGCACCACTGCCAAAACTACCGAAGACCAAACAGAAACCTGCACAAAGCCCAGTTATCGTTTTCATGTCGTTCAAAGCTCCTTTGGCTTACTGGATCAATTTTTTGGATCGGATTTGTAGCAGGGCAAATCGAACCAACCCCGCAGACGTGCCTGCGACTCGGGCCCAACAAAAAGAAGGGAAAAGGATTACGCACCAGAGTCTAGCCCAATTCGGCCATACCTGTCGCAGGTTCTTCATCTTTATTTTCACGAACTTCTGGTCCGACCACGCCCGCGCCCAGCCGCGCGTCACACTCCGCCCCCGAAGGAAGGGATACACCCCTGTGCCAACCGAGACGCACATCTCTGAGTCGATCGCCACCTGTTACCCTTATCCCGAATGCGCTCTTTCAATGTCCTCTTCGCGCTTGCGGCCGTGCTCACCCTCACCGGCTGCCACTCCGCCTACATCGCAGCCACCATCTCGAATCGCACCGCCGAGCCGTTGTCGCTCATCGAAGTCGACTACCCGTCTGCCAGCTTCGGCACACAGGCACTCGCACCCGGCCAGGACTTTCACTACCGGTTCAAGATCCTCGGAAGCGGCCCCACCACCATCCTCTGGACCGACGCCGCGCATCGCGACCAGAAGAACTCAGGCCCACCCCTGCGCGAAGGCGACGAGGGTCAACTCGCCATAACCTTCAACCCCAACTCAAGCCCCAAATGGAGCCTGCAGTTGCTCAACCGCGCCGCCGGCAGCTAGCCCCGCTCGCGTTGCTCCCTACCTGACGATGCCTGCCTGTCGCTGGCCGTCGGCGAAGGCTTTGCCCTGCCATCATTGCGCCTCTTCGCCTCAATCGAGAGAAAGGTTCCGGCTATCCCAAACATTCCGACTATGACCACACCTGCAAAAATCAACATTTGACCCCCCTGCGCGCCGCTTTGAAGCTGCGCAAATCCACATACAGGCATTTCCACCGTGCTTGCTACCTGCACATCTGTTGGATGCCATTTTGGCCTCATGCGATAAACTCGTCCCTATGCCGCGCGGTTACTTCATCACCTTCGAAGGTCTCGACGGCTCCGGCAAGACCACCCAGCTTCGCCGTCTCGCCGCCTGGCTCACCGCCTCCGGCCGTACCGTCGTCACCCTCCGCAACCCCGGCTCGACCCCGCTCGGCGACCGCATCCGCTCCATCCTGCTCGACTCGCGCTCCGAATCCGCCCTCGGCCGCGTCAGCCCGCTCGCCGAGATGGCCCTGATGTTCGCAGACCGCGCCCAGTCCATCGCCGAGGTCATCTCGCCCGCCCTCGCCACCGGCTCCATCGTCCTCTGCGACCGCTACACCGACTCCTCGGAGGCCTATCAAGGAGCCGGCCGCGAACTCGGCAGCCAGCGCATTCTCGACATGCACGCCGCCGTTTGCAACAACTTACAGCCCGACCTCACCCTGCTCCTCCTCCCACCGCTCGAAGCCTCTCTCGCCCGCGCCCGCAAACGCAACCATCGCGACGCAATGGACAAGAAGAAGAAGGCCAAGAGTCAGGACGCAGACGAGAATCGCTTCGAGCGCGAGTCCGACGACTTCTACACCCGCATTCACGCTGCCTACGAGAAGATCGCCGCCCGCGATCCCCACCGCGTCGTCACCATCGCCAACGACGCCGCCGGCGACAACTCCATCAACGCCATCGAACTCCGCATCCGCGCCCTGGTCGAAAAACGCCTGGCCCCTCTCCTCGCCTCGAAACATCCCAAAACCCTGGCTTGAGCCGTAATACTCTCTCGGAGAAGACAGCTTATTCCCCGAGTGGGTGTTTCCATAGACATGCCTATGCCACAGAGAAATCGCCGTTTGCCCGGAGGCGTGATTCCATGAAGCTTCCGCGGATTCCGGCTTCGGTTGCCGCACTATGCTCCTTGGCATTTCTCGCCGCCTGCGGAGGCAGCAGCAGTACGACCGCCTCCACCGGGGGAGGCGGAACTAACCCGGCAACACCGACTATGCGGCCTTACAGCAGTATCTGATGACGAACCCCGCCGTCACCGGTGTAGTGATCGATGTCGACTGGTCCGACATGGACCTCGGCAACACCAGCGCGGGAACGCACACCGCCTATGACTTCACGATCACCGACGCTGCCATTCAGCCATGGATTGCCGCCGGCAAGACCGTGAACCTGGTCTTCCAGAACACCACCTATGGCGGCTGAAACAGCTGCCCCGCCAACGGAATCGGCTCAAACGGCAGTGTCGGAAACAACTGCGCCATGCCGCCGTGGATGTGGACGGTGCTGTCCCACTAGCCGGCTACTTCGCGCTGGCCGGCGGCACCAGCCCATTCATCCGCAGATACTCTACCATCTGTCCGTAATGATCGTTCGCATGCGACACGGCAAACTCCGCCAGCGTCGCCCGCGTATAGAAACCCGGCTCCGGTATCGTGACCACCTCAAACGCATTCGCCGCAGTCAGCGTCGCAATGGCCTTGTGCCCGAACGCAAACGAGCCCGCCAACGCCGCCACGACATCCTCCTTCTTCGTCAGCTTTGCCAAACCCGCCATATCTACATCCGGCTTCAATCCGCTGACCGTCGTATAGAAGAAGTAGTTCGCCTGCACCACGTGCGTTACCTGCTCCGCGAACGTCCGCACAGTAGCGAACTGTGTCGTCTGGCCCGGCACGAAGATCGCTGCGCTCGGCGCAAATCCAAACTTCTCCGCCGGCATCGTCTTCACCACACCCATCATCTCGGTTTCAATCAGGCTAAGCTGCGAATCGACCGCCTTCGATGGCGCCGCAATCGTCCCCGCGGCCAGCCCGGAACCCGCGCCCATCGGCATCTGCGCATGCACCACAAGAGAACCCGCGCCCAACACCACAACACAAACCGCAATCTTCCGTAACTTCATGACGCACCTCGTCGCAATCAATTTTGGCCGAATTCGCCTCATAGTAGCAGCCCGACACATCAATCGTCTTCGAACCCGGACCCTGCAGATCTATGTCCCGGAGAATCCGCCCACGGCCTGCCAGCCTAGGTGGTCGCCTTTAGCGCACCCGCCGGCTTCACGATCATGGTCTCGAGAATGTCGATCATTCCCGTCCCCGAGAGTTCTATTAGCCTGGGTAACAACTCATCGACCTTCTCTTGAGTCTCGATAAACTCAATCTTCACCGGCAGTTTGTCGGACAATTCCACGAAGGAAGCTGAGTGCAGATGATGGTCAACGCCAAAGCCCGCCACTCCCTTGAAGACCGTTGCACCAGAGACACCGTGATTGAAAAGATAGTCCACGATGCTGGCCTCGCTCGCGACGCCATGATGTCGGGAACCTTCGCTGAGATAAATCGAAACCTTGAGTGCATTACCAGCCTTCAGCATTGAAACCTCCAAACTCAGCAGCACAACCTTGTGGATCGCAGATCAAGATACGCCGACGCCTTGATCTCAGGAAAGCGCCCTTCCCAACGCCGCACCCAGCGCAACTGCAATCAGTCCAAACATAAGACTGGTCGTGACATACAAAATCGCGATCCAGAAGGCGCCGCTGTTCAGGTTGGAGAATATCTCCCATTCAAAGGTTGAGAAAGTCGAGTAAGCGCCGATGAAGCCGATCGGAATCAGGTAGCGCAGCGACGGATTGACGTTCGCATGGCGATTGAGGATCTCCAGCGAGAACCCAATGATCAGGCACGCGGAGATGTTGATGATCAGCGTGCCGTATGGAAAGCGAATTCCCAGCCGATTGCTCACGGTGGTGCCGACCAGATAGCGCGCGACCGATCCGAAAGCGCCGCCTAATGCGATGAAGAAATACTTCTGCAAGTATTTATGCTCCTGTCTATCGAGCAACTTCGGCCAAATCTTTTGTTCTCCACAATCTTACGTCGATGAAGCCCTCAAACCTCCGGACTCAGAGCGGTTGATAGTAGCGCGTCTCCGGAAAGGCGCAGGCCTGACAAAGGGTGCGATCGCCAACAACGATCTCGCGATCGTAGTTGATGCCCTCTCCGCACACATCGCAGGCAATCCGCGCAGACTTGTAGCCCGGCATCTCGCGCGGGTGCAGCGGGATCGAGACCCACTGCGTCAAGAACAACTCCTCGTCAGGAAGTTCGCGATACGCAAGCATCTGCTGCGTGTTCTTTCCCTCGACGTGCGGGTAAAGCTCGCGTGCGCGCTGCTTCGACGATTCAAGCGCAGCAATCCGCACGGCGCGGCCTCCGGGAATCGCGTCAAGCCCAAGCGCTGGATCTTCCGGACGACCTAAATCGAGAAAGCTGGCCGCCATCTTGCCCCAGTCGCGAAACTTCAGCGCGCGCTTGCCCAGGCGACACCCGGTAACCACGGCAATGGCGTCGGTTGCGCATCGGTCGATTTCGACAAAGGTGACCAGGCGCCTGCGGTCGGCGCGTGTGACCAGGCCGCGCGGGTCCTCGATCCCGAGCATGCGGCATCCCAGCGTAGCCATGCGGACACCCAGCACCTGCCCCGCACAGAGATGGCCGTGCGCGATCTCCGCTTCACGCAGCAGGCTGTCAAGCGACTCCATGGCCTGATGATACCAACCGTACCCCAACCATTTCCGGTTCGCGATTGACGGACGTGCACCGGGGAGGTAATAATTCGACTCCCGAGGTACATCCATGAGCGAACTGACAACGACCGTAGGCGCCGTCCTGAGACAAAAGGCCGGAGAGGTTTTATCGATCGCACCAGACGCCTCCGTGTACCAGGCCATCGAGGTGATGGCCGAAAAAGGCGTGGGCGCGCTGCTGGTGATGGAGGGCGGCGAACTGCTCGGAATCGTCTCCGAGCGGGACTACGCACGCAAGGTTGTGCTGCAAGGCAAGAGGTCCAAGGAGACACCGGTCTCGGAGATCATGAGCAGCCCGGTCGTCACCGTATCCCGGCAACATACGGTCGGAGAGTGCCTGCGCATCATCACCGACCGGCACTTCCGCCATCTTGTGGTGACGGAACACAACGCCGTGGTGGGTGTCGTCTCGATTGGCGACCTGGTCAACTGCGTGATCTCCGAGCAGGAGCAGACCATCCGCCATCTGCACGCGTACATCTCCGGAGCCGCACACTAATTCAAGTCACGCCCCTGCTGCTGGAATGGCTACGGCTCGTCCCCCGAGTCGCCTTCCTCAATGAGCGATGCTGCGCCGACGACATCGAAGGTCATCGGCTCTCCTCCAGTGGCCTGCAACGTGACGCGCATCGGCGCACGCTGCCACTCGGCCAGCTTACACACAGGCTCTAACGGTGCGGCTTGAGGCCACTTGCCAATCTGCTGCTGCACCACGGCCCGGCGCGCTCCGAGTTGAGCCACAATCGCGAACAGACCGCCCTTTGCAGTCGCCGCCGTCCCGCAGTAGGCCGCGTAGTCGCGGAACCAGATCGCGTTGGAAACCTCCGTGTCGAAGTCGGGCAGGTGCAGCGCGGTGATGTGGCCGGTGCTGCGATCGACCGTCAGCCATGGACCTGGCTGCCAACTCCAGTGCGCGGCGGCATCGCCCGGCAGAGCATCGTTCAGGCGCAGCGCGCGGCGGATGGTGAAGCTGCGATCCGTGACGTCGTGGGCGTCGCCGGTGGTCCATTCTTTTTGGTGGCCATCCACGGTCAGCGGCCGGATCTTGAGCGTCAGGGCGTCTGCGCCCTTGGTGGCCCCGGCTGCGCTCTCCGGAGGCGTGTACGGAACCTTCCGAACCGGGCCGAGAGACACGACGTGGACCTTGGCGGGAGCCGCCACAGCGGAGACAAAACCAGGTGAGAACGGGAAGAAGGCGAGCGTCGATACCAGCAGGCGCACAGGAGCGGAGCGGAAGGTCTGCATGCAGGCCAGACTAGCGCGTCTGCGGGCCAGATACAAGAAATGTCATCAACCACTCTTTTCCAAAACAGTTAGAGTACCCAGAGCCAGCACAAGCACCGAATTCGTGCGGCCCAGTTTTGCAGAGGTTCCGCATTTCCGTGAACCGGCGCGGAGTAGTATCGTTGTGTTAGGGCGCATCCGGCGATCTACCGAGCGGTTTCATAGTAGGTACTCCCGGAGCAAAAGACGCTGGCGTGGTTTCCTTTCAAGGAAAATTACGTTCACAATATTCCTCAAGGCTGAAGTAATTGTGAAAATGCCTAGACATTGCGGCTGACGCTGGCGCGGACGAAGCCAAGCGGAGCCGGACCCAGAACCGCACGACACATTCAGGCAAATAGGAAAGGAAACAACCGAATCATGTGGAAACCGAACCAAACTGGACCGACCTCCCCCTCAACCCCTGAGCCCGCTCGTCCGACTCCTCCGGCCTCTACCCCCTTTGAACCCGGCACCGTAAGGCCGGCCACAGGAGCAGTCTCTACCGCGGCCGTCCCCTCCGGTGAACAGGCCACCATCGGCAAGTCGCTGTTCGTCAAAGGCGAAGTCTCCGGATCGGAATCGCTGTACATCGATGGCAAAGTGGAAGGTGCAATCAACCTGCCGGGCAACCGCGTCACCATCGGCCGCAACGGCCAGGTCGCCGCTAACATCACGGCCCGCGAGGTCGTTGTGCTGGGCAAGGTTCGCGGCAACATCCAGGCCAGCGATCGCGTCGACATTCGCAGCGAAGGCTCGTTGACCGGAGACGTCGCCGCCGCGCGCATCTCGATCGAGGACGGCGCGTACTTCAAGGGCGGTATCGATATCCGCAAGCCGGGCGATACCAAGAATGGCCCGATGGCGGTCACCGAACCCGCTATTGTCGAAGCCAAAATCGGCTAGCTAACCGTCAAGTCGACGCAGACCCGCACCGCATGGGGCCCTGGCAAATCGCCAGGGCCGCTTTGCGTTTAGCTTCCCAATCAATTGCCCTACTAGCTAGGCCTGCGTCGGATCTGGCCGGGATCGACAAGGTCCGGCGATGTCGGAGCGGCTGGCTTGTTCGCGCCAGGATCGACGTGATTCGGGTCGAGTGAGAACCAGTGCGTACGCAGGTCGGCGACCGTGACCGGAACCGCGGGGTTGAAACGCGCGGAGGCCATGTAGTCGAGGATGGAGCGGCGAAGAGATGGGGTCCCAGGGCGGGTCGCGTCGAGGTCAAGACCGCAAACCATCAGCTTGCCAGTCCCTACGCTGCATTCGTACAGGAGGGCGAGCTTGAGATTGCGGTTCCAGTCGTCGATAGGTTGAACGATGGGCTGGAGAGCTTTGGGCAGCGCGTCGACGTTGAGCGCGCGGGTGTTGGCGGTAATGTCGATCCACTGCCAGTCGCAGTTGGACTCCGTGGGGAAGCCTGCAAGCGCGGGGTGTTTCGTGTCGTTCCAAAAGCCCAGCATCGTGGTGCCGTTGGGGTTCATCAGATGGTTCCAGAAAATGGGCAGCGTGGAGACCTTGGGATCGGACGAGTCCAGGTCCGCGCCCTTAGGCAGGAACAGGACCTTGCCGCCAGAGGCAAGGCGGGTTTCGGCTTCAGGCCAGGAACTGGTGATGAGAACGGATGCCGGGACAGCGGACTCGACCGTTGCGGGATAGAGCCAGAAGTTCCAGTCGTTCTTGAAGGTGGTGGCGCCGCTGTGCAACTCGACGACCAGCTTGTATTGAGCCGGGGCGGGGAGTTTGGAGAGGTCCACAGAGACTTTGCCGAGAGGAATGCCTTTGCCACGCGGAATAGCGCGCGCTGCCCAACTGCCACTGGCAACAACTTTGCCGGCGGTGCCGACGATGCTCCAGTGCGAGGTAGCGTTGGCGAGCGGGGCGGGGCCGAAGTGGGCAACTTCGACGTCTGCGGCGAACGTACCGGCGGTGGTGTAGACGCGGTCCTTGAAGCGGGCGAGAGGGACAGTCGCATTGTTCCATTGGCGGAACTCGGCGGCGGTGACGTAGCCCTTGGACTCCCAGAACGCGTCGAGCATCCCGATCAGGGCGCCGCCCTGGCCGAGGTAGTCGTGGAGGTCGAGAATCTCGAAGCCGCTAAAGCTGGGCGTGCGCAGGCTGGCCTCGATCTCCTGCTTGTAGCAGGCGATCTGGAAGCGGCCGGAAGCGTGTGCGAACTCCTTGTTCTTTGAGAGCAAGCCATGGGCCTCAGCAGAATCACGCATGATCTCGTAGTTGCCGGGGATCATGTACGGCACTTTCACCGGTTCGGGCGCTCCGGCGAACGTAGTTGCCGGGCCGGAGAACTTCTTGATGACGTCGAAGTCAGGATAGGCGCACCACTGGCCGACCTCATGGCCGATAACGGGAACGGGGAAGTTCCGCAGCGTGTCCTCGTAGTCGGCTCCGAACCAGCCCCGTGCGCCGCGGCCACCAGTGACGTTGAACCCGGCGGTATAGGTAAAGGGCGGGCGCGGAAGCGGGGCGGGTTGGCCAGGTGCGGGAGGGCGGACGAATCCAGGGCCGGCAGGGCGCCCTGTGCCGTCACCATAGAGGCGGCGGGGGTCCGCGTCGTGCCATTTCTTGTCCCAGAGTGGGAGCTGTTGCTGATAGTTGCCTGCGGGCTCATTGGTGGCGTTGAGTAGTACCAGCGAGGGGTGATTCCCGTAGGCCTTCAGCAGTCGCGCCGTCTCGTCGTTGAGGACGGCGAGCATCTTGCCCTCCGCGTCGAAGGCGTTCCACATCCCGCATTCCGGCTGAAAGTAGAAGCCGAGTTCGTCGCCGGCAGTGAAGGCCGCCTCAGGCGGGCACCAGGAGTGGAAACGGATGCCGTTGAGACCCCAGCTCTTGCAGATCGAAATGATGCGCTTCCAGGTGGCGACATCGGTGGCAGGATAGCCGGTGAGCGGGAAGCCGCCACCGTCGTGAGTGGCACGTAGATTGAACAACTCGCCGTTGAGGAAGATCTGCTTCCCTTCGGACTTGATCTCCCGCAGGCCGAAAGTGACGTCGCGGTGGTCATCTGCCGACGTCCCCGCCAGCTTCATGGTCAAATGCTGCAGCACAGGCGTGAACTCGCTCCAGGGAGTCGCACCAGGCAGCGCCACATCGATCGTCGCGTCCCCTCCACTCGTATCCCATGTAACCGGCACCTTGGTCAAACCCACCGACAGCGTTCCGGAGCCCGCGTTCCCTGTGACGTTCCCGACGCGCACCTTGATCTGCGCGGACTTGTTCGCCACGTTCGGAAAAACCTGCGTGTCCTCAATCCACACCGGGCTGGTCGCGGCCAACTCGATCCTGCCCACGATTCCATTCCACGTCCCACCCTCCGCGTCCGAAACCGAGTGACCGTCGAAGCGGTACGGCAGAATCATCCGGTTGTCGATGCGGATGGAAAGCCGATGCCGGCCAGGCGTAACCATGCCGAGGTCGTACTCGTGCGGCGCAACCAGCGAGTGGCACGTCCCCATCTCCTTCTCGTCGAGATAAACGGTCGTCTGCCACCGCGTACGCTCCAGGTTCAGGCCAACGCGCTTCCCCTTCCAAGCCACCGGAATCTCAACTTCTCGCTGATACCAGGCCACGCCAAGATAGTGCTTCACCGGTTGCGAAAGATACGGAACCTCGACATGGCCCGGCTTGGTGTACGCCGCGTATTGCGGCAGCTTGTACCATGCCATATCCCGCGGCAGAGCGGCGATGAACTGGGTCTCGGCAGTGATGTCGTCACCATACCCTTGCGTCTGCAAAATGCCGGGCAACGAGATACGCGTAGTAGCACTCAGGTCGCGCGAGAACCACGTCTCTTTGACGCCCGCATCATCGCGGTCAAGCGAGAACCGCCACTGCCCAGCGAGCGATTGAACTCCCGCACGCGCCGGAGTGGGCGGCGTCGGAGCGGCATACAGCGCGGCGTGCGCGGCGGTGGCGCCAGTCAGAGCGATAAACTCGCGGCGGGACAAACGAGTGGAGATGGACATTGTTCCTCGATGAGGGTGACTTACAGCATTGATGAGACCGGGCTGTGAACGAATCCCGGACTTGAGATGGATGGGTCTTGATAGGTACGGGCTTTAGCCCGTCCGAATGCGTGACAGAGTCTATGGGGCTTTAGCCCCAGGAGGAATCTCGGCAAACCTTCTCTCATAGCTAGTAGTGCGTGTGATTCGCGATAGTCTTGCGGTAATCTGCATCGCGCTTGACCGCGTGCGGCACAACATTCGCATTGCCGTATACGCGCAGGACTTGGGTACCGCCGCCACCCGGACCACCGCCACCGCCGCCCTCAAGCGTAAGCACCTGCTCGGCGCCAGTGTGGTCGAAGTCGAACATGTGATACGCCTCGCCCTTGAAGAACATGGTCGCTGCGCCGTCGGGTTCCAGCTTGAAGCGAAACCAGAAGTAGGTCCGCTTCCCCGTGCCGTACCAATCGCCGCGCACAAAATTGGGATTGCCGCTCAACGGATGCGCCGGCCACGTCTCCAGCAGACGGCCCACGTTATCGAACCAGTAAAGCTGCGCGCCAAGCCCGCCGCCGCCCACGCCGATCTCGCCCGGAGGAGTCGCCTGTCCATGGAAGCCGCCGCCACCTCCACCACCGCCGCCGGCACCGGGCACGCGAGGCGCCGCACCGGGAGCAGGCGCGGGCCGCGGAGGCCCGTAGACTCGCCCATTGGTCACGACCTGCGGCGTCTTCGAGTCACTCAAAATGTAACCCGCAGTGATCTGCTGCGAATGATCCGACAGATTCTGCCACAGCATGTCGCCGTTCTGCGCGTTGTACGCGACCGTACCCACATCGCTCTGACCCACCAGCAACTCCGGCTTGCCATCGCCGTTGATGTCGAAGAACTCCATCGCGTCCATATGGTCGTTGTTCTTCGAAAAATACTTCGCGTTGTTCCAGACTTCCTTGCCATTCGCGTCGAGGCACAGATGACTAATCGTGACCTCATCAATACCGTCGCCATTCACGTCGTACGGGTAGATGTAGTGGCCGAAGTAGTCTTTGTCGCGATGCTCCGCATGCCGCCAAAGCTCGTTGAGGTCCTTATCGTACGCAGCCAGCGTGATGAAGCCGCCGGTATCCGTGAACACCAGCAGCGTGTCGGGCCCGTCCGAATCCTTATGAAACTTCGCCACCGCCATGCGGTAGTTGTTATCGACATGCGGCAAAGCCGGCGCTGGCCACGGAACCTGCTTGATCACATTGCCCGTGCGTCCGTCCGCCAGCACCAGGTATTCCTTGCCGTCGATCTCGCGCCAGTGTGCCAGTTCATCTCGCCCCGTGTGATGGAAATCCCACAGAATGCCCGCCGCCTCATTGCCGCGCGGATCGCCCTGCGTAGTCGGCGGAGCTGTCCACCGCCACAACTCGTGCCCGTCATTCGCATACACAATCGTGGAGTAGTCATTGGTGATATCGACGATGGCAAACTTTCCGCTGCCGTCCACGTCGCCGAACTTCACAATGTTCGAGTTCGCGATCTTGTATTCGTGCAGCAGCTTGACCTCGGGCGGCAGTTCCAGCGCCTTGAGGTCATCCTCCTTGAAATCCGCATTCTTCGTCAGGACAATCACGTTGATCGACGGCCGCGGCTGAATCTCCGTCAGGCGAATCTCAGCGTTTCCCGGCTTCAAAGTGAAGTCGCCGCCGCGTACCCACGCCAGCGGTCCCTTGCCATAGCTGCCCGGGTCTTCCTTGCCGTCGATCTTGACGTGGAAGGAACTGGTCGCCGTCCCAACGCAGCGCACGAAGAGGTGATAAACCCCCGCCTCTTTCACGGGCACCGTCGCCGTCAGATCATCGGCAACGCTCATATTCACGGTCGAATTGTTGAAGAACCACGTCCCCGCCGGAAAGCGTCCATCATTCGAATCACCCGCGGGAATCGTCGCCAAAAAGTCGGCCGCCGGAACAATAATCGTGCCGGGTACCTGATGCGCCGCATCATGATGACGCAGCGTCAGCTTCTGCTGGGCTGGCAGTTGAATGGTTACAAATGCGGCGATGCAGGCGCAAACACAGGCGAATCGGAACTTCATGGCCGCACTCCTTGGGAGAGTTCAAACTCCGGTGTAACGTCGACGGGGATGCCGTCCGTCGCGCTCAGTGCCTTCGTCAGCGCTGGCGGCATCACGTCATATTTCGTGAACCACGCCTCAACGCCGGCCCGATCGCCCTGCGCCTCGAAGGTTAGCAGCTTCTCGCACAGGCCGGCGATGGCCGCGGGCATCGCAGCGTAGTCGATGGTGTAGCGACCATCGTCGCCCTGGTGCAGCGCGCCATGTTCCAGCAGATAATTGAACTCCATCATCATCGCCCGGCCGTGCGCCTCGCCGGTGCCAAAGCGCAGCGTGCGCAGAATCCCCGCCACGTACGATCCATAAATGCTGTTCAGTTCGCTCGCCGGCAGCACCTTCTGGTCGACCAGCCACTTGGCGAGGTAGATCCCAGTCACGTCCGCCTTGGACTCTTCAAGCCCGCTGTAAACGGGCCCGATCGCCTCATTGATCGTGATTTGCTTTCCGCCAACATGCGCGTACGCCGGTCCAAGCCCATGCGAAATCTCATGCAGGATCACGCCCGTCAGATAGCCCTCTCCGCTCACGTCAGCCGACTGCGCCGGCGTCAGCATCTTGCCCGCAATAGGCAGGATTACATTGTTCACGCGCAGGTCCATGAAGTTCTTGAAGAATATCTTCTTCGAACCCTTCTCAGCGTGAATGCGCGGGTCGTTGGGCAAATTGTCCGCGACCGCCTGATAGCCATGGCGCAGATCGCCCGCCCGCAGCGGCGCGTCAGCCACCTCCATCGGAGTAGCCTGCCC
>PKWK01000245.1 GCA_003133205.1 Granulicella sp. | reverse complement strand
AGAGCTTGCTATAGACCTTGATGAGCGCATCTTCCTGGGGCGTGCCTACCAGGAAGCGCACGATTACAAGACTTTGTCCGGGGCTTGATGTGGAGTACACATACTCGACGCCGGAGATCTGATGCACCAGGTTCTCGATCGGCAGCGTTACGCGTTGTTCCACCTCAGCCGGTGACGCGCCGCGCATCGCGGTGGCAATGTCCAGCATCGGGACAAGGATCTGCGGCTCCTCCTCGCGGGGGATGATCGCGGTGGCGAATGCTCCGATCGCCAAGGACGCGGCGATGAAGAGCGGCGTCAGCTTGGAGTTGAGAAATGTGTGAGCCAGCTTTCCGGCGATGCCAAGCTCCTGCTTCATCGCTGGGCCTCGATGCGCTTGCCGGCAAGGTCGCGGTCGGAGGGATCGTCAACGAGCTTTTCTCCGGGAGAGATGCCCGACAGAACTTCTACGAGATTGCCCTGGGTCGCGCCGAGGGTGAGATATCGGAGTTGCGCAATTCCCTGGCCGTCGAGAACGTATACACAAAACAGCGAGCCGCGGGAAACGACAGCGGAACGCGGAATGACTATCGCCTGCCGGACGCCGTTGGCAAACTCCGCTGTTCCGTACATGCCGGCGCGCAGTTGGCTTGAGGAAGGCAGGTCGATCTTGACGAGAAAGCTGTGAGTGGCAGGATCGGCGGCTGGGACGATCTGGGCCACGGTGCCCGTAAGATTCGCAGAGTTGCCGCCATCGATCGTGATCTGCGTCTTCATCCCCTTGTGAATCGCACCGATCGCCGACTCATCCACCGTGGCTTCCAGTTGCAGAGTTCCGGCCTGATCCACCTGAAGCAGCGGCACGCCCGGCGACGCCAGCGTTCCCGGATCGGCCAGCCGCGAGGTCACGACGCCGGCGAAGGGTGCCACCAGCCGCGTGTAGCCAAGCATTGTGTGAGCGCCGTTTTCCTGTGCACGCGCCGCGTCGGATTGTGCTCGAACTGCTTCGAGCCTGGCTGCAGACGCCTCGGCTCGTTGCTTAACCTCATCCATCTCCTGCGGACTGACGCTCTTCTCGGCTTCCAATTGCCGGTAACGCTCCAGTGTGCTCGCCGCTAGCTTTGCATTGGCCTGTGCAGCAGCCTGCTCCCCTTCAGCGGCCTTTACCGATGCATGCGCTTGATCCGCTGCCGCTCGCAAAGCCGCGCCGTCGAGCACGGCCAGGGTTTGTCCTGCTCGCACGCTGTCTCCCTCGCGAACAAGAACCTGCTGGATGCGGCCGACAACCTGCGCGGACACAACCGCCGTCTCGCGCGCGTGAACGGTTCCTGTCGATCGCAGATTTACAGGAACCTGTTGCAACTGGCTCTCGACTACCCGCGCTTGCACAGTTTGTACCGCAGCCGGTATAGCTGATTCGCTGCTGTGACAACCGGCCATCATCGCCGCGGAAACGGCAAGCAAACTCACCCGTAACACTATCTTCATTGCAAATCCTCCGCCGCATCGGGAGTCAGTGTCCCTGTCGCGTAAAGCAGTTCGGCATAAGCCATGGCGTTTCCGTAGACGGCATGCCAGTAACTGGATTGGCTCTGTCGCTCTGCATCTTCGGCCCGCAGCAGATCGGTGATGGTGGCAAGCCCAGCGCCATAGCGGTTCTTGAGGATGCGGAGACTTTCGGCGGATTGGTCCATCGAGGCTCTCGCCGTATCGAGTGAGAGTTCCGCTGTCCGCCGGCGAATGTGTGCCTGACTAACTTCGAGCCGCACATGCTGTTGCGATGCGGACAGTTGCGCGTCGATCTTCTGTTTCGCCGCAATCTCCCGCGCAAGTTGGGCGCGTTTGCCTATGGGCAAGATGTCGACGCTGATCTGGACGCCGGCCACCCAGTTGTTTCCCCCCGAACTGCCCAGCGATCCCCGGTCTTCTTCCCAGTTCCCGTAGGCACTCACGAGCGGGCCGAAGTCCGACTTTGCCGCTCCCAGGGCCCACGTCTGCGCCGACTGGGTCTGCGCCAGGGCCGTCAGATCGGGACGAGTTCTTGCGGCTGTCGCAATCTCCTCTTCCAGAGGGATTTGGGAAAATGTATGTGGCTCAATCGGCTTCAATTCCGATGCCTTGAGGTCAGGGACTCCCATCGCCTCGCGTAACTCCGCCCACGCCAGATCCAGGTCTCCCTGTGCCGCAATCAATTCCTCGTTGCGCGCGGCCACGTTTACCTGGGCGGACATTCGGTCCGACTCCACTGCAAGGCCTGCCTTGACGTGCTGATCCACTGAAGTCAGCAGCGCCGCTGCCGTCTCCTGTTCATGTTGGGCGACATCGATCTCCCGCTGTGCGTAGAGCACAGACTGGTATGCTGCGACAACGTGAAGTACGATCTGCTGGTCCGCAGCCTTGGCGGACGATGACGCGCTTGCGCGGACGAGATCGGCGCGGTGGATTTCCCGCTGCGTCTTGAACGAATCAAATGCCGTCCAGGAGCCGGAGAAACGGGTGGAGAAGTTGCCGATCGGCTGAGGACGGTTCAAGGCATTCAGCGCGAAGTCAGCTTGGGTGAATTGCCGCTGCCGCAACCGGGTACCGAAGGCATATACAGGGTCGTCTCCGCGGGAGATGTCTTCAGTGAAATTGAGGCGTGGCAGCAGTTGGGTGCGCGCCATCGTGGCTGCCGCCTTGGCTTCCTGGTCGCCGGCGTGAGCGATGGCGGCCTCGGAACTTTGTCCCAGGGCCTGATCGATGGCTTGCCGGAGCGACAGAGGATTTTGCGCAGCGGCGGCCAATGTCCCCATACAAACCAGGAGAGGAAGGCCCAGAACTCGATAAAGGCGAGGAATCATCGGGTGAAATGTGCTTGACTGGTGCATTCACCTGAATAAAGTCCCCGAACACGGAATTCGTTACAAGAAGCGTGAGATTAAATTCGCTTGCGACCATTTGCAATTTCAATGCGGCTGCCGAAGGAGTTGAATCCGAAGGCATTGATGCATGGCGATCTGCGGAACAGAGGCTAGGACGTCAAGCCCGAAGCGACCGTTATAACTGGGCATTTTGCCTTTACGATGATGGGAAACGCTCCCGAAGTTAACAGAGTCGAACTGGATCGCCGAGTGACTGACGTTTCCGATCATGGCTGAACACCCGTCTGGAAGTTGATTGTTGAAATGGCGAAGTTGTACTGCGATTTCGCATTCGCATTGCCGATGGCTGCTTCCGTTTGCTGCAGTTCAGCTTGGCTCAACTCAACGATCGAACTGAGTCCCAGGTCGTACCTGGTCTTTGCAAGATCCAAGGCGGTATTTGCCTCCTGCGCGAGCTCGGACGTTACAGTTACGCGCTGTAGAGCAGTATTCGCGTTCAGCCATGCGGTTCGGACATCGCGAACGACCTGCTCCCGAAGCGCGCGGGTCTGTTCGGAGGCCGACTGCGCCTGCAGGGCGGCTTCGGAGGCTTGCGCCGTAAACCGGAATCCATTGAAGATCGGGAAATTTACGTTCCCCCCAACTGCTCCATACCAGGTGGTTGTGAAGTATTGCGGGGAACCGGTCGGTGTATCGCCAACGACTCCGAGCGCGCTGATTGTCGGAAGTAACTGCTCATGTTGCGCCTTGCTGAACTTCTGCGCTGCCTGCTCGTTGAACTTCAGGGATTGAAGGTCGGGCCGATTCTGAATGGCCTGGGCGATGAGGGTCTCGGGATCAGGCGCAAGCGGAGGCAATGGGCCGGTATCGTCGACGAGCTGAAAGTTCATCAGCTTGTCGTAACCCAACACGGAGCACAGCGAAGCCTTCGCAGCATCGAGATCGTTCTGTGCGTTGAGTTGCAACAGTTTCGCCTGCGAGAGGTTGACCTGGGCGAAGCTCAGATCCAGGTCTGACCTCAACTTGGATGAGGCGAGTGCGCTCACCTGATCGGTGAGAGCCTGCCGCGCAGAGACCGTCTGCGCGGCCACCTGTAGCGTCTCCTGGGCTTCAATAACGCCAAAGAACACCTGATCGGTGAGCAGGACGATGTCTTCACGGCTGGCTTCAGCATCGGCAAGCCACGCCTTCTCTTGCAGCTTTGCCGAAGAGATCAGATTCGATGTGCGTCCGAAGTCTGTAATCAGTTGGCTGACTTGCACTCCCGCGCCTGCGTGATTGAGTAGCGTTGAGGCAGTAAGAGCGCCGCTGGATATTCTGCTACCATCGTTTGCCTCGACTGCTGTCACGCTACCGTTCACGTTTGGGAGTTGATCGGCACGACGTTCCCGAACGACCTGATGCTGAACTCTTGCGATCAACTGACTGATGTGAATGCGAGGGTTGTTCGCCAACGCGATCCTTTCAGCTTCTTGACGGGTGAGCAGGGTAGGCGTCCCCATCCCGTCTGCGGGCGGCTGAGGCAAGGCCGTTGATGGCGGTTGAGAGGAAGCGACGAGAAGCGATGAAGGTCCGGGGGCGTTTGGCAGTGCGAGCGGCGGGCTCTGAGCAAGGAGCCCCGAACTAAGCAGCACGAGCGGAAGGAGTGCGACGTTGATCTTCTGATGCGACTTCATGACTAAGCCTCCCCTGCTACTGGCGCGTGTTCTTCCTTGCGATGCACCAGCAGATACGCCGCGGGAACCACGAAGACCGTGACCAGTACCGAGACCGTAAGGCCGCCGATAATGGCGCGAGCCAGCGGCGCATACTGCTCGCTGCCCGCCTCGAGCGCAAGCGCCATAGGTATCATGCCGAGGATGGTGGCCAGCGAAGTCATCAGGACCGGGCGGAGGCGAACGCGGCACGCCATGGCTACCGCCTCGCCAATCGGCATACCTTCTCTACGCAGGCTGCGCGTGAACTCGACGATCAGGATGGAGTTTGAAACCACGATCCCGGTCATCATAACCACGCCCATAAGCGACATCACGTTCAGCGTGGTCCCGGTGAGTAGCAGGAAAAGAATGACGCCGGTGATCCCGGGTGGAATCGCGAGCAGGATGACAAGTGGGTCGATAAAGGATGCAAACTGCGCCATCAGGATCAGGTAGACGAGAATGATCGAAAGAATGAGACCAAGCCCAAAGCTTACGAAAGACTTGTGCATTCCTTCAACTGAACCGCGGATAACGACGCGCAGATTCTCGGGAAGCGGAGTGCTCGAGATGACGTTAGCGACACGTTTAGCAAGTCCGCCGAGATCTTGTCCCGAGGGGGAGACGTATATGTCGTTCACTCGTTGCAACTGATAGTGATCGACCTCTGTCGGCGATTTCATCGGCAGTATCTGTACGACTGCACCCAGGTTCGTGGCGGTCGCCCCATTGTGTGACCTGATCGGAATCTGATTGAGATCCTGGAGCGATTTCATCTGTGACTCGGGATATTGCACGGCAATCAGATAGCTGTTTCCACTCTTGGGATCATCCCAGTAGTTTGGCGCGATCATGGCGTTCGAGCTTAGCGCGGTGATGACATTGTCCACGACTTCCCGGGAGGTGAGCCCGAGGCGCCCCGCCATCTCGCGATTGACCCGCAGATTCAACCCGGGATAATCGACGTCCTGCGGAATAAGAACATCGCCAACACCATTCAAGGCGCGAATCTTCTTTGCCAAAACGGCTGCGGTAGCGGACGCCTCGTTGAGATAGTTTCCGCTCACTTGAATATCGATTGGAGCAGGGAGGCCAAGGTTTACTACCGCATCGACGAGACCGCCGGTTTGGAAGTAAGTGGATATCTCCGGAAGATCCTCGTGCAGTTTGCTCCGCACTAAGGACATATAGGCAAAACTGCTCTTGCTGTGTCCTTTAGTCAGGCTCACTTGGATGAAGGCGGTATGTGGACCTGAATTGCTGGAATAAATGGCGGAAAAGCCTGGAGCGGTGCCGATGTTCGAGACGATCATACCGAGATCCTGCTTCGGAATTACGTCGCGAATATCCTGTTCGATATGTGCCACGTATTCATCCGCCAGTTCAATACGAGTGCCGCTGGGAGCTTTCACATTGATAACAAATTGTCCTGGATCCGTTCGCGGGAAAAAGGACAGACCAAGTAAGGGATATAGGCCGAGGCTGAGGAGAAACACACCAAGGACGCCAACAACGATTGCAGCGGGGCGAAGCAGACTTTTTCTGACCGCGACGTCATAGTGCATCAGCATCTTGTCGTAACGCCGGTTGAACCAGCGCACAAAGATCTGGAATGGGCTGCCGCCGGCGTGATGCGCGGCTTCGTTGTGCGCGTTCTTGATAAAGCGTGCACAGAAAAGCGGCACCACTGTCATCGCGACCGCGTACGACGCGAACAGCGATAGAACGACGGAGAGTGCGAGCGCGGCGAAGAGGTAGCGGCTGACGCCGTAGAGAAACACAACTGGGAAGAAGACGATCGCCGTCGTAAAGGTAGCAGCGAGTACGGGGAGTGCAACCTCCTGTCCACCCTTTTCTGCCGCTTCTCTAGGGGATTTGCCCATCTCCAGGTGGCGAAAAATATTCTCAAGCACCACCACCGAGTTATCAATGAGTCGCGAAAACACCAGAGCCAGGCCGCCGAGCACCATCGAATTGATGGTGCCACCCATGAAGTTCAGGGCAAGAAGCGCCGCTAGCGCGGAGAGTGGAATCGACAGCATGACGCCAACCGTGGCGCGCATGCTACCCAGGAAGATCAGGATCATCAACGCAGTCAAGACGAGCCCTATCCCTCCTTCGCTGCCAAGATTCTTGATGGCTGTCTTTACGAATTCCGATTGGTCGAAGACCACCGCGGTCTTGAGCGACTTGGGAATATCGACGAGATGCTTCAGATCGTCACGGACACCATTCACAATCGAGATGGTATTGCTGCCGCCGCCCTGCTTGAGAATGGGCAGGTAGACCGAATGTTGTCCGTCGACGCGCACAATATTTGTCTGAATGGCAGAAGAGTCCTTGGCCTGCCCGATATCGGCGATCAGCAGTTGTCCGTTGCCGCTGGTTTTCAGCGGGAGACGGTCGATCTCTTCCGTGTTGGGGAACTGCGAGTTGGTGTAAATGTTGAAATCTGTCGGCCCGAGCTTGACGTCGCCCGAAGGAAGAATCGCGTTGGCGTCATTCACCGTCCGGACAACATCCATGGGGCTAAGTTGATTGGCCTCAAGCTTCGTCGGGTCAACGTAAATCTGGATCTGCCGATACTTACCGCCAAAAGGGGGCGGGATGGAGGCTCCCGGCACAGAAGCGATCTGGTTGCGGACGCTGTATTGTCCCAAGTCATGTAACTGAGTTTCGTTGAGACCCTGGCCTTTCAAAGTGATCAGGCAGACCGGAAGACTCGATGAGTCAAACTTGAGCACGACCGGCGGAAGAGTTCCTGGGGGAAGACGCCTCAGTTGGGCCATCGCAAGGTTGGAGATGGTGTTGACTGCGGCATCTGAGCTTGTTCCCGGTTGAAAGTAGACGCGAATCAGACTGACGCCCGGCAAGGAGCGCGATTCGATGTGGTCAATGCCGCTGCCGAGCGTGAAGAAGCGTTCAAACGGATTCGTAATGTGTGACTCAATCTGTTCCGGTGGCATGCCGTTGTAGAAGGTGGCTACAACGACGACAGGGATATTGATCTCCGGGAAGAGGTCCACAGGCATACGCGCAACCGTGGTTACGCCCACAACTGCGATGACCAAACATAGCATGATGATGAAGAACGGATAGCGGAGAGCGAAGCCCGACATTATTGGGCCTCCGTCGTGCTGATTCCGGCCATTGAGCTCAGCTTCGGCGTTACCAGCTCACCCGGCAGATAGCTTGCCTGGTTGGCGACGATGACCAACTCGCCATTGCGCAGACCATTCAGAATCTCGGTTTGATTTGCGGTAGCAATGCCAAGGCTTACGTTGCGCCGCTCGACTTTGTTCTGCGCATTGACGACGTAGATAGCTGGGGTGCTGCCGCTGCGATCGACTGCATTGACAGGCACCACCAGCGCATCGCTAGAGCGCTGGATGTTAACCGAGACCTCGGCGTACATGCCGGGTGCGAGTTGACCCTTGGCATTCGGAATATCCACCTCCACCTGCATGGTGCGCGTTGCCGGATCCAGTGCGTCGGTGGAGCGAACAATCTTTCCGGTAAGTGTGGTGTTGAGTGCCTGGACGTAGATGGTGGCAGCGTCG
The DNA here is from genome assembly GCA_003133205.1 of Granulicella sp. The sequence continues at coordinate 23,598 of PKWK01000245.1, read as the reverse complement.
CCGGTATGCACAAAGCCGGCGAGCGATTCCGGCACGGGCAGCCGCAGTCGCAACGTGCTGATCTCGGCGATCTTGACCACGGGCGCCGAGCCGGCATTTGACGTGCCTGCTTGAATGAGTGCGCCCGTATCAGCGTAGCGCCATGTGATCACACCGCTAAACGGTGCGGTGATGCGCGAGTAGTCGGCCATGGTCGATATCTGCTGCTGCTGCGCCTGCGACACGCCGAGTTGTTGTTGCATGGCGTTCAGCGCAGACTTCGCTGCATCCACTTGTGCCGCGGCCGCCTGATCCCTGGCCTGCGCGTCGTCCAACTCCTGCTGCGCAATCAAGCCGGGACGCGCATCGGAGGCTTGTTGCAGCCGCTCCGCCGCGGCGTGCAGTGCAGCATAGTTCGCCTTCGCACGCGCCACGTCGCTGGTGGACCGGACAATCTCAGCTTGCGTCTGGCGCACGCCCGCCTGCGCACCCTGCACCTGTGCTTGCAACTCGGGCACGTCGAGTGTGGCGAGCACCTGACCCTGTTTCACCTTGTCTCCTATATCCACGTTGATGTGACGGATGTAACCCGCCACCTTCGCATGCAACTCGACCTCCTGGTACGGAAGGAACTCGCCTGCGACCGTGAGGGTGTTTGCTAGCGGCGTGCGCAAGGCGGCAACGACCGAAGCCGTTACAGGTGCAGACTCTGGCTGCTTTTCTTTGCACCCAGTGAAGACAAGGCACGGGAGCGCAATGAGCAGCGCACCCCTAGCAACGATCGATGGAGATCGCATAGACATGATGAAGGCACCTATCGCAATACGGGTAGATTCGGGGTATCAATCGACCCTTCAATGAGCCGCAAACCTGCGAGAGTTCGCGGGCTGACTAGCAGCTTGAAGAGATGGTCCTAATTGGAAGGGAGCGATGCCGGAGGGGGGCGGGATGAGAAGCAACGGGCAGTGGCGCGGCACTGCTGACGAGAATCGTCATCTGTGGTCACGAGTTGGGTCCCGAGCGATATGTCGGGGTACGAACCGATTGCGACAGCGGCGATCAGAAATGTAAAAAAAAATGTCGACGATTGAGGCTGCGGGGATACCGAGCGCACGGAGCCCAGTCTATTGAACGAAACCGGTCGCTCCTTTTGGGACAGAAGCTTGGCTTCGGGCGAACGATGCTGAGCGGTATTAGAGCGATAGAGGGAGAGTTTGTAATGCAGTCCCCAGAAGAACACAGCGAATGCCAGTGTCGCGAGGAACAATCCCGATGCGGTCCGCCGAGTTGTGCTATCAAGTCTGGGCAATCTGCTGGACCTTGGCGCTACATGTTCAGAAGAAAGATGGGGCCCAATCGATGCAACCAAGTAGGATGCATGTTGTACTGACAAGTTTGCCCCGAAAGCCAACAAAGGACGCTTGCCGGCGTCGAGGAAGGCAGAGGGATTGAACCAGGGAGTCAACAATGTCGTCATAAAGAGGATTGTTCTCCGCCTACGGTCTGCCTAGAGAATCTTAGCTGAAAACCGCCGTGTACGGATGTACGCCCCCTATCTTCGTGGCATCGGTCCCTGATTTTCCGGATTCTGCCGAGTTAAGTTATTGATTCCGTTTAGCATCACCAGGCTTCGGACGTCACCTATACCACAGGTGACAGTTCGCTTCTGTTCGCCGTCATCAATCCAGTCAACATGGCGTGCTAGCGCCTAGTTGCTCGCCCGGGCGTCTCCCTCAAATGGATATCGTTCTTGTAGTTGATATGTTAAGGTAGCCTTACAACATCAGCTTACGAGCCGCTTGCAGCCTTTTGGGCTTGTGGTGTCGATTGAGAACGAACCAGGGACTTCAGGCGTGGGCCGCATGAGGGTGGATGGGAATACAGGTTGCTCTGAATCACCGGACACAGTACCGGTACGACAAGGTGGTGTCGCTCGGTCCACAGGTGATACAGTTGCGTTCCGCCCCGCATTGCCGAACGCCGATCCTGAGCTACTCGCTTGATATCACCCCTTCCGATCGCATCCTGAATTGGCAGTTGGATGCGCACTCCAATTACCTGGCGCGCGCTCTTTTCCCGAGCAAGACGAACGAGTTCGTGGTCGAGGTGAACCTCGTCGCGGACCTGTCTCCCGTCAATCCATTCGATTTCTTTTTGGAACCGGGAATCGAAGATTATCCATTTAAGTATGGGCCGGAGTTGGCCAAGGATCTCCAGCCTTATCGCTCGATAGACGTGGCTGGCCCTCGGCTCCAGGATTTTCTCAAGAGCATTTCGCGCGAGAAGCGTGGGACGATCGGATTCTTGGCTGACCTGAATCGAAGGGTAAGTAACGAGATTGGCTATGGGACGCGCATGGAGCCGGGCGTCCAGACGTGCGAGGAGACGCTGGAAAAGCGCATGGGGTCGTGCCGCGACTCCGGGTGGCTGCTAGTGCAGATTCTCCGGCACCTGGGGATCGCCGCGCGTTTTGTCTCCGGCTATCTGATTCAGTTGGCGCCGGATGAGCAGCCGTTGGAAGGTCCGAGCGGCCCGCAGACGGACTGCGCAGATTTGCATGCATGGGCGGAGGCCTATCTGCCGGGCGCGGGTTGGATTGGAATGGACTCGACCTCGGGCCTGATGGCCGGCGAGGGTCACATTCCGCTGGTCTGTACTCCGAGTGCGTCGCGGGCCGCGCCGATTGGGGGCACGGTGGAGCCGGCCAATGTGGACTTCAGCTACTCCATGTCCGTGAGCCGCCTGAATGAGTCGCCACGGCTGTCGAAGCCTTTCAGCGAAGAAGATTGGGCGAAGGTTGAACAGGTCGCGCACAAAGTCGACGCAGACCTGAAAGCGCAGGACGTGCGCCTGACCATGGGCGGCGAGCCGACCTTTGTGGGCATCGACGAGCCCGAGAGCCCGCAATGGAACATCGATGCGTTGGGGCCGATCAAGCGAAGCCGAGGGCTCGCGCTCATTCAATGCCTCCGCGAGAAGACTGCGCCGGGCGCGCTGCTTCTCTACGGCCAAGGCAAGTGGTATCCGGGCGAACCGTTGCCGCGTTGGGCGCTGAGCTGCTATTGGCGCGCCGACGGCGTCCCGGTTTGGGAGAATGTCGACCTCATCGCTCGCGAGGATAAGGACTACGGGTTTGGAGTGGCGGATGCATTGCGGTTCGGCAAAGCTCTGACGCACCGGCTCCAGGTAAGCTCCGAAAACCTGCTGCCTGCGTACAATCCGGGAGCCGAGTCGACGGAGCCAGCGGGGTACATCTTGCCTCTTCGCCGACGGCAACCGGCGGGGCGGCTGGGCTGGTCGAGCCAGTTGTGGTTTCCTCGTCCGGAGCGCCTCGAACTAACGCCAGGCGACTCACCGATTGGCTTTCGCATACCGACCGAGACGATGCCCTGGGTGGCGCCGGATGAGCTCGAATATGAGTTTGACGCAGCCCCCTTCGCGGAACAGGTCAAGCTGGCAACGCACCCGGTTCGCCGCCCTGATCTCTTCAAGATGGACCCTGTGGCTGATCCGCTTCCGCCTCTGCCGAGCACTGCCGAGACAGCGACGGAGTTGATCCGGCCGTCGCTGTGCGTTCAGGCGCGAGATGGCCGCCTGCATGTATTTCTGCCGTATGCGTCCAAGCTGGCGGACTATCTCGACCTGGTTGCCGCGGTCGAGGATACGTGCCAGTATCTGCACCAGCCGGTGTGGGTGGAAGGCTACACACCGCCCTCCGATCCGCGGTTGCGATCGTTCAGTGTTACTCCCGATCCGGGTGTTCTGGAGGTCAATCTTCCGCCCGCGAGCAGTTGGGACGAACTCGAATCGATCAACACGCTACTGTTTGAGGAGGCGCGCCGCAACAGGCTGACCGCCGAGAAATTCAACTACGATGGCGGCCATGTCGCTACCGGCGGCGGTAGTCATATCGTGATTGGCGGAGCAACGGTGTTGGACAGCCCCTTGCTGCGTCGGCCGGATCTGCTGCGCAGCATGGTGGCGTTCTGGCAGAATCATCCGTCGCTCTCGTATCTCTTTTCCGGCATGTATGTTGGGCCGACGAGCCAGTATCCCCGCGTAGACGAAGCGCGCATGGATGCCCTGTATGAGTTGGAGGTGGCGTTCCGCAATCTCCCCGCCAGCGATTGCCCGCCGTGGGTTGTGGATGGATTGTTTCGCAACCTGCTGGTGGATATGACCGGGAACTCGCATCGAGCGGAATTCTGCGTCGACAAACTTTTTCCGCCGGAGGGTCTTGGGTTGCGGCTTGGCTTGCTCGAACTGCGCGCGTTCGAAATGACTCCGCACGTCAGGATGGGGCTTGCCGAGTTGCTGCTGGTTCGCGCCCTGGTCAGCACGTTCTGGCAGCGGCCGTTTGAAGGAAACCTGATCCGCTGGGGAACCGCGCTGCATGACCGGTTCATGCTGCCGCATTTTGTCCGGCAGGATTTTTCCGGCGTGCTCGCTCAACTGCGCCAGTCCGGATACGAGTTCGAGGAGAAGTGGTTTGCCTCGCACATGGACTTTCGCTTTCCCAGGATTGGATCGATCACCGTCGAGGGAGTCGAACTCGAGCTGCGCCAGGCCCTGGAGCCGTGGAACGTGCTCGCGGAAGAGACTACGTCGGGCGGAACGGTGCGCAGCGTGGATTCGTCGCTCGAGCGGATGCAGGTGAAGGCGTCCGGGTTCACAACGGAATCCCGCTACGTGGTTGCCTGCAATGGACGCAGGGTACCGCTCCATCCCACGGACGTGGCCGGAGAGTTGGTCGCGGGCGTCCGCTATCGTGCTCGCCGGTTATCTGCGACGTTACATCCCACAATTCCGGTGCATACGCCGCTTGTCTTCGATATCATCGACCGCTGGAAGGACCGTTCGATTGGCCGATGCATCTATCACGCGGGACCACCCGCCGATCGCGTCTACACGACACGGCCCGCGAATGCTACCGAGGCCGCGACACGGCGAATGGAGCGTTTTCAGCCAGTTGACCCAACGCTCAGCCCGATGGCAATCCCGGAGGAAGAGACTAACTTGATCTTTCCTACGACTCTGGACCTGCGCATTCCGGTATCCGAACCGAAGCACCGCAGTGAAAGGCCGGGGCTTGTCCCATGACTGTCGATCTGGATCAGACTCCACTTCGCTATGGAGCGGCTTACGACGAGTTATCGGCCGACGGTGTGAATCCTCGGGAGCACTGGGCGCACCTGATGGAGTCGCTTCGGGCGATCGGCCCCGACGAGTTGGGACGACGCTGGGGTCGCGCCGAACGACGCATTCGCGAGAACGGGATCACGTACAACATTTATGGTGATCCGCTCGGGGCAAATCGGCCCTGGAAGATCGACCTGGTCCCATTCCTTATTCCGGCGAACGAGTGGCGGTTCATCGAAGAGGGCATCATACAGCGCGCTCAGTTGCTGAACCTGATTCTGGAGGACCTTTACGGTTCGCAGGACCTCGTCACGGATGGGTACTTTCCCGCAGCTCTGCTGTATGCCAACCCAGCGTTCCTTCGTCCGCTGGTGGGCGTGCAGGTGCCCGCGCAGAGTTATCTGCATATGCTGGCGGTCGATCTGGCTCGATCGCCGGACGGCCAGTGGTGGGTGCTGGCGGATCGCACGCAGGCTCCCGCGGGCAGCGGCTATGCGCTGGAGAACCGCACCATCGTCGCCGATGTTCTGCCTGATCTCTTCCGTACGTCGAACGTATTGCGCCTTGCTCCCTTCTTCCGGGCGCAACGCGAAGCGCTCATCCACCTCGCCCAATGTAACAATCCGCGAATTGTGCTCCTGACTCCCGGCCCGCACAACGAGACCTACTTCGAGCACTCGTATATCGCGCGATACCTCGGCTTCACTCTGGTTGAGGGAGCCGACCTCACAGTACGTGACCGGTCCGTGTATCTGAAGACGGTCGACGGGTTGGAAAAAGTCGATGTAATTCTGCGCCGTGTTGACGATAGCTTTTGCGATCCTCTGGAGTTGCGCAGCGAGTCGCTGCTGGGCGTGCCGGGCCTCGTGGACGCTGTCGTCGCTGGAAATGTGAAGGTCGCAAACGCCTTGGGAAGCGGGCTGATTGAGACGGCAGCGGTGATGCCTTTTCTTCCAGGACTTTCCAGGCACTTGCTTGGCGAGCAACTCAAACTTCCATCCGTAGCAACCTGGTGGTGCGGTCAGACGCCCGCGCTCGACTGGGTGCTGAACCATCTCGATTCCGTGGTGGTGAAGCCGGCATTTCCAACGCGCGGGATGGAGCCGGTTTTTGGCGCCGAAATCCCGCAAGCCGAGAAGAGCAAGTTTGCCGACCAGGTGCGGACTCGCCCCTACGAGTATGTGGCGCAGGAGCAGATCGCTCTGTCGACCGCACCGGTGTGGGAGAACGGACACCTGATTTCGCGCAGCGTGGTGTTGCGTGCCTATGTGCTGAATACCGGCAATGGTTGGATCGCGCTTCCTGGCGGCCTGACCCGGGTTGCCGAGTCGGAGGGATCGGTCGTTTCGATGCAGCGGGGCGGTCACAGCAAGGACGCGTGGGTTCTCTGGGACAGCCCGGTCGACACGTTCAGTATGCTGCGCCCGCGTGGTGAACCGGTGGAGTTGCGCCGGGTCGCGCCTGCAGTGCCAAGCAGTGTGGCCGACAATGTTTTCTGGTTGGGTCGATACGTGGAGCGGGCCGAGAACATAGCCCGGATCGTGCGCTCGCTGATCCCTCGCGTGCGGCGTGCCGATGAGGCGGAACTCGGTTGCCTCATCCGGCTGCACAGTTGTCTGGAGTCGCGGCACAGCAAGCTGCCGAAGCCTAAGAACAGGCGGCCGACCTTGCGTGAACTCGAACAGGAATTGATCTCTGTGTTGAGCAATACCAAGCGACCGGACAGCTTGGCTTCTACTCTGGCCGAGGTGTCGCGAGTTGGCGGCAATGTTCGGGAACGGTTGTCTGCCGATATGAACTATCTCATCAGCCAGCTTCGGGATTCGATTCAGCTTCAACACGGCACCCAGTTTCTCGAGTATCCAGCGACGCTGACCAGGTGCCTGGAACTACTGTCCGCATTTTCTGGTATGGAGCGCGAGAACATCAATCGCGGCTCGGGCTGGTTGTTCATGAGCATCGGCCGGCGGCTGGAGCGCGCGATCTATTCGACGAGACAAATGCGAGAGGTCACCACTCCGCTCTGCGAACAGGACTGGTCGTTCCTGGAATGCCTGCTCGAGGTCGCGGACAGCTCCGTATCATACAGAACGCGCTACTTTACAACGCTGCAGCCGTTAGCTGTGCTGGATTTGCTGATGGCGGATGACATGAATCCCCGGTCTCTGGACTTTCAACTGAGACACCTTGCGGATCTGTATGAGAAGCTTCCTCGACATCTTTCAGACGACCTAAAGGCTATGCAAGACGCCGCGACGATGTTGCGCAGCTTCGATTTGCGAGAGATTGAGTACCCGTTGCCGGGCGCGGTCGCGGGAGGAACGAATGGCTCCGACGGCCTGGGCCGGCTTCAGCGGTTCCTCCGGGACCTGGAACAACTGTTGCCTTCATGGTCGAATAACTTATCGAGCAGGTACTTTAGCCACGCTCGCACCTTGCCGATCACCGTAGGCCAATGATCTATAAAATTATTCACCGATCGACGTACAGATACAAATACCAGGTCTCGGTCGGCAACCACGTGACCTGTTTGAAACCGCGGTCTTCGCAGCACCAGAAGTTGGTGCGCATGGAACTCGACATCCAGCCGCGGCCGGCTATGTGTACTGAGCGGGTCGACTTTTTTGGGAATCGTCTCTGCTTCTTCACGGTTCAGGAGCTGCACAAGGAACTAGTGGTGGAGGCGCGCAGCGAGGTGGTTCTCAAGGATCAAGCCACACCATGGCCGCGGCAGGCGCCCGCGTGGGAAGAGGTAGCCCAATCTCTTCCCTGGGATCACAGCCATGCAGGGCTGGACGCCTACCAGTTTGCGTTTGAGTCGCCGCGCATCCGGATACGCCCGGAGTTTGCCTCCTATGCGTTCCAGTCGTTTACTCCGGGGCGGCCCATGCCGGAGGCCCTTCTGGATCTGACCGCACGCATTAACCGGGACTTCCGCTTCGATTCCAAGGTGACCAATGTGCGGACGCCCCCCGAAGAGGTCTTCCGGAAGCGGCTGGGCGTGTGCCAGGATTTCGCGCATGTGCAGATCGCCTGCCTCCGCTCCATCGATCTCGCGGCGCGGTATGTCAGCGGCTACCTGCGAACGTTCCAACGTCCTGGGCAGCCGAGGCTGGTGGGCGCCGATGCATCCCATGCGTGGGTTTCCGCTTATTGCCCGGGGAACGGCTGGCTGGACGTCGATCCCACCAACAACGTTGTCCCGTCGGACGGCCATGTGACGCTGGCCTGGGGCCGCGACTACGGCGACGTGAGTCCTCTGCATGGCCTGGCTCTTGGCGGCGGAGCCCACACGCTCAGGGTCGCCGTCGACATGGAGCCGCTGGGGACTGGCTAATCGTCGATTAGCAGGGATTTGGCCAACGGTAGTATCATTTGGCTATCGGGTTGCCGGTGGAGTACGTCTAATCCAGACCGGCGACTGTTCGAGACCTGTCCGGTGGAGATGCTCCGACTTATGCCTAAGATTTCGAAGATTCTGTTGCTCGCGGTGTCGGTGGTCCTGGTGCTCACGGTTTTCCTGGGCGTGAACTCGAGCGGCGTCAGTGCTGCCTCAGCCGGGCAGGACGGCGCATATCGCCAGATCAATGTCTATACCGAGGTTCTGCACCACATCCAGCAGGACTATGTGACGGACCCGAACATCACCGAGGTGACGAACGGCGCTCTGCGCGGGTTGGCAGAGTCACTGGACGCGGATTCGAGCTACCTGACGCCTGAGGAGTACAAGATCTACAAGGCGGACAAGGGCGGCAAGGCGCAGGCGGGAATCAACGTCTCCAAGCGGTACGGGTACGCGACCGTGGTGTCGGTGGTCCCGGGAAGTCCGGCGGACAAGGCTGGGCTGGTCGATGGCGACATCATGGAATCGATTGAAGGTCAGGACACGCGGAACATCTCTCTGGCGATGATTCAGCGCATGCTGGAGGGCACTCCGGGGAGCACCCTGACGGTTGGTGTGGTGGGACATAGCGGCAAGGTGGAGCCGGACAAGATTACGATGACGCGAAGCATGACGGTGGTTCCTCCCGTGGGCGACGTGCTGCCTCCGGTGGTCGACCAACTGTATGAGAACGCCTCGATTCTGTATCTGAAGCCGGAGATTCTGGATCACGACCATGTGCAGCAGGTTGAAGCGAAGCTGAAGGGCATGCAGAAGACCGGCAACAAGAAGGTTCTGCTGGACTTGCGCGATGTGGCTGCGGGCGACATGACCGAGGCGACGCGCCTGGCCAACATGCTGCTGAAGAACGGGACGATTGCGACGCTGGAAGGGCAGAAGTTCCCCAAGCAGGTGTTTACGGCTGATCCGTCGAAGGCGGTTCAGACGACGGCGCCGGTTGTGGTGCTGGTGAATCGCGGGACCGCGGGGCCGGCGGAGCTGGTTGCGGCGGCGCTTCTCGATAACAAGCGCGCCGACGTGGTGGGCGAGAAGACGTTCGGCGAAGGGGCGCAGCAGAAGACCTTCGAGCTTCCGGACGGTGCGGCGCTGATCCTGTCAGTGGCGAAGTATGAGTCGCCTTCGGGCAAGAAGCTGCAGGATGATGGAGTGACGCCGACCGTGCTGCTGGCCTCAGGGGCAGACGATCAGGTAGGCGTGGACGAAGAGGCGCCGGTGGAGACCACGACTCCAGTGCCGGTGAAGAAGCCGGACGTTCAGGTGGATCAGCAATTGACCAAGGCGCTGGACATCCTCAAGGGCAAAGCGGCTTAAGAGCAGCGGTAAGTGGTCAGTGGTCAGTTGACGACGCGACGGCGGGATTCACAGAGTGAGGCGATGGTTCGCCATGCTATCGTGAAGGGGCCGTGCCGAGTTTATTCAGCGATGAGCGAGAGTCCCCGGAGCAGGTAAAACTGCCGTGGTGGCGGAGGATCTTTGGCCGCCTGGGTGGGATCAATGTGCTGCATGGCCCTTCATATCCGACGCGGCGTATCGCGGTGCGGGCTACGTTTCTGGTTTTGCTCGGGTTGTCCTCGCTGTTTGGGGTGATGTGCGGGTTGATGCTGGTGTATTCCATCGACCTGCCGCAGATGGACGACTTGGTGCGGTATCGTCCGAATACGACGACGGAACTGTTGGATATTCATGGACGAGAGATCGGCTCGTTCGCGCTGGAACGGCGGGTGGTGCTGCCGTACACGCAGTTTCCGCCGGTACTGCGGCAGGCGCTGATCTCGATTGAGGACAAGACATTCGAGAGGAACTGGGGCGTGAACCTGATGCGCGCGGTGGGTGCGGCGTGGCGCGATCTTCACTCGCGCAGCCGGGCGCAGGGCTCGTCGACGCTGACGATGCAGTTGGCGCGAAACCTGTTTCTGTCGAATGAGAAGACCTACGGGCGGAAGATCCAGGAGATCCTGCTCGCGATGCAGATTGAGCGGGTGTTCACCAAGGACCAGATCTTCCAGATGTATTCGAACCAGATCTATTTGGGGCACGGAACATACGGGTTCGAGGCTGCGTCGGAGTATTACTTCAGCAAACATGCGCGCGATTTGACGCTGACGGAGGCTGCGCTGCTGGCGGCGTTGCCCAAGGGCGCGGAATACTATTCGCCGCTCAATCATCCGGATCGTGCGCTCAAGCGGCGCAATCTTGTGCTCAGCGAGATGCTGGCGGACGGGAAGATCACCAAGGAGCAGGAAGAGGCGGCTGCGGCGTCTCCGCTGGGGCTGAATATCGAGCCTCCGCCGAACTCGGTTGCTCCTTACTTCGTTGAAGAGGTTCGGCGGCAACTGGAGAAGGAGTACGGCGCGGAGGAGGTGCATGGCGCGGGTCTTCGGGTGTACACGACGCTCGACCTCGATCTGCAGTTGGTGGCGAACAAAGCGATTCTCGACGGCACTGCGGCGTATGAGCGGCGCCACGGATGGAAGGGGCATTTGTTCAACGTCGCAGCGGCCGGGACCGATTTGGAGAAGTATCAGCATCCCGACTGGGGCCAGTCGGTCGAGAAGGGCGGGTACTATCACGCGCTGGTGACGGAGGTTTCGCCGGCGCGGGTGATGGTGAAGATCGCGTCGCAGCGCGCGGTGATGACGCCGGTGGACTGGAAGTGGACGCAGCACACGGCGGCGGACAGCTTCCTGACGACGGGCGACGTTGTGTACGTGCGGCTGGATGGCAGCTCCGCGGACGGGATACTGCACGCGGAGTTGCAGCAGGATTCGGGCGTGCAGGCGTCGATGATGGCGGTGGACAACTCGAACGGCGAGGTGCTGGCGATGGTAGGCGGGCGCGATTTCGCGCTGTCGCAGTTCAACCGAGCTACGCAGGCGGAGCGCGAGGTGGGCTCGTCGTTCAAGCCGTATGTGTATACGACCGCGGTGGAGGCGGGAGCGAAGCCGACGGACATCATTGTGGATGGGCCGGTGAGCTTCTACACGCCGAACGGGCCGTATACGCCGCACAACTACGAGGGCGACTACAAAGGCGCGATAACGCTGCTGAACGCGTTTGCCGAGTCGCGGAACATTCCCGCGCTGAAGCTGGCCGATCACGTGGGCATTCGCAAGGTGATCGAGACGGCGCATCGGTTTGGAGTCGTGAGCAATATTCCTGCCTATCTGCCGATTGCGATCGGCGCGGCTGATCTTTCGCTGTATGAACAGGTGCAGTCTTACAGCGTGTTTCCGAACGACGGGATACGCATTGAGCCGCACTACATTCGCAAGGTGACGCAGGCGGATGGACTGCCGCTGGACGAGCCGCCAGCCCAGGTGAATGAGGTGATTTCGGTGGGGACGGCGCGGACGATGATGCAGTTTCTGCAGGCGGTGACGCGGATGGGCACGGGCGCGGCGGCAGCGCAACTGAAGCATCCGCTGGGCGGCAAGACCGGGACGACCAACGACTTTACGGATGCGTGGTTCATCGGATTCTCTCCTTCGGTGACGTGCGGGACGTGGATCGGTTTCGACGATCGCCAGACGCTGGGCAATAAAGAGACCGGCGCGAGGGCGGCGCTGCCGATGTGGATGGACTTCATGCGCGCAGCGATCGCGAACAAGCCGGATGAGGCGTTCCCGGAGGGGAATGCTCCGAAGAAGGAGCTTGAGGTACCGCTGACGCCGCCGCCGGACTCGCCGGTGGTGAAGGAGATTCCGAAGGCTCCGGAGGAGACGGAACCGGATGCGATGCCGGAGGACGATGCGGCACCGAAGGCGGGGCCGAGCGCTCCTGCGGGTGGTGCCGCGACCCCGCAGCCATCGGGTGGAACGCCGCCGTAAAGGGGCATTCCCGGGGGGTTGGCGCTAAGTTGCTTGTTCGCAGTCACTTGCTAAAATTGCTCCTTGCAAATGTTTGATTCTATGCTGGTTATAGTCAACTATTTGATTCTGGGTTGTTTAGCGGCTACGGAGTGGTCCGGCGGGTTCCTCGTACGTGAAAGACGTTTCTATATGGGAGTACCCCCTACCCCCGTACTTAAGTCCTAAAGTATTCACTTCTAAAGGTGTTAGGTCCGGACCGGTCCTGTGTTTGTTCTAGACCATGGTTAAAATGCGAAAAGCTCAGCCGCGGGGCTGAGCCTTTTTATTTGATTACTACCTTAATGATACCTGAGCGACCATAACTACTATGCCAACTATTATTGCCGGGTGGAAAAGGTGCAAATTGTTGTTGTGGAACGACTTGCTACGACGAAATATTCTTTGTTGTGAGCGGAGGGGGTTGACAAGGTTGGAGGTGAGATGTGGAGTGCCCCGTTGGATGGGATAGATCGCGCCTTCAGCGCTCGGGTTGGTTGGCGGTCCCTGACCCAGGGCGTTGCCCTGGGCTAGGATGGGGCGGGCCTTCGGCCCTTGGGTTGGTTGGCGGTACCGGACCTAGGGCTGGTCAGCGAAGATAGGCCCATGCCGGAACAAATAAGGAGATTCTGGCTTTCGCCAGAATGACGATGTGGGGAGGGGAGAGTTGGTCGGGGCAGTCGGTTAATGTTTGTTGTCGAGTTGAGCTGTGAGGTATGAGGTTTGAGGTATGAGCGGTCGGCTGTCAGCGATCGGCGATCAGGTGGCAGAGGGTGAAGTAGCGGCGGGCGTGGGTGACGTCGCGGGCGATCTGGTCGCGGAGGGCTTCGGTGGTGGGGAAGGGGAGTTCGGCGCGGAGGCGGCGGAGGAAGGTGAGGCGGAGGGGCGTGTGCTCGGCTAGCTCGATGGGGTGGAAGTTGAGCAGGTGGGATTCGACGGCGAAGGAGTCCCCGCCGAAGGTGGGGCGGTTGCCGACGTTGGTGACGGCTTCGAACGTTTCGGCTTGCTCACTGGCGCCGATGGCGAGGGTGGTGATGTAGACGCCGTGGGCGGGGAGAAGTTCGGGGTAGGGTGCGAGGTTGATGGTGGGGACTGTGTAGCGGGCGCCGTATCCGCGTCCAGGTGCGGGCGTGCTGTCGATGGAGAAGGGGCGGCCGAGCAGGGCGCGGGCATGGCTGACGTCGCCGTGTGCGATTAGCTTGCGGACGCGGCTGGAGGAGACGGCGGCGCCGCGGACAGAGCGGGGAGCGTAGACGATCACGCCGAAGCCGAGTTCGCGGCCGAGCGCTTCGAGGCCGTCGATGCCGGCCTCGGCGTGATAGCCAAAGCGGAAGTTTTCGCCTTCGTGGACTTCGGTGGCGTGGACGGCGTTTACGAGGACGCTGGTGGCAAAGTCGCGGGGGTGCATGTGGCGGAGCTCGTTGGTGAAGGGGAGTACGAGGCAGGCGTCGATGCCGGTGGCGTCGAGGAGTTCGAGCTTGCGGACGAGTGGGGTGATGAGGGGCTGCGGATGCGCGGGGCGGAGGATACGGGCGGGGTGAGGGTCGAAGGTGATGGCGAGGGATTGGCCGCCGAGGCAGTGCGCGCGTTCGATGACTTCGGCGATGACGCCCTGGTGGCCGAGATGCACGCCGTCGAAGTTGCCGATGGTGGCGACTACTGGGGCGGCTGGGGCGGGGAGTTCGGCGAGTTGGTGGTAGATGCGCATAAGACAGTGGTTAGTGGTAAGTGGTAAGTGACAAGGGCTAAGGGGATATGTCGAAGGTGACTTTTAGGCCGTCGTAGGCGAGGCGGATGTGGGGTGGGAGGATGGCGTCGGTGGCGGCGTGGTCGAGGTCGTGGGACATGTGGGTGAAGAAGGCGCGGCGGGGCTTGAGCTGCTCGACGAGGGCGATGGAGTTATCCAGCGTGGAGTGCGTGGGGTGAGGCTCGCGGCGGAGGGCGTCGAGGATGAGGACATCGAGGCCGGCGAGTAGCGGGATGCTTTCTGCGGGGATGTCGTTGAGGTCGGTGAGGTAGGCGGCGGAGCCGAAGCGGTAGCCGGTGATGGTATCGCGGCCGTGCGTGACGGGGATGCGTTGGAAGCGCGCGCCGAAGAGGGCTACCTCTGCGCCGGGCGCGGATGGCAGGCGGTTGAGCGTGACGCGAGCGCTGGTGGAGTAGCGATCATGCGTGCGGAAGGTGTAGTCGAAGATGCGCTCGATGGCTTGGGCGGTGGGCTCGTCGGCGTAGAGCGGCAGGGTGTTGGGGTTGTGAAAGCTGAGGGGGCGGAGGTCGTCCATGCCGAGGACGTGGTCGGCGTGGCCGTGGGTGTAGAGGACGGCGTCGAGGCGGCGGATGCCTTCGCGGATGGACTGCGCGTGGAAGTCAGGGCCGGTGTCGATGACGACGTTGTGATCGTCCCAGGAGATGAGGACGGAGGGGCGGGTGCGGCGGTTGCGTGGGTCTGGCGGAGGGAGGTTGGGAGCCGGAGGTGTGGCGGAGACGCACACTTTGCACGCGCATCCTAATGTGGGGACGCCCATCGAAGTGCCGCTGCCGAGAAATGTGAGGGTTGCTTGCACTGGCCTAGGTACTTCTCCTGCCGTGGATATTTTGGCGACGCGGGCAAAATACGGGGGTTCTTCCCCTTCACTTCGTTCAGGGTCAGAATGACAACTCATAAAGAGTGGACGAAATCCTAGCGGACGATGCTGGGGCGGCCGGGGGCGGTGCCTCCGGGTGGGGGTGGTTGGCGGTTGGCGGCGGAGCGGGCGAGGGCCTGGGTGACTTCGAGGAAGCCCATGCGGACCTCGAAGAGGGCGTTGTCCATCATCTGGGCTTCGGCTGGGGTGAGGTTGCCCTTGGTTTTTTCGGAGAGGATGGCGAGCATGTCGATGCTCTGGCGGGCGCCCATGAGGTCGATTTTGGGCTGCTGGCCCTGCTGGGTGGTGCCGCCGAGTTGCAGGATCGTGGTCATGTAAATGGACTGGATGATTTGCTCGAAGGTCATTGTGGGCGGCTGGTCCATTCCGGGGTTGGCGGCGCGGACGGCGGTGTCGAGGCGCTCCGAGGTTTGCTGGTAAGCGGCGTTTGCCTGCTCCATCTCGACGGCGGTCGGCGGGGGCGGGAGTTCGACGTCGGAGGGGGACTGAGGTTCGGCGGCTTCGGGCGGAGCGGCCTGGGAGGACTTGAATTCGAGCGGTGGCTCGGCCGCGGGTGGGGCGGGGGGGACGTAGCGTGGCTCGGGTTCCGGCGATGGATCGGCGTCGGGGCGGGGGGTTCCGTCGAGCGTAAACTTGCGGCGATCGGTAACGACGAAGGGCTTGTTCTGTTCAGACATAATCACACTCTCTCANNCTCAGGAGACTGCGAACGGCAGCGCGATGGGCGTCGCCGTGCCTCCGGGATATTCCAGGGTGAGGGCGCGGTCGAGTGCTTCGCGGCGGACGTAGCCGAGGGCGAACTGGACGGGGGATTCGGAGATGGCGATGGATGCGACGCTGGTGAGTTCGCCGACGGGCTTGCCTTCGGCGGTGAGCGCGGTGCCGGGCGCGGGCAGTGTGCCGGTGAGCGAGAAGCCGGAGAAGGTGCGGTGCACGTTGCCGCGCGAGCGGATGCGTTCGACGATCTCCTGGCCGAGGTAGCAGCCTTTGGAGAAGTGCAGGGCGCGGGTTTGGGCGGTCTCCTGCGGGAGGTCGTGGGCTGTTCCGGAGTTGCGGATGTCGGTGCCGTAGCGGGGCGTGCCTTCGAGGATACGGAGTTGGTCGAGGGCTTCGGGGGAGACGGGTGCTGCGCCGGCGGCGATGAGGTCTGCTGTAAGTTGCTGGATTGTGGCTGGATCGGACCACAGTTCGATGCGCGGGACCAGGGGGCTGTGAGCGTAGACGATGTCGACGGATTCTGTTGACTGAAGGCTAAGGGTTGAGAGCTGATCGATCGGAAGGCTTAGCCCTTGAGGTATGGATACGGCTCGCGGGCCGGCGATGAGGACGCCGGTGCGCTGGTCGCTGATGTCGGTGAGCTCGACGTCGTCCATGATGATGAAGTGGTCGAGGTGGGCCATGAGCGCGTGCAGTTGCCGGCGGCCGGTTTCGAGGAGGATGGCGTCAGGCTGAAGAAATGCGGTGAGGTCGCCCTGGATGCGGCCCTGGGCGTTGAGCACGAAGTTGTAGCAACCGTCGCCGGGTGCGAGTTCCTGGATGGCGTTGGTGACCATGCCGTTGAGCCAGCGGACGCGGTCCTCGCCGGTGACTCGGATCCAGCCGGTTTGGTCGAGCGGCGCGACGCCGGCTGCGTGGAGCAGGGCGGCGAGTTGCGCTCTTGTGGCGGCTGATGCGGCTGGGGAATCTGCGGTCTGGAGTGTGGTGGCCATATCGGAAGCAGCGCGAAACCTCGTACACTGTTGATTATAGCGACCAGATATGGGGTTGCGCGGAGGGCGGTCAGTGGGTTTGGTGCGGCTTCAAGTGGGGTTGGGCGGGTGGTACCGGGCGCGGTATTCAATAGGCGCCATGGCGTTGGCCGGAGTTGCGCTGGCGGCGACGCTAGGGTGCCAGACGCGGGCGCAGGGTGCTCCGCCTGCCGGTGCGAGCGCGCCACTGGTGCTGCAGGATGTGCCTGCCGCTCCAGCGTCCGCGCAAGGCTCGGCTTCGCAGGGCGAGGCGAAGCAGGGCGAGGCGACGCACCCTCCGCTGACCAAGGATCAGGCGAAGGAGTTGTTCCGCTCGGTGGACGAGATTTTATCGTTCGTGAGTACGGACACGAAGTTGCCGATCAAACATGCCGTCAAGCGGAAGCTGATCACGCGCGATGAGGTGAACAAATATCTGCGCGAGAAGTTCGACGAGGATGAGGGAGCGAAGCGGCTGGCGCGGTCGGAGATTGTGCTGAAGAAGTTTGGGCTGCTCGATCGCGACTTTCACCTGCGGAACTTCATGATCTCGCTGTTGACGGAGCAGGTCGCGGGGTTCTACGACAACAAGACGAAGACGGTGAACCTGTTGGACTGGATCGATCCGGATGAGCAGAAGCCGGTGCTGGCGCACGAGTTGACCCATGCGCTGCAGGATCAGCGGGTCGACCTGACGAAGTGGTCGCAGGTGGGCTCGGAGAGCATTGCGAAGAACGCGGTGGAGGACAACAGCCACATCCAGACGGATGAGGCGGACACGGCGCGCGACGCGGTGGCCGAGGGGCAGGCGATGGTGGTGTTTCTCGACTACTCGCTGCGGCCCAGCGGTAAGACGCTGGAGAATTCGCCGGACATGATGGATCGGCTGAAAGACTCGGTGACGGATACCAGCGGATCGCCGATCCTGGCGCGTGCGCCGCTTCTGCTGCAGAAATCGCTGCTGTTTCCGTATAGCGAAGGGCTGAGCTTCGAGGACGCGATTCTGGTGAAGGCCGGGAAAGAAGCTGCGTTTTCCGCGGTGCTTGCGAATCCTCCGGCATCGACCTTCGAGATCATGCACCCGGCGGCGTATATGACGCATGTTCCTGTGCCGGTGTTGCGGTTTGCGGACATTCACCCGCTGATCGACGCAGAGTATGCGCCGTATGACGTGGGCGTGATGGGCGAGTTCGATGTGCGGATTCTGACGGAGCTTTTTGGCGGGGAGCAAATCGCGGACGCGCTGACCTCGGAGTGGAACGGCGGCATTTACTATGCGGCGCAGCGCAAATCGGCGGTGACGGCGGAGGCGAAGGAGTCGACGGCATCGATTGCCTTGCTGTATCAGTCGAAGTGGAAGAATGAGGATTCGGCGCGGTCGTTCGTGCGCGTGTATGCGGGGCAATTGCCGCGGAAGTACTCGGGACTGGTGCGGCGAACGAAGGATGAAGCGGACGCGAGCGAAGAGGTTTACACGACGAATGAAGGCGATGTGATGTTGTCGATGGATGGCACCGGCGTCTTCGTCAGCGAAGGGTTTCCGCTGGCGCTTGCGCGGAAGCTACGCGACAGCATCGCCAGCGTGCAGTCGGATGCGCCGCTGCAGGTGGCTGGTGAAGTGGAGAGCAAGGGACCGGAGGCAGGGAGCGAGCGGATCGATCCGGGACTGTCGCTGGTGCGGCTGCTTTCTTCGGCGGGCGTGATAAAGGCCGCGATTGACAACAAGAGCGCGGCGGAGAACGGTGCGTCCGGACGATATACTTTGGTTGAGCGATAGAAAAGATGCAGACGGGATCGGCGCGCACGACGCGGCCGGCACAGGAGTAAGGACTTGCAGACGGCAGAGATTGGGATCATCGGAGGCAGCGGCCTGTACGCCATGCCTGGGCTTACGGGGGTGCGCGAACATCGGGTGGAGACGCCGTTCGGCGAGCCCTCGGATGCGTTCATCGTGGGGGAACTTGAGGGGCGCAAGGTGGCGTTTCTGGCTCGGCATGGGCGGGGGCATAAGCTGCTTCCGAGCGAACTGAACTTCCGCGCGAATATCTATGCAATGAAGGCGCTGGGCGTGGAGCGGATTCTTTCGGTGTCGGCGGTCGGCTCGCTGAAGGAAGAGCATAAGCCGACGGATTTTGTGATTCCGGACCAGTTCATCGACCGGACATTTGCGCGGGTGGGGACGTTTTTTGGCGACGGGATTGTCGCGCATGTTGGGTTTGGCGATCCGGTCTGCGCGACGGTGGCGGCGACGTTCCAGAGTGCCTGCGCGGAGGTGGGCGTGGTGGGCAAGCTGGGCGGCACGTATGTGTGCATGGAAGGGCCGCAGTTCTCGACGCGCGCCGAGTCGAATTTGTACCGGAGTTGGGGCGCGGATGTGATCGGAATGACGAACCTGCAGGAGGCGAAGCTCGCGCGGGAAGCTGAGATCTGCTATGCCACGATGGCGATGGTGACGGACTACGATTGCTGGCGCGAAGGCCATGACGATGTGACGATTGACCAGATTGTCGCTGTGCTGCACCAGAACGCGGAGAATGCGGCGAAGGTGGTGAAGGCGGCGGTAGCGGCGATGCCTGAGGAGAGAAGTTGCGGGTGCGCCAGCGCGCTGAAGTATGCGATTCTGACCGACCGGGCTGCGATTCCGCCGGCGGCCAAGGAGAGGCTCGGGCTTCTAGTGAGCAAGTATTTGTAACCCTGTTTGGATTTGCCTATGGGCGTTTCTGAATCTGTGTGCGTGACGAAGTTACATATTTCATTTGAGAAAGCGGGAGCATGGCAATTCTGGTTGTTGGATCGGTAGCGTTCGACAGTATTGAGACACCGCACGGCAAGGTGGACCATTGTCTGGGTGGCGCGGCGACACATTTCGCGCTGGCGGCGAGTTACTTCACCGATGTGCGTGTGATTGCGGTGGTTGGCGAAGATTTTCTGCCGAAGCACGAAGCGGTGTTCAAGGCGCGCGGCATTGATACGACCGGCATCGAGCGCGCACCTGGGCTGAGCTTTCACTGGACGGGCGCGTATGCGGGGAATCTGAGCGAGGCGCAGACGCTGGGTACGGACCTGAATGTATTTGAGCGGTTCGAGCCGAAGATTCCCGAGGCTTACACCGACAGCGAGTATTTGTTTCTCGCGAACATCGATCCGGCGCTGCAGGCGCGCGTGCGCAGCCACATGCCCAAAGTGCGCATGGTGTGCGGCGACACGATGAACTACTGGATCAAGGACCATGCGGCGAACCTCGCCGTGGTGCTGCGCGAACTGGATGTGCTGCTGATCAACGATGGCGAAGCTCGGATGCTCTCGGGCGAGACCAACTCGGTGCGTGCGGCAGAGAAGGTTCTGGCGATGGGGCCGAAGTCGCTGGTGGTGAAGCATGGCGAGTATGGCGCGACGGCGTTCTTTGGAGAGCGCTCGTTCCCAGCAAACGTGACGATTCCAAGACCGTTCCGGGCTCCGGCTTTGCCGTTGGCCGAGGTGGTCGATCCGACCGGCGCTGGCGATTCCTTTGCAGGTGGCTTCTATGGCTATCTCGCATCGCAGCCAGAGCTGACACCCGCGGTCTTTCGCACGGCTATGTTTTATGGCGGCGTGATGGGCTCGTTCGCGGTCGAACGCTTCGGCACGGAGCGCCTGCAGGCGGTGACGCGCGAGGAGATTGACGCGCGGTTTGAGCTCTTCCGGGAGATTTCGCATCTTGACTCCGCGACCGTCTAAACCGGGTCGCACGGTGACTGCTCCGCGCGGATCGCAGGCTCTCATGCGTGGACGATCGGGCCCGGTCGTGACTATTGTGTTTGATCCGGACGAGGTGCGCCCGGCGACGCGCGAAGAGACGACTCCCGTGGTGATGGCTGCGATCCTGCTGGGGTTCATGGCGCTGATCGTGTGCTTCAGCCGCGGATATGTGCTGCTGTATGGCGATGCGGTGGCGCACCTGGGGATCGCGCGACGGATTCTCGACTCGCGCAATCCCGGGCTGGTGCAGCTCGGCGGCGTGTGGCTGCCGCTGCCGCATCTGCTGATGTTGCCTCTAGTGCAGAAGATGACGTGGTGGCAGAGCGGATTGGCGGGCTCGTGGCCCTCGGTTGCATGCTACATCCTTGGGGCCGCGGGATTCTATCGGCTGTGCCGGCGGATGCTGGTGCCACGCTGGGCGATGGTGGCGACGGCGTTCTACGGGCTGAATCCGAACCTGCTGTATCTCTCGACGACCGCGATGACCGAGCCGCTGTTCCTGGTGCTGCTGATCTGGATTACGCTTCTGACGATGGAGTGCGTGGACGCGATTCGAGCGACGGAGCAGAAGCGTGTGGCGCGGCGGTTAATCGGGCTTGGTCTGCTGATCTTCGCGGCGGTGTTTACGCGCTATGACGGATGGGTTCTGGGCGCGGCGGTGTGGTGCGTGCTGACGTGGCAGCTTTGGCGCGCGCGCGAGTTGTGGCGGCGCGTGGCTCCCGCGTTCGCGATGTTCACGCTGCTGGCGGTGGCCGGACCGGTGCTTTGGCTGTGGTACAACCAGCATTTCTTCCACGATCCGCTGGACTTCATGCGCGGTCCGTACTCGGCGCCTGCGATCGAGAAGAAGACTTCGCCTCCGGGCTCGCGGCATTACCGTGGGTGGCACAATCCGGGGTGGGCGCTGCTGTTCTACACGCGCACGGCTCAGGTGGATGCGGCGGCGTGGGAGACGGGCTTTGCGGTGATGGCGGCTGCGCTTGCCGGGCTGTGGATTGCGGTGCGGCGGCGAATCGCGCTGGCGTCATTACTGCTGTGGGTGCCGCTGGTCTTCTATGTGTATTCGGTTGCATACGGTTCGGTTCCGATCTTCATTCCGCAGCTTTATCCGCACTCTTACTACAACGCGCGATATGGCATGGAGATGCTGCCGGCGCTGGCGCTGTTTGCATGTGTGGCGGCGGCCGCGCTGGAGGTCCGGTGGATGCGGACTCGTGAGGGCAAAGATGGCGGGGGCACGCCAGATTCTGCTGCGCGCAGCCCGGTGCGGGTGATGTTTCTGGTGGTATTGGCGCTTGTGGTGGTTAATCCGCTGGCGATGATTTATGGCACGGACCTGGTGCAGCGATGCGCAGCTCTTATCGAACGCTACCCAAGCAACCTGATGGCGAACTACAGTCCGCCGCTGGTGCTGAAGGAGGCGCTGGTGAACGCGTCGACGCGCATCCCATTTGAGCGAAACCTGGCGCTGGTGCTGGAGGATCTTCCACCCGGCGTACCGATCCTGATGGCGGAGTCGGACCACATCGGGGCGTTGCAGGACGCGGGCATTCCGCTTCGGCAGACGGTGAACGAGAGCGACTACGATAGCTGGCACGCCGCGCTCGCAGCTCCGGCGGACCATGCTGCGTATGTCGTAGCGCTCGCGGGCGACGCGGTTTCGAAGGCGGTCGCCGAGCATCCTGAAGGCTTGCAGGAGCTTAGTATTCTGTGCACTACGGACCAGCCCTGCGCGCGTATTTATCAGTCCGACCGCTACTCGACGGCGGGAGGCCCAGCGACGAAGTGAAATCCTCCGCAGCCATGGTGCTACCATCGCAGCGAAGACCATAACGACATGCTAGCGACCTTATCAACCCACTTCAGCGCGATCGAACAGTTAGCGTTCTCTCAGAGCACGACGACGCGCCTGCTGATGGCGTGCGCGATGGGCGGCGTCATCGGGATGGAGCGCGAGTGGCGGCATAAGGCGTCGGGGCTGCGCACCAACATGCTGATCTGCATGGGAGCGGCGCTGTTCACGATGATGTCGGAGGTGCTGGCTGGGGACGGCAATCCGAACAAGGGACAGGTGGCGTCGAACATCGTGCAGGGAATTGGGTTTCTCGGCGCGGGATTGATATTGCACACGCGCAATCGTGTGCTGGGGCTGACCAGCGCGGCTACGGTGTGGGTGGTGGCCGCGGTCGGGATGACATGCGGAGCCGGACTCTATGTCGAGGCCGCGATCGCTACGCTGATCGTCTACTTTGCGCTGCGGTTCATTGGGGTGCTGGAGTCGCGGTCGGGATGGAAGCGCTTCCCGCTGCTGTACGAGGTGCGCGGGAGAGACCAGGAGACGATGTTCGCAGCGGTTCTCGCAGTGCTCGATCGTGAGCATTTGCGGCTGAATGTTGTGGAGCGGGACAAGGTGGGCGCGCTGGAGCGGGTGACGTTTACCCTCTCTGCGAGCAGCGCCCGGCATAAAGAATTGCTGGCGGAGTTGACTGCAAGCAATGCCACGGACAAGGTCGTTGCGTTCCGCGACGAAGAAGAGGATTGAGCGGGCGATGATTCCTTTTGTGAAGGCACATGCGTGCGGCAACGACTTTCTTATTTTGGAGGAGGCGGTTGCGGGGCGGGACCATGCTGCGCTGGCGCAGAAGCTGTGTTCGCGCAATACGAGCATTGGTGCGGATGGGATTGAGTTTCTTGAGCGTCGACCTTCGGGCGAGTTTTTTCTGCGGCTGTTCAACGCGGATGGAAGCGAGGCAGAGCTTTCGGGCAATGGAACGCGCTGCGTGGCGGCATGGCTGGCGCACAGCGAGGGCCTGAGCAGTGTTGCGCTGGGAACGCATGGCGGAGTGCGGACTTGCCGCGTGATCGAGGCGACTGACCCTGTGTATCTGATTGAGAGTGAGATGGGCGTTCCACGAGTGATGCCGCGGACGATTGAACTGCCCGGCGTGGGCAATGTGGCTGGGGCGATGGTGAATGTGGGGAACCCGCATTTCGTTCTGTTCGTTGAGGGAGAGGATTTTGGCGCGCACGGGATGACGTGGCAGGAGCTTGGCGCGAAGATCAGCACGAGCCCGCTGTTTCGGCATGGGACGAATGTGGAATTTGTGAAGGTGCTGTCGGCG